>DASYCJ010000011.1:0-9822 GCA_036500225.1 Gammaproteobacteria bacterium
ACCTGTTCCCGCATCTGTTCGATCAAGACCTTGAGATCCACCACCTGCTGGGTGATAACCGCATCCTGGGACTTGGAACCCAGGGTGTTGGCCTCGCGATTGAATTCCTGCATCAGGAAGTCCAGGCGGCGGCCCACTGCTTCCTTGCTCTTGAGAGTATCGGAGAATTCCTTGAGATGGCTCTCGAGCCGGTCCAGCTCTTCGGCCACGTCGAGCCGCTGGGCCACCATCACCAGTTCCTGCTCCAGGCGTTGCGGGTCCACCTGCACCTTCAGTTCTTCCACCCGGGCGCGCAGCTTTTCCCGTAACTGGGCGGTCATACCCGCCTGTTTCTTGCGCAGCTCGCCGACGATGGCAGTGATCAGCCCAGCGCGGTCGTTCAGGACAGTGGCGGTGCGGTCACCTTCGCGGCCGCGGGCGGCGGCCAAGTCGTTCAAGGTCTGATCCAGGAGCTTCAGAGCCGTCTGGCCCACTGCCGCCACATCCAGGGGCGGTTCCTGCACCACACCGGGCCAGCGCAGGACCTCAGCAGCATTCACATTACCGGCCGCGCCGATCAATCCGGCCACCTGGGACAGGGCATTGCCCACTGCCCGCACCCGGTCCTCGTCCACCTGCAGGGAAGCCTTGCCGCCGGCTGCCGGTTCGAAGCGCAGCTGGCCATCCAGCTTGCCTCGCTTCACCTGGGCGGCGATGCGCTCACGGCATTCCGCCTCCAGGGCGCGCAGTTCCTCCGGGAGCCTCAGGCTCATGTCCAGGTAACGGTGGTTGACGCTGCGCGTCTCCCACACCAGGACGCCGAAATCGCCGCGTGTCTCGCGGCGCGCAAAACCAGTCATGCTGCGGGCCATGTATATCCCAGCCGCGGCGGAAGGGAGGGTGCCGGGCCTCGCAATGGTAAGCTAAACGCGGCGCGTGCCCAAAGCGCCCGGCCCTGAAGGGGCTGCGTCACCGGGGGAAGCGTTTGAACGTCGAGACAGCCCAGGTCACTCGCCAGGGCAACCGCAACGATAACCAGGACCGCGCCTCCATCGTGGTGACGGACAGCCGCATCCTGCTGGTGGTGGCGGACGGCATGGGCGGCCACATCGGCGGTGACGTGGCGGCCGAAGCCGCCATCGATGCCATGGTGCGCTGCTTCAAGCGCCTGCGCGGCGGCATCCGTGACGCCGGCGACTTCCTGCGCGAGAGCATCGTCGAGGCCCACGAGGCGGTGTACATGTTGGGCTCGGCGCTGGCTCCGGAACTGCGTCCCCGCACCACCATCACGGTATGCGTGGTATCGGACAACTGCGCCACCTGGGCCCATGTGGGCGACAGCCGCATCTACCTCATGCGCGACCAGAAGGTCTTCACCCGCACCCGCGACCATAGCGCCGTGGAACTCCTGGTGCAGCAAGGCCTGCTCAAGGACGCAGACGTGCATACCCATCCCATGCGCAACTTCGTCGAGCAATGCCTGGGCGGCGATCCGGATATCCCGCAGATCACCATCACCGAGCCCAAGCCGCTCATGGCCGGCGACGTGATGCTGCTCTGCTCCGACGGTTTCTGGGCGCCCCTGAAGGAAGATCACCTGGCCAAGGAACTCAACTCGCATCTGGATATCCAGGACATCCTGGATGTGCTGGCGCGGGAAGCCGAAGAGACGGCTGCGCCTTCGAGCGACAATGTCACTGCTGTGGCTTTGCGTTGGATGGATTAAGCGAACCGCAGTCGCGTCGATATTTTCCGGTCGTATAATCCAAGTCCTTTTCCACGGGAGTCGTCCATGCGCACCGGCCGCGCGGCGCACGAGTTGCGCCCTATCACCCTCACCCGCCGTTACACCCGCCATGCGGAGGGCTCGGTGCTGGTGTGCTTCGGCGAGACCAAGGTGCTGTGCACCGCCAGCGTCGAGGAGCGGGTGCCGGGCTTCCTCAAGGGCCAGGGCAAGGGCTGGGTCACTGCCGAATACGGCATGCTCCCCCGCGCCACTCACACCCGTTCCGACCGCGAAGCCGCCCGCGGCAAACAGGGCGGCCGCACCCTGGAAATCCAGCGGTTGATAGGCCGGTCCCTGCGCTCGGTCATGGACATGGAAGCCTTCGGCGAACGCACCCTCACTCTCGATTGCGACGTGCTGCAGGCAGACGGTGGCACCCGCACCGCCGCCATCACCGGCGCTTACGTGGCCCTCAAGGACGCAGTGGCGACCTTGCAAAAACAGGGAATATTGAAGAAAGACCCGGTGCACGGCGCCGTGGCGGCGGTATCGGTGGGCATCGTCGGCGGCCAGCCGGTGCTGGACCTCGAGTACAGTGAGGACTCCCAGGCGGAGACCGACATGAACGTGGTCATGAACGAGGCCGGCGCTTTCATCGAGGTGCAGGGCACCGCCGAGGGCCATGCCTTCCATCGGCATGAACTGGATGCGCTGCTCAAGCTCGCCGAAGACGGCATCAAGCAGTTGTTGCAGAGACAGCGAGAGGCCCTGGCCCATGCGTAAGGTCGTGCTGGCCACCAACAATGCCGGCAAGGCGAAAGAACTGAACGCCATGCTGAGCGGTCTCGACATGGAGATCGTGTCGCAAGCTTCCCTCGGGGTGCCCGAGGCGGAGGAGACCGGCCTCACCTTCATCGAGAACGCGATCCTGAAAGCCCGCAATGCAGCGGCTCACACCAAGCTTCCAGCCATCGCTGACGATTCAGGCCTGGAAGTGGACGCACTGGAAGGCGCGCCGGGTATCCATTCGGCCCGTTATTCAGGCGCGAAGGCGGATGACCAGGCGAACCTCAAGAAACTGCTGGAGGCTATGCAGGAGGTGCCGGACATCGGCCGCTCCGCCCGCTTCCGCTGCGTGATCGTGTACTTGAAGCACGCCAAGGATCCGGCGCCCCTGGTGACGGAAGGCGTGTGGGAAGGCTCCATCCTGCGGGCGCCGAAAGGCAGCAATGGTTTCGGCTATGACCCTGTGTTCTGGGTGCCGGAGAAGGGCTGTTCCTCCGCGGAATTGCCGCCGGACGTGAAGAACCAGTTGAGCCACCGGGGCCAGGCCCTGGCACGACTCGCGGCCCATTTCCGGGCCCGCCACTAGTCTCAGATGAGCCGGCTCCCGCCACTCGCCCTCTATATCCACATCCCGTGGTGCGTGAAGAAGTGCCCTTACTGCGATTTCAATTCGCATGGGCTCAAAGGCGCGCTGCCTGAACGGGTGTATGTGGATGCGCTGCTGAAGGACCTGGATCAGGATCTACCGCGGGTCCAGGGTCGCAGTCTCTCAACCATATTCTTCGGCGGCGGCACGCCGAGCCTGTTCAGCGCCGAGGCCATCGACCGCATCCTGGAAGGCGTACGTGCGCGCCTGCCTCTGACGACCGACGCGGAAGTGACCCTGGAAGCCAACCCTGGCACCGTGGAGCAAGGGCGCTTCGCTGGCTACAAGAGCGCAGGCGTGACCCGCTTGTCCATCGGCGTGCAGAGCTTCGATGCGAAGAAACTCGACGTGCTGGGCCGCATCCACAGCAGCCATGAAGCGAAGCATGCGGCCGAGCAGGCCCACGCCGCCGGCTTGAGCAACTTCAACCTCGATCTCATGTACGCCCTGCCCAAACAGGATCTCCCGGAAGCCCTGGCGGATCTGGAGCAGGCGGTGGCCCTGCAGCCTGCCCACATCTCCCATTACCAGCTGACACTGGAACCCAACACCCTGTTCGCCGCACACCCTCCGCTGCTGCCGGAGGATGAGAGTGTGTGGACGATGCAGGAGGCCTGCCAGGCTTTCCTGGCGGATCAGGGTTATGCCCAGTACGAGATCTCTGCCTACGCGCAGCCGGGGCGCCAGGCGCGCCATAACCTCAACTACTGGCGCTTCGGCGACTACCTGGGTATCGGTGCCGGTGCCCACGGCAAGCTCACAGACGCGTCAGGCGCGGTCACACGTCTCTGGAAGCTCAAGCATCCGGACGCCTACTTGGAGAGCGCTGGCACGCCTAAGTCCTACGGTGGCGTATCCCAGGTGGCGACGAGCGAACTGCCCTTCGAGTTCATGCTGAACCGGCTGCGACTGGTGGAGGGTTTCACAGCCGGCGACTTCGAAGCCGCGACCGGGCTTTCCATGGTGCAGGTCACGGAGCCCATGCAGCGCGCCCTGGAGCTCGGACTGCTGGAGACCACCATCGACGGCTGGAAAGTGAGCAGTCGTGGACACAATTATCTAAATGACCTCCAGTCATTATTCTTGCCCAAGGATGCAAACCGCAAAGCCAGCGCCTAGACTTGAGTTGAGACATGAGCGACTACCAGCCCATCGCCTGCGGCCTGTATAGCCAATACGAACTGGCGGTGATGCACCGCACCCCTCTCACGGTCTCCTGGCGCGGCGCCGATGGCCTCGACCACCTGGAGACCCTGCTTCCCAAGGACCTGGAGACCTGCAAAGGCGAGGAGTTTCTGGTGCTCCTGAACGCCGCCGGGGAGTTGCTCAGGGTGCGTCTGGACAGAATCCTCTCGGTCCATTCGCGCTTGGCTCAGGTGAACACCTGAGGCGCTTTTAGATACGCAACAAGCAGTTATGCACACTTGTTTGGCGTGGAACTGAAGCGTGAAACCTTCATGTCCATTTCGCGACAGTGTTCGGGACCGTGTTTATAAGTTTTTGTTTTATAAGACTTTTATAATTGGCTAGGTTTTGCCCCAAAAACCAAATCCCGGCTGGATTCCGGGGAATCCGGCCAGGGGTGGATTCTCATCCACAGAGTTATCCACAGAAGATGTGGACAATCCGGTTTCCATATGAGCACCAAGCACTTAAGGCTGGGTGCTAAGACTCCCGCTGACATAGCGGTTCTAAGCCCCTACCAGGCTTGGGACCCCTTGTGAGCCAAAGCAGTGCCCTTATATATGGCTTGCCCCCTCAGGAGTCCCCGCGCTATCATGCGCGCCCTTTTGAGGGTCCCATACCCTCACGTCAAGAGCAGAGGTCCGACATGAAAGCCGCCACCCATCCCGAATACAAAGAGATCAAAGTCACCTGTAGCTGCGGCAACGCCTTCGTGACCCGCTCCACTCTCGGCCAGGACTTGGCTGTCGAAGTGTGCTCTGCCTGCCACCCGTTCTTCACCGGCAAGCAGAAGATGCTGGACACCGCCGGACGTGTGGACAAGTTCCGCAAGAAGTACGCGCGTGGCCCGGTCGCCGCCGCAACTGGCAAGACCGCCGAAGGCTAAAAGCCTTCGCTAAGTCCGCCGGACTGCCGATCAAGACCGCCGCATGCCCAAAGCATGCGGCGGTTTTCTTTTGGGGGAAACGTGAAATCAGGGCGCCGCTTTAGTCTTCTTCTCTTTTGCCTATGCGTCTTCACGGCACCGATGGTATTCGCTGTCTGTCCGCCGCCGCCTGCGACACCTGAGATCGGCGTGAGACGCATCGTGGACGGCGACACCCTGGCGCTCGCCGACGGCCGGCACCTTCGCTTCATCGGCATCAACGCCATGGAACTCGGTCACGGCAAAAGTCCGGATCAACCCTATGCCGCTGCGGCACGTGCCCGCGTGCGACAACTCATCGCGACCGGGCACGGCAAGCTGCGTCTGGAATCGGCCCCGGAAGCCTACGACGAATACGGCCGCACTCTCGCTTACGTATTCGTCGGCGATGAAGACCTGGGACTGGAACTCATCAAGGAAGGCCTCGCAGTGGTGGTCGCCGTGCCGCCGCACATGGGCAGGCTCGGCTGCTATGCGGATGCGGAAGCGCGGGCACGGGGCGAGAAGCTCAACATCTGGTCCAAGGATTTGCCCTCAGTGAGTGGTGGTGCCGACGCAGACTTGCGCCCCGGCGCCTTCCCGCTCGTGGAAGGCCGCGTCACCGCGGTGACACCGAGTCGTGCCGGCATCCATATGACGGTGGACGGCCGCCTGCCCCTGTGGATCCCCGCGGCTGACCTTTCGCGTTTCGATGTCTCTCCCGCCACCCTCATGGGCCGGCAGGTGTTGGTGCGGGGTTGGGTGCGGTTGTACCGGGGCCAGCCTGAGCTGGATGTCCACGCCCCCGCGGCCCTGATACCCCTTCCGTAACCGTCCCCCTGGGTGGCTGCACCCGGCCTAGGGCTCGGGCATATAATGTGCAGGTCGGAGATACCCGATCCGACCCTGCCCGGCTCCGGGCACGGGGATCCCGGACCGATCTGGAGAAACGAATAAACGCCCATGGGCGGAACGCCTAGTGGGCCTAAGCGCCGCGCCTTGTGAGGAGATTCCGGTCATGACCAAGATCTACAAACTTACGAGCCCCGAGGGCAAAGCCACGGACATGCCGCTCAAGGAGGGCACCATCGGCCCCGGCACACTCGACATCTCCGCACTCTACAAGGATCAGGGTGCCTTCACCTTCGATCCTGGCTTCATGAGCACCGCGAGCTGCGAGAGCAAGATCACCTACATCGACGGCGACCAGGGCGTGCTTCTGTACCGCGGCTATCCCATCGAGCAGTTGGCCGAGAAGAGCACCTATCTCGAGATCTGCTACCTGATCCTATACGGCGAGTTGCCGACCACGCAGCAGCTCGAGTCCTTCAACCATTCCATCCAGCATCACTCGCTGGTGAACGAAGCGGTGCTGAAGTTCTTCAGCGGCTTCCACTACGACGCGCACCCCATGGCCATGATGACCGCAGTGGTGGGCTCCCTATCGGCCTTCTACCCGACCTCCACGGACATCCATAACGCCAAGCACCGCGACGTGTTCGCGCACCGAGTGCTGGCCAAGATGCCGACCCTCGCTGCCGCCGTGTACAAGCACAGCATCGGCCAGCCTTACGTCTATCCCAAGAACGACCTGAACTACACCAGCAACCTGCTGAACATGCTGTTCTCAGTGCCCGCCGAGCCCTACCAGGTGGACCCGGTGGCGGCGGAGGCCTTGGACCTCCTGTTCATCCTGCACGCCGACCATGAGCAGAACGCCAGCACCTCCACGGTGCGCCTGGCAGGCAGCTCCGGCACCAACCCCTACGCGGCCATCGCCGCCGGCATCGCCACCCTCTGGGGCCCCGCCCACGGCGGCGCCAATGAGGCGGTGCTGGACATGCTGAAAGAGATCGGCAGCGTCAAGAACATCGACGCCGCCATCGCCAAGGCCAAGGACAAGAACTCCGGCTTCCGGCTGATGGGCTTCGGCCACCGCGTATACAAGAACTACGATCCGCGCGCCAAGATCATCCGCGCCACTTGTCACAAGGTGCTGCAGAAACTCGGCCGCGACGACGACCCCTTGCTCGAGCTCGCCATGCGCCTGGAAGAGGTCGCGCTCAAGGACAGCTACTTCATCGAGAAGAAGCTGTACCCGAACGTGGACTTCTACTCGGGCATCATCTACAAGGCCCTCAACATCCCGGTGAACATGTTCACGGTGATGTTCGCCATCGCCCGCACCGTGGGCTGGGTGGCGCACTGGCAGGAGATGATCGCGGACCCGGGCATGAAGATCGGCCGGCCGCGCCAGCTCTACACGGGCACCGGCAAGCGAGATTACGTGGAGCTTGCCAAGCGCAGGTGAGCAGATAAGAAACGAGAAGGCGGCCGATGTAGCCGCTTTCCTTAGGGGTGGACACATGAAATTGCACAAGGCAGCGGCACGGCTCGCAGGCTGGGAGCTGCAACACATCCGCAAGGACCAGCCGACGCTCGAGACCCATCTCGGGCAACTGCTACCCAAGCTCGGCATCGACTGTGTGCTGGACGTGGGCGCGAACCAGGGCCAGTACGGCCGCGTCCTGCGTCGCTCAGGCTACAAGGGCCGCATCGTCTCCTTCGAGCCGGTGCAGGAGACCTTCCACATCCTGAAGATCCGCGCCAACAAGGACCGGGACTGGAAAGTGAACCATTTCGCTCTCGGCTCCAAGGCCGGCGAGAGCACCATCCATGTGACCCGCGCCACCATCCTCTCCTCCTTCCGTAAGCCCAATGCTTACTCCAAGGAACAGTACGCCCAGGGCATACCCATCGTGCGCGAGGAGAAAGTGAAGGTCCGCACTCTCGACGATGTGTTCGAGGAATCCCTGGCGGGCCTCAAGTCGCCGCGCGTGTTCCTGAAGATGGATACCCAGGGTTTCGACCTGCAGGTCTTCGCCGGCGCGAAGCGTTCGTTGCCGCGGATCCTCGCCATGCAGAGCGAGATCTCCATCCAGCCCATCTACGAAGGCGTGCCGGACTACCTGGAAGCGCTGGAGGTCTACACCAAGGCAGGCTTCGTGATATCGGGCCTCTACCCGGTGAGTCGGGACAAAGACACCTTGGCGCTCATCGAGTTGGATTGCGTGATGCGCAGGGTGGATACGCCGGAAAAGAAACGGCGTACTCCCAAGAAACCCACGCGCAAAAAAGACGGATAAGCCGCGCTACGGAAATTGATTGATCGACCAGTCCACGTCAGTCCCGACGAATGAACAGTCCACCGTGGAACCCATCCCGTAGTGGTGGAGAATCACCGCTGTGACATTGCGGTCCACATCGACCATGGGAACAAGCAGATCTGACGCTGCGACGAATCCTCTCACCGCTTGCAACGGCGCCACAGCCAAAACCCGATATCTCTCTGCCCGCTCTTTGAGTGACATGACTGTATAGACATCATACGGGCTGATGCTTATCAGACATCTCATGTTGGGCGGATAGCTGCTGAACTTGAAGTCGTAGCGAAGCTGGAGGGTATTGTTCTCGGCTGCCCAGCGTTCCAGACTCGAAGCCAGGGCCGCCCATTCCTTGAGGATCGGTGATCCTGCCATCACATCATCGCTATTGGTTATCAGTCGCCGTGCTGGGCGATCGCGAACGATTGCCGCAGAACAACAGGGCCGCAATCAGGATGAGGTAGATGCCCATCGCCGACGCGGCTATCTCCCAACGCACCATGCTGGGAAGACCGGCCAGTCCCATGGCAGACATCGCCCCGGCGTAGCAGATGACCATGAAAGCTGTGTAGATGATGTACCAGCGCAACGAGATCTCCCTCAGCACAGCTCGATATGGCCGCGCCGGATCCACCGAAGCATGAATGCGCTTGTTGCCGTCGTAGATGGTCTGCAAGGGAGTGTAGATAGCTGCGGTGTACTGGTTGATTGGGATGGGCGGCAGATCGGCGATGGTCAGGCAACGACCATGATACGTGGTCCCGCGGAATACATATGTGAACTGGACTGTGACGATGCGCATGTCCGCGACCAGATGCCTGCGGGGATTCCTGATCGTCAACTCATCC
This sequence comes from Gammaproteobacteria bacterium, assembly GCA_036500225.1. Classification (GTDB taxonomy): domain Bacteria; phylum Pseudomonadota; class Gammaproteobacteria; order Natronospirales; family REEB76; genus DASUBN01. Next base: position 9,239 of record DASYCJ010000011.1, read on the forward strand.
AGAGTCGCTTCGACCCGTTCCCAAGCATCGAAAGAGCGCTGATCACGGACCAACAATAGGAGCCTATGCAGTACCAGGAGCATGAGTGCGGTCAGGGATGCCAGCGCAAGGATGATCGAGAAATCCATACCCCCTCTCTCTTATCACTTTCGCGCCTGATCTAACGTCAGACGTCGAGGTTTCAGACGGAGACTGCGAGCAGCAACTCCACCTCTTTCAGCGAACCACGTTTCATGGGCCGACCGTCCACCGGGCTGATGGGCGCTTCCCGTATCCCATCCACTTCGAACACCGTCACTTCGATGGGCACATCCCCCGCCACGAACTTGTAGACCGGGTACTCGTACTGCACGCCGGCGCCAGAGCGCAGTTTGCGCGCCGAATTCTCGTAGGGGATGTTCTTCTCCATGAGAAAGATGGCCACGTCTTCCGCCATGTCGCTGAACACATGCAGGTACACCACGGCGTGTTCGGAGGCGGTACCAGACAGGACCGGACCCACCAGGCGCGCATTGAAAGGCGCGAATAGCTTGAGGGCGTTGCGGGCGGTCTCACGCAGATGGCGCAGATGACTGGGCTGGGAA
>DASYCJ010000012.1:0-8940 GCA_036500225.1 Gammaproteobacteria bacterium
TGACAGTGTCCCCGGGCCCAAACAGACTCAGATGCGATGGAGCCGCATCCCATCTGGATTCACCGAAGCAATTGCAGCATGACCGCACGGGCATGGATAGCCCCTCCCCCTTCGCCGAAGCGTAAGCCTTTCGCTAGCGCCGCCTGTGCCGCCCAGGATGCTTGCCCAAGCTCAACCAAGCTACCACGCCGCCCGCGGCTGCCAGGAACGCGCAAGCCAGCATGATCCAGCGGAAGCTGCGCACATAGGCGAGGCCGATGGCGTTGTGCACCGCCTGCTTGAGCACCGGAGAGATATCCGCCGGCGGCGCGAGTTCCGCGAGCTGTCCGGCGCCGGATTGCAGCCGGGCGGCCAGCTCTCCCGGGATGCCGGCGCTCTGCAACTCATGAGCCAGAGCCGGCGCGAAGAGTCCCACCGCCAGCGCAGTCATGCCCGCCACCGCGAGCACGCCCGCGAGACGCGAGGCGGTGTTGTTCACGCCGGAGGCGATGCCGGCGTGATGCGCGTCCAGGGACTGCATGACCACGGTCGTGAGCGGCGTCACGCTCACGGTCATGCCGATGCCCATAACTACGATGCCCGGAAGAAAACCAGTGAAGTAGCCGGCATCCGGGCCCGGGAGCATCAGCAACAGGAACCCCAAGGCCGTGACGCAGGGGCCGAGGCTCAGCACCCAGCGCGGATCGAAGCGGCGGATGAGCGAAGCCGCGAATACCGAGCCCAGGCCCAGGATGGCCGCGAAAGGCAGGAAGGCCATGCCCGCCTGCAGGGCCGTGTAACCCTGCACCTGCATGAAATCGAAGGGCAGGAAATACACGCCGCCGCTCATGGCGCCGTAGAGCAAGAGCGTCATGAGGTTGGCGCCGCTGAAAGGCCAGGAACGGAACAAGCCCAGGGGCAGCATGGACGCTTTCGCGGTGGCCTCACGCCGGATGAATCCGGCGCCGCAGATCAGGGACAGCGCCACCAGCACCCAGCGCGTGCCGCCGCTGCCGCTGAAGGAATAGATCCCCAGGCTCAAGGCCGCGGCGAGGAGCGCGGCGCCGGCATAGTCGAGGTCGACGGCGCTGGTGGAGGATCCGTCCTTCGGCACGCGCCACCAGGCGAGCGCGGTGACCAGCAGGGCCCAGGGCGCCAAGAGCAGGAACACCGAGTGCCAGCCGAAGGCATCCACCAGCCAGCCGCCCAGGAGCGGCCCGGCTGATGTGGTGAGCGCAGATGATCCGGCCCAGATGCCGATGGCGCGGCCCCGCGCGGCTCCTTCGTAGTGCAGGCTGATGAGCGCGAGGCAGGCGGGCACCAGCAAGGCGCCGCCGGCGCCCTGCACCACCCGCGCGACGATGAGGAAGCTGAAGTCGGGTGCGAAGCCGCAGGCGGTGGCACCGAGACAGAAGATGAGTGACCCCAGGATGAAGACGCGGCGCATGCCGAAGCGGTCGCCCAGCGAGCCGCCGATGAGCATGAAGGCTCCCAGCATCAGCATGTAGGCGTTCACCACCCACTGCAGTTGCAGGGACGCCGCGTGCAAGTCGCCCTGCATCGAAGGCAGCGCCAGGCTCACCACGGAGCCTTCCAGGAACACCAGGCTCGATCCCAGGATCGCGGTGATCAGCACCCAGGTGCGGGTGTGCGTGGTGTCGGTGCGCTTGGACATGGCGGGATTATGCGCCTTGGGTTCCCAGCCAAAGGTCAAATTACGCAGGTGCCGCGCGGCGCCCTATGCTCGAACAAAACCGGAGTGACGCGATGCACAAGTCCATCGGCCAGGAAGCCATCAAACCCAATCCAGCGCTCAAACCCTTCGAGGTGTTGATAGGCGTGTGGAAGACCGAGGGCACGCATCCCTACCTGCCGGGGAAGTTTTTCCATGGCCGGAGTTCATTCGAGTGGATCGAGGGTGGCGCCTTCCTGATGATACGCAGCGAGATCGACGAACCGGAGATACCCAGCGGGATATCCATCATTGGCAGCGACGACGTAGCCGGTGAATTTTTCGTCCTCTATTTCGACGAGCGCGGTATCTCGCGGAAGATGCAGACGAGTTTCAAGGGCAAGGTCTGGACCTGGTGGCGGGACAATCCGCAGTTCGCCCAGCGTTTCACGGCCACCCTCAGCGAGGACGGCCGCACGCTCACCAGCAAGGGCGAGATGTGCAAGGACGGCGGGGATTGGGAGCCCGACCTGCAACTGACCTACAGACGGGCTCCTTGATCTCTAACGGCTAGGATTCAGCGGACTCTTCGATGGCGAGCTCAGGGAATCCCGCCATGCCGGTCAGCGAACGCACGAGTATGGACTCATGCTCGCGCCTCTCATCCCTGCCGGACATGCGCCAGCGGGGCAGCAGACGATCGTACTGTTCGCGGACCATGTGGTAGCAATCGCAGGCGCCTCCTTCCAGAGAATCGCGGTCGATCACCCGGATGTGGCCCGCTTGCTGTTCGATGAGCCCATTGGACCAGAAATCCATGGCGATGCGGGTCACCTTGTCCACGGACGTGCCGAGGGCGTCCGCCAGCAGTTCGTGGGAGATCTCCACCTGATCGCCCGGCACCCGATCCAGCCGGGACAGCAATAGGCGGCAGAACTGTTGCTGCAGGTCGTGATGCCGGACGCAGATGGAGAGCTGCATCATCTGGCTCACCAGTGCCTGCATGTAGCGCATGAAGACCTCACGCAGGGGCCGGCTCTCGGCGCACTCCTGCACCAGGACCTCGGCGCGGATGCGCAGTGCATATCCCGTGGTGTGCACCACGGCCAGACGGGGGATCGCGATGTCGTTCAGCAGGACTTCCAGACCGACCACGCCCTCGCGGCCTGTCACCGCTATCTCAGCGGCGCCGGCTTGTGGAGCGGTGAAGATCGTGGACACGAGACAGTCCACTGGGAAGTAGGCGTATTCCGCCTTCTCACCCGGACGGTATAGGGGCCGGCCCTTCTCGAGCCTGACGCGCTGCAGCTCGTCGCGGAGCCGCGCCTGATCTATCTCTGGCAAAGAAAGAAGCAGCCAGTTGTCATGTGGTTGCGACATCTCGGTACCCTTCGATATGTTTTGCTACACGCGATCCAAGCGTTCATTAAAACAAGCGGCACGAAAATAAAACCTGGCTCGGGGCCTGTCAATAGGAAAAAGTTAAATCTGCGTGGACTTTTTGGACACGAACTGAAGTCGTCTTACCCGCCCGGAAAATCGGGGAGCTGAGTGGGATAGGCCTCAGGTAAATACCTGAGAGCGCTGTATGCCGATACAGCGCGGCCGGCGGGCGCCGTACCCCGGCTCTGGCTTCTCTTATTGTTGGCTCAGGCGCGTCTGCTTTATGAGCGGCAGGGCCACATCCGGTGTGACTTCTCTCAGGGTGCAATAGGACGTCACTGCGGTGGCGAGGATGAGGAACGTGCGCTCCGAAGACAGATCGATCTGCACGTAATGGATCTCACCTGCATTCGCCTGCAGGGTAGCCGGGGCACATTGGTCCCCCCAAGTCCAGAAGTTGTAAGGGATGTCCACGGTGTGCAGGCCGGGCACTACCTTTGCCATCAGGTACCCGTCGTTCTGGATGGCGCCCAGCTTGGAGCCATCCACAGTGAGATCAGGCGCTACGGCTTTGGCGTAGCTTTGCTCCGGGCGGAAGACGTAGATGACCGCCTGGCCTTCAGGAGCAGCCACAGTCGCTTGGAACTGAGGACCGGTCGCCATATTCGCACAGCCTTGCAGCGCAGCTGACGATGCGATGAGTGCCACGATCCCGAGATTGCGATAGGAAATAATTTTATTTCTCCGATGCTTCAGTCGGTTGTTGCATGATGATGTCGAGGGCGTTGACGAAGCCGAAGACCACAGTGAAGAAGTCGATGGTTAGGGCACTCATATAGACCGCTGCGCTGTACTGGACGGCTACCAGGATGTAGACCAGCATCGCCAAAGTCACGGCGGAACCGAACACCACGAAGATGGCCAAGATCGCGGGCGGCGGCAAAGTGCCGACGGCTTTGCGACGCCGGGCCGGATAGCTGACCTGAAGCGCCAGCATGGGCAGCGCGAAGACCACGCCGGAGATGCGCCAGATCCAGGTCTCCTGCACATCGAAGAGCGCCAAGAGCGCCGGCAGCAGTGCGGCGGCGGCCAGCACGAAGGTGTAAGTCATCACGGTTCGCGCGATGTACCGGTCCAGCAGCGAGACCTTGGCTCCCGCGGCCTGACGTATGACGTACAGCAGCGCCGAGAACCCCGCGAAGGTGATCATCAGGGTGGCCAAGGTATATAGAAGCGTCGCGCCGGTGAGCTCCATGTCCTGCTCCCTTAAGACTTCATCTTTCCCATAGGGCCGACCTTCGCCTGTAAGAGCCGGCTTAACTCCGCGATGGACGTTTGATCGGGAAATGTCCGCTTGGGCAGGATGCGGAAGAGGATGCGATTGGAGTAAATCAGGAAGAGTCCTTCATCCTCGCGCCATCTGATGAAGTCAGACCATCTGATCCCGGCATGCACATCCTCGCCTTCCACGGTCAGTTTCTCGTCGTTCCAGTCCACGGTATAGGGCCGTTGCAGTGCCTTCTGCTGCTTGAATCTGCGCCGGACGCCCCTCGGGATGCCGATGAAATGCATCCAGACAGTGAACATCGCCAGAAACGCACCCCCCAGGAAGATGACGTAGGCCCAGAAAGCCTGATCAGCCGGTGAGAAAATCAGGAAAAGCACTCCGCCGACGAGATAGCAAAGGATGGCGCCGGCGTTCCATAGATTCATCTTGGTCGCCCGGCGGTGCAATCGGACCGCCGCCACATAATCCGCCTCTTGCAGTTGGACCGTGATCATCAAGCTCCCCCGCGACCCGTGGCCTGTCCCTTATTGTCTTATTATTTACCCTTACCTACTCCAAATCGAGTGCCGCCATGAGCCTGCATGTGCAACTGGAAGTGAGGGAGACGGCCTCCCGGGGGCGCGGGGTGTTCACACTGGCAGCCATCTCCGCTGGCGCCTTGATCGAGAGCGCCGACGTGATCCCCATCCCGCGGGCTGAGATGGGTCTCATCGAGAGCTGCGTCCTGGCGGACTATGACTTCCGCTGGGGCGAAGACGGCCGGGAAGGCGCCATCGCCTTAGGCTACGGCTCCATCTATAACCATTCCTATACGCCCAATGCCCACTACGTGAAGCACTTCGAGCGTCTCACCATAGATTTCATCGCCCTGCGGGATATCGCCGCCGGTGAGGAGATCCGCACCAACTACAACGGCGACCCGGCCAGCAAGAAGATGGTGTGGTTCGAGGTGAGTGAATAAAGCCTGACCTACCCCCGACTACCCCAAGCCCTCTAGTCCTTCCTCACTCTGTGAGGAAGCCGAATGTGGGCTGGCTGTAGATCAAGTTGATAGCCCCCTCCTGAATCTCCCGTATCGAGGGGGTCTACTTGATGAATCTTTTGTGACAGACCCCCTCTATACTTTTGATGGAAGCCGCGGTCTGTCTGCTACCAGTGCGTCATCGCTTGGCCGCGCGCCGCTTGCCTTTGCCGGCACGCGGAGCGGATCCCCGCAGGCGCTCAGCGAAGGGTTCACGCCGACAGGCCTGCTCCATCCGCCACAGCGCATCGAAAAGCCCGGGGGCCGCTTCGTCCATCAAGGCCTGGGAGGCCTCGCTCATCCGCCTCAATGCCTTACGGATATGACGGACTTCGGCCACACCCTTGGCAGTGAGCGCGACGACCGTGCGCCGCCCATCACCGGTATCGGCCTGGGTCTTGATGAGACCATGGTCCTGTAGCTGTTTGACCCAGTTGATGACCAGCGGGTGCGACTGGCGCAGAAGCTTCGCGATCTCGGTGACACCCAGTGGCCCGTGTTCATCCAGTGCCAGCAAGGTGGACGTGGTGCGCGGTGGTGCACTCACCCCGACCTCGGGACTCCAGGCATCGGCGCCGCGCACCAGCTCATCTGAGATCCTTCTCAGCAGATGCGCAAGGAAGGCCGGCCCCTGCCTCTGGATGAAGTCCTCGGTCGCCTGCGCTTCGTCGTTCGCTCGCATGGATCGGGCTCTTTTAGATGGGAAAGCTTCTCGCGCTTGATCGCGACTTGATTTACGGCGGGAAGTTATGTAAGAGTTTACATACTTTCCAAGCTTGGGGCAAGCCGATGCGTCTCCTCTCCTCCTCCACCATGGCGGCACTAGTCATGGCTATATCCACTGTCCCGGCCACGGCGGCATCGGAAAGCGGCAACGGCGCTTGCCAGGTCGGCATCTACCATGTGGCCGATGGCAGCAAGCTCGATGTCGGCATGAGCGGCGACAAGCACCTGCGTTGGCGCAAGGAAGACGGCACCACGGGCCTGCTGACCCAGGATGGGAAAGGCGCCTGGACCAGCAGCTTGGGTTGGACGGACCGCCCGGATGGCAAGCACGTGTCATTCGATTGCGCCCAAGGCAGCGTCAGCTTCGCCGGGGTCTCGGGCAAGCGAATCCCGCTGCAGGTGACCGACGTCACTTTCCAGGGGGCTGGCGTGCAGCTCGCAGGGCGACTGGTGATGCCAGAGGGCGCCACCCAGGTGCCGATCGTGGTGTTGATACACGGCTCTGAAGACGATTCAGCCCTGGACTTCTATTCCCTGCAACGTCAGTTCCCCGCCGATGGTATCGGCGTGTTCGTCTATGACAAGCGCGGCACGGGAAAATCGGGAGGGAGCTATACGCAGAACTTCCTGCTGCTGGCAGATGATGCCATCGCGGCAGTGGACGAAGCCAAGCGCCTGGCCGGCTCGCGTGCCGGCCGCATCGGGTATCAGGGTGGCAGCGAAGGCGGTTGGATCGCACCGCTGGCGGCGAAGATGGCGCCGGTGGACTTCGTGATCGTCGGGTTCGGTTTGGCGGTGTCGCCGCTGGACGAAGACCGGGAGGCCATCGAATACGACATGCACACACCAGCCGGGGCGCAGCCATGCGCTCCTCGGCTGTGGGCTCATGGTCAATGAGGGTATAGCCCTTCGACTTCAAGTAAGCCTCGATCTTGGCCTGGGCCTCTTCCGGGGTCTGGTCCGGCACGAGACGCAGGTCCAGAGAGACCTTGGCATCCACCGGTATGGCATTGGCGGCCTCCGCCCCCACGTGGCCCGAACTCAAGCCGCGGACGTTGATGGCCGGACGCATGAGGCTATCGGCGAGCCTCTCGGTGCCCTCGCTGCGACCTATCTGCAGTTCCTTCTTCAAGCCCGTCTCCGCGTCCGGAAGTGCAGCGAGCGCCCCGGTCTCGGCCGCGGTCAGCGGGCGCACGCTATCCATATAGCCCGGGACCAGAATCTTGCCTTCGCTGTCCCTGAGGGAGGTCACGATCTCGGCCGCCATGACCGCCGGGTTCGGCACCCAGTTGCCGTAGTGGCCGCTGTGCATGGCCTTGATGGGGCCGTAGACGGTGATCTCGACCGCCGTATCCCCACGCGCACCGAAGTAGAGCTGCGGCCTGCGGCTCTGGTGCACGGGGCCATCACCGATGATCCAGAGGTCGGACTTCAAGAGATCCTTGTTGGCGCGCAAGATCGCTTCGAGGTGCGGTGAGCCCTGCTCCTCCTCGCCATCGAAGAACAGCTTCACGTTGACCGAGGGCGAGCGACCGGAGGCTTTCAGCGCATCCAGTGCCGAGAGGATGGCTTGTTCTGAATCCTTGTCATCCCCGGCGCCCCGGGCATAGAGCCGCCATTCGGGATCGAGGGGCCCCTTGGCCGTGCGCCAGTCCACGTCCTTGCCATCGGGGCCATCGCGCATCACCGGGGTGAAAGGCGGCGAGCGCCACTGGGAAGGCGTGACCGGCTGGCCATCGTAATGGGCGTAATAGACCACGGTGTGTATGGCGCCCGGGACTTTGAGCTCGGCATAGATATCCGGCGGGGTGTCGGGACCGGCGGAGAGCACGCGGGATTTCAAGCCGCGGGCCTCGATCATCTTCATCAGTTGCTTGGCGTTGGCATCGATGGCCGGGATATCGGTGGCCACATCGGGCAGGGCCAGGAAGTCCGTGAACTCGCCCATGATCTGTCGCTCATGGGCCTCACGCCAGGTCTCGACCTGCTCATGAAGCGATGGCGTGGGCGCGGCGGCGGCGGCTGTGATGCCATAAAGGGAGAACGCGAGCACTGAGAACTTGAGATTTACCATGTCGCTTCCGTTTTTGGAGTCATGTCTGGGGGAACGTGGCCTAAAACCTTTTACTATGCTCAGCAGTCGCCAAAGTCCCACGGCTGTGCCGATCCAAGATACTTCTGGCCTGATGCAGAGACCACCGTTCCGCTGGCCCACGGTGAACCGCATTCACCGATCGAAAGATCTGACAGCAAAAAACTGCCATGCAACTCAGCGATCTTTTTACTTTTGTCGAGGATGAGTGCTGCTAGCGTTTTATCGAAGGCCACTCGCACCGCTGCCTCTGGATTGTCCACCCGCACCTCCGGTGCCTTGTCGCCTCCAAAATACGGCAGGCGCTCCAGCTCTGCTTTGTCCAACTCGATAGATGCTGCCAAAAATGCAGTCGAATCCGCAGGATTTGCAGTCGTTTCCAGCCATTGAACATGAAGTGTCCCAGAAACTCGTATCTGGCCCGCGAATGACACTCCGTCATCAGTGGTCTTGACGACCTTCAGTCCACTTTCTGGCGGATCCACCAACGGAGGCATTCCATCGGCAACCGCTATCAGCGAATCATGACCATAGACATGGTGGCGAGAATTGAGTGTTTGTTCATAACTCGGACTCAAATCGTTCCCTAGAAATCCTATAAATGTCCCTGAACTTCGCATCTGAAGCCGGGTCTCTAAAGGATACCCTTTCGATCGGCCCTGCTGCTGTTGGAGGATAAGCCCATGTCAAAGCTTGGAATTTCACTGGCGGTGGCAGCGAGCCTAGTGACGTGCTTCATGGCATCCCCAAAACGCGGGCTACTCGCGTCCCAACAGAAC
>DASYCJ010000013.1:0-1909 GCA_036500225.1 Gammaproteobacteria bacterium
AGAGCCAGACCGAAGTGGCCCACGTTCTCGGGCGTGTACACCGCCTGAGCTAGGGAGCGCAGCAGCACAGTCTGGATGAGATGCCGGTCGGGCCGGTCCTGGACCTTCTCCAGGAGCTTGGCGTAATGCTCGGGCTCCGGCTTCATGCCGCCGCCGAACTTGAGGCCGAGGGTTCCCAGGAAAGCGCGCAGCTTCTCGATGCCCTCTTCCTTGGGACCCGCATGTACGCGATATAAGGTGGCGAGCTTGTGTTTGTGCAGGAACTTGGCCGCCTGCACGTTGGCGGCGATCATGCATTCTTCGATGAGCTTGTGGGCGTCGTTACGCACCGTGGGGCGGATGGCTTCGATGCCGCCCTTGGCATCGAACACCACCTTGGTCTCGGTGGTCTCGAAGTCGATGGCGCCGCGGCGCTCGCGGGCCTTGGCGAGGGCGTGATACAGCGCATACAGCGCCTCGAGATGCGGTATCAGGGACGCATACTCGGCACGCAAGGCTGGGTCCTTGTCCACCAGGATCTTGGCCACCTTTGTATAGGTGAAGCGCGCCTGGGAACGCATCACCGCTTCATGGAAGCGGGCGCGACTGACTTCGCCATCCTTGTCCACATGCATCTCGCAGACCATGCACAGGCGATCGACGTTCGGGTTGATGGAGCAGAGGCCGTTGGAGAGCACCTCCGGCAGCATGGGGATGACCCGGTCGGCGAAGTACACGGAGTTACCGCGCTTCTGGGCCTCATGGTCCAGGGCGGTACCGATCTTCACGTAATGGGAGACATCGGCGATGGCTACCAGCAGACGGAAGCCATCTTTCTGGCGTTCGCAGAACACTGCGTCGTCGAAGTCGCGGGCGTCTTCGCCGTCGATGGTGACCAGGGGCGTGGACCGCAGGTCGAGACGGCCCTGCTTGGCCTGTTCCGGCACCTCGTGGCTCAAGCCACGGACTTCCGCTTCCACATCGGCGGGGAAAGCATGTGGCAAGGCATGGGCGTGGATGGCGAGTTCAGTGGCCATGCCAGCCGCATTCCGTTCACCCATGATCCGGCTCACGCGGCCGATGACCTCACTGTGCTTGCTGGGCTGCTGGGTGATCTCCACCACCACCATCTGGCCGGTGCGGGCACCGCCCCGATCCGATACGGGTACCTGGATCTTGTGGGCGATGCGGGCGTTATCCGGCATCACGAAGCTCACGCCATGCTCTTCCACGTAACGGCCGGCGAGTTCGGTGGTGTTGCGCTCCAGCACGTCCACCAAGGAGCCTTCGGGACGGCCGCGATGGTCCACACCTTGTACCCGGACCACGGCACGGTCGCCGTGCATGAGCTCACGCATCTGACGCGGAGGCAGGAAGATGTCGTCACCGCCCTCATCGGGCTTCAAGAAGCCGAAACCGTCCCGGTGGCCGATGACGGTGCCGGCGGTGAGCGGCAGGCGCTTCACCAGGCAGTATTCGCCGCGGCGGTTCTGCACCAGCTGGCCGTCCCGCACCATGGCGCCGAGGCGCCGGTTCAGGGCCTCCACATCCACGGCATCGGTGAGATTGAGGTCATACAGCACCCGTTCGAAGGACAGGGGCTGATCCGCCTGCTCCAGCCACTGCACGATGGCTTCACGGCTGGCGATGGGGCGGACGTATTTCTGGGCTTCGCGTTGGGCGTAGGGGTCGGCGGAGCGTCGGGAACGGCTATTGGAAGGTGGTTTACGGTTTTTCTTACGTTTCATGGATAGATAGAGTACAGAGGAGAGCCCCTTGCCGCCTTGATATGGTCATTTTTAGAGGCAGTTCAAGGGTCTAGGAATGGATGCGCAGATTGACACACCGGGCAGGGGTGGGTAAAGTGCCCGCCCTTCGCGCCCCTAAAGCCCAGGTGGCGGAATTGGTAGACGCACTAGTTTCAGGTACT
>DASYCJ010000014.1:0-13716 GCA_036500225.1 Gammaproteobacteria bacterium
GCGCCTTAGTGTATGAGGCACTACATGATGCTTGGCCTTGCACGAAATGAGGTGCCGTATGTTTAAGTATGCCGCGATATTGTTTGGTGCGTTAGGTCTCGTCAGCAGCAGCTATGCAGCGGATGACGCGACGACTGACACTGGCAATGAACTGGTTGAGATGTGCAACGATGGGAACTATCAAGCCCAGAATAGTGCTTGGGGCGACTGCATTACGTTCATTCATGGAGTGATAAGTGGTTATGACACTGGCCTTACCCGTGACATCACCTTTCACTATCCCAACGAAACTAATGACGAGTGGTTGAAGAGATTCTACGGTGTCAGGGGTTATTGCTTTCCAGACAAAGCAACGAGAGAGCAAACCGCACTAGTAACCTCGAAGTATCTACATGATCATCCAGAGAAGTTAAACAAGACCGAGGCAGTGCTAGTGATATTAGCCCTAGTAGATGCGTGGCCTTGTGGGAAGTAGTTACTGGTAGCTCTCGCCAGTGCTACAAAAGATGGTCGCTATCTGAGTGTCCTGGTCGATTTTGTATCAAGCATTTTCGGAATAGAGGAAGCCTGAAGGGTTTGGAAGCGTCACAGTCGGGACAAGAGCGTGGGCGCCCAGACACTGTTCATCGAACCCGGCAGCCCCTGGGAGAATGGCTATAACGAATCGTTCAACGGCAAGCTCAGGGATGAACTGCTGAATGGCGAGATCTTCTACACGCTGAAGGAAGCCCAGGTCATCATCGAGCGTTGGCGGGAGCACTACAACACCGTCCGGCCACACAGCTCACTCGGCTATCGCCCGCCGGCGCCCCAGACCATCATCATCAACCCCAGCCAGGAAAACCATCCGATGTACCATTGACCTCGAAATCCAACATTGGCCCTGGTACCGAAGATGTTGGCTGGTCAGCAGCTTGTACATCAAATCCATCATTTACTTCTTGGGTTTATCTCGTATCTGCAACCCGCTCGCGACCGAACCCACATAGTAGAACTCTTTAGTCTTGAACAAATTGAGAACCATACCGAGAAGATATAGGAATCCGTATATATCATTGGCACATTTGTATTCTGTTGTAGCGCCCTTGACGATCTTGTCTCCGAGCAACCCCTTTGCTTCATCGAAATCGATCACGAAGCCGTGATCTTTATAATGGTTGACGAAATGACCGGCCAATGTTGTCGGGTTTTGTGTTGGGGGCAAGATGCCCGCTTTGTTGTTAAGTAAGCGCTCCGCATATTGAATTGCTGACTCACTCAGTCTTTCCAGATAGCCGAGATCCCGTAGGTTAAGGTTTTTGCCAAGATAATCTGCCCACATGGAAGCAGAAGCCGGATAGGTGCATGCGAGTTTCGCCAAGGAATGCAGTGCGTTGCTCAAACCGAGGGCAGGGTAGCCTCCAATCTGCGGGTCGATTGGCCCAAGTTCGCTCATAAGACCCATATGTATTTCGTCGGCACCCAGCGCCAGGAGTGTCGCCGCCGACTTTGCTTGGCGCGGCACGGCGACAACAAACTTACCCTTGGAAAGGCTTTTACACGTTTTGCTAATCAGATAACCATGCTCAATGCTTCCGCCGCGGCTCTGCACGATCAATAGAATGTCGGCGTGCGGGTTCGCCGCGGAGGCGGCGTTGTAAATGCTATTGGAGTGATAGGGACTAATGCTGTCGTGATCGTCGTATAGGAAGAGCACTGTGTAATGCTTGAGCTTATGACGAGTCAACAGTTTCCCGATATGAGCTACGACGTTCTTACGAATTTCGGCGTCCTCATTTTCACGGACAAGAGAGACGATGTCAGTGAAATCGGACAGATCATAGGTTTTCGGCGCCGGCGCTGTATCGCCATCGGCGGGAGTTGCGGGCGTTGGCTGTGACGGCTGATCGTTCATTAGTTTCCTCTAACATCCATATCTCAAATCTGTTACGAACAAATATGTTATGCCGCGAACAAGTATGAATCAATCCGTGCCCAGACCCCCCGCACGCCTGCTGGGTCAGTGAGCTTTTTGAGCAGGAAATAATCCATGGATAGCGCGGCCACCGCCGCAAACATCTATATCCCGCGTCCGCCCGCGTACTGAGCCGAGTTCTTGTATCGGGAATAGCAAGGTAGCACCCACATGCCATCGAGCCATCTGGCGCTGCCCTAGCGGCGATGGTTGGGCCCGTTCGCCAGGGACACTCGACCTACGGTCGGGATGTGCGGGACGTAGTCTTCTGCGGCTGCTGGGGTGGCGGGTATCGGCTTTCCATGAAACTGGATCGGATACAGATGTTTCTTCCAGTTGCCAGCGGGATCGTACGGGTCGGTAGAATTATATCGGCGGCCATGTAGTCAGTAATTTGCGACAGCGCGTAACGCCTCACCTTTCCACCTTGTCAAAATCCAACGTAAACCGGGTCTCCCTCTCGCCTTGCTCTGAAAGAGCTAATTCTCCACGCCTGTTTGCGCAGATTTGAGAAATCAGTCCCTGGAAGCACTACGTTTCTAAGTGCCTTAGCGCATCGGTATCGGGGCGGCGACTGCGTCTTAACGTTGCCTAACTCTGCCTAACTTTGCCTAATTCGGTCTCGTCGTCTTGCGCCTCTAAATCCCCATAGGTCACAAGCACTTATGGACCATAAAATATCAGAGGACGGGGTCCTCACTCGCTCTAACGGCCCTTAAGAGCAACGGCCGTCCACGGTGGCGAACGATCTGGACCCTGGCCGAAAGCACCGTCGGATTGGGTTTGCATTGATGTTTCTTATATGAGAGAAAAGCAGCTGGACAGCGTCACCTTAAAAAACCGTGGCGTGTTTGAAGTCCGAGCTGACCCGGACAGAAATATAGGCAGTCAAATTAACAATTTTGGTTTTTGAAAAAGGCGTGAGGTTGATCTGAGTGGCCATATTGGCCCTTGGATTAGACCCAAGGATGAGACGGCTCGAACTGCTGCGCGCTTCGCCTTTCTATCCTTGAAGTCCGAGATGACTGATGAGGGCCACGACGGTCGCATCGGTCGCTCGTCCGGGAACCCGCCGTTCTGCCATTCGTGCGGACACGGTACGCCGGGGGAGACCACCCCATTCAGAGCGCCTGCACCCGAAGCAGCTCACAGTTGCTTGAAGTGCCGCGCTCTGAGACCCAAGGTGAGCATCTCCTTGTCGGTGCGGACTGGAGCTGTTCACTGTGACCATCACCGCTAGCGCGGTGCTGCCCGTGGCCCCCGCGGGAGGGTGCGGCTTTGGACCCGCCAAACCCTGTCATGTTGCCACTCAAAGTCGATGTCTCGCTGCGGGGTGACGCTGTCCTTTATCACCCAACAGGAGACATCAATGGATTCCGTCAAGCGATTGGTGCGCGAGAAGCAAGAAGATATCCGAACAAAGATCATGTGGGGCGACTACGGCGGGAAGCTGGAAGCTCAAGCGGTTCTCTTCCAACAGCGCTTTGGTGATCTGGCTTCACCAGATAACCGAACCCGGAAAAACGACCGCGCAAAGATCAGCGGCAGCATGCGCCAGGAGCGCTTCAGGCTCATCATGGTGTTCCTGACGATCCTTTATGACTCAGGGTATCACCCCAAATACCTTTGGAACCTTGGACCCGAACACTATGAGAGAGTAGTCACCTACCTGGTGACCCATGGCATGAAACCCGGGAACCTGCGCAAGCATATCGCCGCGTTCCGGTGTCTCTACGGATGGATGGATAAATCGAAGGCACTTAAGACAAACGAAGAGCTCCTTCCGAAGCACTATCACCGCCAACCTACCCACGCCCAGCGCGATCCCACCTGGTCCGGGAACGGGATCCATCTACCCGCGGTGCTCACGCAGCTTGAGGGCCAACCCCTCTGGGTCCCAGCGGCGCTTGAATTGATAGGCGCATTTGGCTTGCGCCGCGCCGAGAGTCTGCTCATCGACTTGCACCTTGCGGATCGTGGGTTCTACCTCGTTATCTATATCGGCTCCAAGGGCGGACGCTGGCGCTGTGCCCCGATCGATGAGCCAAGGAAGCGCGCTCTACTCGATCGATTGAAGGGCATCTTTCCAGCGGGCCAGGCGCTCATCGGCTCCCTGCATGAAATTTCGAAGGATTCAGCCAAACAGAAGTTCAGTCGCGTACTGCGCGAAGTTGTCGGCATCAGCAAGGAAGAATCCGGATGCACGAGCCATGGTCTCCGTGCTGAGTACCTCTGCATCCTCTACGAGAAGCTCACGGGCGAGAAGGCACCTATCCAGGGCGGCGCCCCCGTCGCGCCGAGGCGCGACCGTGCAGCCCGTGCGATCTTAGCTCGCGTCAGTGGCCACACGCGACGCCATATAAGCCGCTACTACATCGGAAAAGTGTTACCGGGGTGGCGTGGCACTACAGAAGACGCCAACCGCCCGCTCTCTATTTCGCAGACGCTAGGCTTCCTGCTAAAGCATGAGGCCAAAGTTCTGGAACGACTGCGTCCCGAAATCACCGCTGCACTCGAAGCGCGCAAAGCATCGCGAAGCAAGCCTTCCTATGCTTCGCAGCATGGTCGGACAGAAATGCGACGGCGCCGGAGGAGCGCGCCGCGGCTCCCTGCAAAGAGCGAAGCATTTCAAACCAAATGACCAGAATTCGCACCCACTCCATTCTTCATGAGGACGCTCACATGAACGTATTGACCACACATCTCGATTCCGCGATCTCCCGTTTCAATGGGTTCGCAGACACATACGCCAAGGGTGAGGGCTCGGACCTCCTTAGGTCGCGCCCCGCGGTTACAGAGACCGACATCAGGCTCGTCCACGAGCTCGACCACCTGCGGGACGCGGTACTGCGCGTCGCGATCCTCTCAGCACTCGATGAAGTCGTCAGGAATCGGTATCAGCTGCCCGACAGCACTTCGGTTTACCGCAAGGGCGACTTCCTCTGCATAGTCTTTCCTTACGCACATATCTCCATCATCGCCTATCTCCGTGAGCGAGATTTTCCGTGTCCGCCGCAGGATGCAAAGGAGCTGTCCTACGTGATGCGACGCCTGGGGCTCGCAGTCATGTGGAAAGACGCCCAAGGAAACCTAGACCATCAGTGGCGCATCTACGCAGATACGGATCAGGAATCACTGGGATATGCCGCCACGCTCGTCAGGCTCGATCCGAGGTGGCAGGTCCCCGACGAGGGGATCAAGGTGCTCGAAGGCTCCCAAAAACGTCGACGCGATCGACCGGTCACCATCGGATGGAGCCCGCTGAAGTCGTCCTAACAGTTAAGTTCCGCCACCGTCCAACCCGGACATGGAGTTCTTGGGTTTTCGAAAGGTGATGTTATCTCTTGAGTGAAGATCGCCGGTGTCGCGATCACTTGGAGAAACAGAATGGATTGGCTGATTTGGAGCACCGTCGTGCTCATCGCGGGAGCGGTCCTACTCGCCCTTATCGCCAGCGGCATCAAGCCGTGGCGATGCCTTACGAAACAACCCAAGGATAAACTTCATGAATAGCATTCAACGCCGCCCACGAGTTGTATCGTCGACTGATCCGGCAATTCGGAAGGATACCCGGCGTCGGCTCGAATATGCCCTCGTCCAAGCCTTCATCGACGCCGACGACAGGATCATCAAAGCAGCCTTCCGGGCCCTCGTGGCTTACGAGGACACTGTCTTGACCCTGGTCCACCCCCAAGGAGACTTCCATGAACGGAAGTGAACCCACCTTCCTGTGGACGGATCAGGCTCGACGCAAGTGGCAGTCGATGGAGAAAGCCCGGAACCTCAAGAACTTCTATCTGGCACTCGCGGTCGGACCCTACCTTATCACCGCCTGCATGATGGCCTTGGGGGGTGAAGGCCATACCCAGGATTCAAGGGCCCTGATTGCAGTTGGCGGCGGGATCTTTCTCCTCTTCGTCCTCATCTCGCCGTACTGGCTTTTCATCACGCTCTGGGAATGGAAGAAGGCTCGGAACGAATTCAGGGGGACACGAAAGTTCTTCAAGGACCTCTATAAGTTTGACCCCTGCCAGGTCGTTCCGCCTGATGAACCTTCCCGATAGGGTTCCCAATTTCCAGCCCCGACGCTTGGAATACTTCCGTCAGCGTTGGGGCATCTGGCGGCGCCACTGAGATGCGTCCGGACATTGAGTCGCCGCGCGGCTTGGCTCTCACTTCCAACTGACGTCGATGCCCAGCCACAAGGTCCGCGGCGCGCCGGGAGAAACTGCATCCTCGTGGGTGACGGCTCCACGGGTGCGGAACGCGCCGTCTGGAGCGAAGGAGACATCACTCAGGAAGCCCGCCGTGGCATATCTGCGATCCAGCACGTTATCCATCCGCATAAACAGGGACACCTCGTCCGTACACTGATACGCGGTGCGCAGGCCGAGCAGGTTGTAGCCGCCTATGCGTCCTGAACCCTGGATGAACTCGCCTGATCCGGATATCTGCCCCGCCTGGTTGATTCCGTCCTCATTGCCCCGCAGGGTCGAGCCTCCTGAATACAGCAGGTTCCCGCCGACGCTCCAGCGGTCGGTGATAGCGTAAGTGGCTGAAGTGCGGCCGGTACTCTCCGGCGTCAGGGGCAACCGGTCACCCGGATGAACGGCGACCTGATCCGCCGCGTTGGCGCTGCTGTTGGCGTCTTCGTCGCCTTCGTTGAATTCGGACTCGTAGGTGGCGCGCAGGAAGCTTGCGGAGACCTGCCAGGTGAGGGAACCTGCCACACCTCCCAGGTGTGCATCGAGACCCCGGCGCAAGGTATCGCCGACATTGGCGAAATAGCCGGCGCTGGGATCGCCAGGGGCGCTGATGAACTGGATGTCATCGCTGTTGCGGGCGCGGAAGATATCCGCGCCCCACTGTAGCGCCGTGGTGTCGTGGGAGCGCAGCCCGAGTTCGAAGGTATGGGCGATCACCGGTTTCAGGGGTGGGTCGCTGGCAAAGTCATCCGGCAAGCCGCAGGGCACTTCCGGGTCCGCGCAGCCCAGCTCGATCACCGTGGGCGCGCGCATGCCTTCGTTGTAGTCACCATAGAACGTCACCTGCGGCGTGAGCTTGGCGGTGAAGCCGAGAGCCGGGTTGAGCCGCTGGAAAGTATCGGAACCGATGACGGGACGGGAGGCATCGAAGCCCTGGCCCACATCATCCAGCTCCGTATCCACGCTGCGTCCCTGGAGCGTCAGGTGCTCCCGGTTCCAACGCACCGAACCCGTGAACTGTAGCCAGTCCGTGGCCGAATAGGAGTCCATGAGGTACACGCCCAGGGTGCCAGTGGTGCCGGCGATGTCGGTGATGGGCTGCGGGCCGACGGCGTCTGCGAGGAACACCCGTCCCGGTGAGAAGCCGCCGTACTGGATGGTCTGAGCGTAACCATCGTCGGATCCATCCCAGGAGAAGCCGGCCACGAACTGATCGCTACCCTGCAGGGTGCGGGTCAACTGGCCGCCCACGCCCTCGCTACGCTGGGTGAGTAACGAGCGGCGATCCACGGATTGTGAGCAATAGGCTTGGCTGATGGGATCCGATGCGATGCTGGAGCAGTCCGGCGGCGGGAAACCCGCGGAGTCATCAAGGTAGTCGTCGTCGTTGACATCGCCGTTCTCGCTGTCGGTCTTGAGATCCCGGTAATAGGCATTGCCGGAGAGATAGAGGTCGCCGCCGATGAAGCGTAGGGCGGTGAGGTTCAGGAAGTCGAGATGGTTCGCGGTGGTGTCGGGCGCCGTGTAGATGGCGGCTTCATCCCGCGCCAGGAGGCTGTCCGGCGTGGTGCCGTTTCCGGTGAGGCGTGTGTCAGCGCCGGTGTAACTCAGATCCACCCGCCCCTGGTCGTCTTGCCAACCCAACTTGCCGAATACCTGGGAGAGCCGCGAGGGCGAGGCATCGCGCCAATCCCGTTCCTGGAAATAGTGGCCGGTGACGAACCAATCCAGCTTGCCGGAGGCGCCCCCCGCGGCGCCCTCCGCGTCCCGGCCGCCATAGGAACCGATGGAAGCCTGGGTCTCGTAGCCCGGACTCTCACGGCCGTTCCGCGTGGTGAGTGCCAGGGCACCACCCAGGGTATTGAGGCCGAAAACGGGATCGGAGCCCGGGATCAATACGACCTTGGACAGGGCGGAATCGGGGATGAGATCCCAGTTCACCGCGTCGCCGAAGGCTTCATTCACGCGCACGCCGTCTACATAGACCGAGAGACCCTCTGGCGCGCCCAACAAGGGCGAGGCGGTGAAGCCGTGATACTGGAGATCTGCCTGGAAAGGATCGCCCTGAGTCTCATTCAGGGTCAGACCCTGGAAGTTCGCATCGAGATAGTCACTGAGGGTCTCAGAGTGCTGGGCGCGGATGTCATCACCGTCTGCGCTCTGCACCGCGGCAGGCACTTGATCGGTGGGTACGCCGAGCCCCGGCAAGGGCGCCGGTTCCACCACGTCGATCTTGCCCAATTGCGTGGTGTCGTCGGCCTGGGCAACCGCCGCGAATATCGCAGCGCACAACAGCATCAGCACCGCGATCCGCATCCTTGCGTGTCCCATCGGCGGAGTGTGTGTGCCACTCAGGCGATTGAACTAAAGCAGTTCACTTATTGCGTCACCCGTTGCCGCATGTGTCGTTCATATCAAGATACCGATAGAAACCATCGTGAAATCAAATGCTTATTGTGGGCGCTGTCACGGAACAAGTCCTTGCGCGGCGTTAGCTTCACTCGAAATCATAACGAGCCGCCAGGACATCGCGATGTCACCCACACCCTCCCTGCATACGCCGCACGCCCGGCGTCTTGTGTCATTGTGCTTCGCCTTCTTCGCCGTGCTGCTCGCCACATTCGCGGCTGCCGCACCGGCACCGCATCAGAGCATCACTGGCGCCACCCTGAACCCGGCACCGGGCGAGCCGAATGGACAATGGCTGAGCCAAGCCCACGATTGGGCCAACACCCGCTACAGCGATCTCGATCAGGTCAACGCGAGCAACGTCTCGCGCCTCAAGATCGCCTGGACCTTCTCCAACGGCTCCAAGAACGGCCAGGAGGCAGCGCCGCTGGTGGTGGACGGGACCATGTACATCGTGACGCCCTTCCCGGACGACCTGTACGCACTCGATCTCACCAAGGTCGGCAATCCCATCAAGTGGAAATTCAGCCCCAACCCCTCCTCCATGGCCATCGGCAAGGCCTGTTGCGACGTGGTGAACCGCGGCATGGCCTACGCAGACGGCAAGATCATCTACAACCTGCTGGACGACCACACGGTGGCAGTAGATGTGAAGACCGGCAAGCAGGCCTGGCGCACCAAGATGGGCAACGTGCAGAGCGGCGAGACCATGACCATGGCGCCGTTCGTGGTGAAGGACAAGGTCTACGTGGGCGACAGCGGGGGCGAGATGGGCGTGCGCGGCTGGATCGCCTGCCTGGATGTGAAGACCGGCAAGGAGCTGTGGCGCGCTTACAGCACGGGATCCGACAAGGACGTGAAGATCGGGCCGGAGTTCAAGCCTTACTACTCATGGATGAAGGGTAAGGACCTAGGGCTCAACACCTGGCCCACGGACATGTGGAAGCACGGCGCGGGCGGCGTGTGGGGCTGGATATCCTACGACCCCGAGACCAACCTGATCTTCTATGGCACCAGCAACCCGGGGCCCCGGGTGCCGGTGCAACGGCCCGGCTATAACCTCTGGACCAGCACCCTGTTCGCCCGCGATGCGGACACGGGCGAGGCCAAGTGGGCCTACCAGTTCACGCCCCACGACGAGTGGGATTACGACGGCGTGAACGAAGACATCCTCATGGACCTGCCCATCGACGGCAAGGTGCGCAAGGTGCTGGTGCACTTCGACCGCAACGCCTTCGCCTACACCATGGACCGCACCACCGGCGAGGTGCTCTCGGCCCAGCCCTTCGCCTATCAGAACTGGTCCAGCGGGGTCGATCTCAAGACCGGTATGCCGGTGGTGATCCCGAAGATGGAACCCAAGCCCAACATGCCCCTCAAGGTCTGCCCGCCGGATATAGGCGGCAAGGACTGGCAGCCATCAGCAGTCTCGCCGCGCACCGGACTCGTGTACGCCGACATCTTCAACCTGTGCATGCAGGTGACCGACAAGGTGGTGGGCTACATGCCGAGCACGCCTTATGACGGCATGGACATGGGCCGTTACCCGGCGCCGGGCGGCAATCTGGGCGAGTTCATGGCCTGGAACCCCGTCACCGGCAAGAAGGTATGGTCCATCAAGGAGAAGTACATGACCATGAGCGGCGTGCTGGCCACTGCCGGTGACGTGGTCTTCTATGGCACCGCCGACGGCTGGTTCCGCGCCGTGGATGCCTGGAGCGGCAAGGTGCTGTGGTCGCAACGCTTAGGGTCAGGGATCATCGGCCAGCCTATGACTTTCCTCGGTCCCGATGGGCACCAATACATCGCCATCACCGCCGGCGTAGGCGGCGCATCCAAGGTACGGGCCGACGTGCGGCTCATCAAGCAGATCGGTTTCCCGGCGGGCGGCAACACCACCTACGTGTTCTCCCTCGATGGCTTGTCAGCCAACACCAGCGGCGCCGGGATGCTGGAGACACCGGGGCAGAGCGCCGATAGCATCCCCGGCCCCAACCCGCCCTCTTCACCGCCGCCGCCGGACTACGACAAGCACAAGGCCACCGCGCCGCCGCCGGGCGTACGGAGGTAGACATGAATACATCGACGACTACTCTATTGATTGCCCTCGCCGCGAGCACGCTGCTCTGCACCGCCTGCAACAAGCCGCAGGGCGGTGGCGACGTGGCCGCTAAGCCGCAGCCGCAACAACACGGCTCGCCCGCCCCCCTGGGGCAACGCGCTGGCACCGGTGACAGTGCCGAGGTGCTCTCCACCGAGAACCCTTACGAGGGCAGCAAGGAAGCGGCGCTGGCCGGCCAGAAGATCTATCTCGCCATGAACTGCACCACCTGCCACGCATACGACGGTTCCGGCAACCAGGGGCCGGACCTGACGGACACCCGCTGGCGCTACGGCGGCCTGCCCATCCAGATCTACAACTCCATCCATGACGGACGGCCCAAGGGTATGCCCGCCTGGGGCGACAAGCTCACCTCGGACCAGATCTGGAAACTCGTCACCTACGTGGAGTCCTTCGGCGGGACATTCCCGGCGCGGTTCTGGAAGCAGGCGCCCCAGGGCGACGTGGAAGGCGAAAACGAGGCGCCGGAAGCCCAGGGCCAGTTCATGACTCCCATGCCGGGTACCGTGCCACCCCCGGCCCAGGCGACGAAGCCGCCGCAGTGAGATCAGCTCTTCTCCTCGCACTGCTGACGGGCGTGCCGGCGCTGGCGCAGGCCGCCATGCCGTTCAGCGTCTTCAACAACGCCGGTGACGATGCCCGGGAGATCTCGCGGCTGATCGCCCTGTTCGGCGGCGTCTCCATCGCGGTGGTGGTGCTGATCGCGCTGCTGCTCATCTCCAGCATCTGGCACCCGCGCGAACCAGACAAGACCGGCGGCAAACCCCAGCGTGACGAGGGCGGCCTGCCCTGGATCTATTGGGGTGTCGGCATCTCCACGGTGGTCTTGTTCGTCTGCATGCTGTTCAACCTGAAGACCATCGCCGCGGTGACCCGTACGCCCAGCGACACGGCGCTCACGGTGGAAGTGACCGCCCATCAATGGTGGTGGGAACTGCGCTACAGGGATCAGGACGTACACAAGATCTTCCTCACCGCCAACGAGATCCACATCCCGGTGGGCCAGCGGGTGCGGTTCCTGCTCTCCAGCGCCGACGTGATCCATTCCTTCTGGGTGCCGAGCCTGGCGGGCAAGATGGACATCATCCCCGGCCAGACCAACGTCACCTATGTGAAGGCTGACAAGCCCGGCATCTACCGGGGCGAGTGCGCGGTGTTCTGCGGCGCCGAACACTCACGCATGGAATTCCAGGTGGTGGCCCAATCCCCCAAGGACTTCGAGGCCTGGAAGGAAGAGCAACTGCAGGAAGCCCCCCAACCCCAGGATGCCAACCAACTGCGGGGCCGCCTGGTCTTCGAGTCCAATTGCGCGGCCTGCCATACCCTGCGCGGCTCCTCCGCAGCGGGCATGGCGGCCCCTGACCTGACGCATCTCATGGATCGCAGCACGCTCGCGGCCGGCACCCTGGTCAACGATGAGGGTCATCTCGCCGACTGGATCCGTGATCCGCAGCAGTACAAGCCCGGCACCAGCATGCCCACGGTGCCACTGTCGGGTGCGGACCTGGCGGCGGTGGTCGCCTATCTGCGCAGCACCCACTGAACCCCAAGGAAGGAATGAAGAACGTGGCCGTCGAGACCGTGAGGGAACCCAAGCTGGTCAGTGCCGAGGAAGCATCCCGGCATGAGGCGGAGCTCCAGCGCATCTGGGAGACGCCGCCGGGACTCTGGGGCTGGCTCACCTCTGTGGACCACAAGAGCATCGGCAAGCGTTATCTCGTGACCTCGATCATCTTCCTGATCCTCGGCGGACTGGAAGCGGCGGTGATGCGCCTGCAACTCGCCCAGCCCGGGATGCACCTGCTCTCGCCGGAAGCCTACGCCCAGCTCTTCACCATGCACGGCGTGACCATGATCTTCCTGTACGCCTTCCCGGTGCTATCCGGTTTCAGCAACTACCTCTGGCCATTGCTCCTGGGTTCCCGCGACATGGCCTTCCCGCGGCTCAACGCTTTCTCCTATTGGATGTTCGTGCTGGCGGGCATCGCCATGTATGTGAGTTTCCTCACCGGCCGCGCCCCCGACAACGGCTGGTTCAACTACGTGCCCTACGCCAATGGCTCCTTCGATCCCGGCGTGAACATCGACGCCTATGCGCTGGGCATGATCCTGCTCGGCGTCTCCACCACCGTGGGCGCCATCAACTTCATCGTCACGCTTCTGCGCTTGCGGGCGCCGGGCATGTCCCTCAACCGGGTGCCCATCATCATCTGGGGCACCCTCACCGCTTCCCTCGGCAACCTATTCGCGGTGCCGGCGGTGACCTTGGCCTTCGTGCTCCTGTGGTTCGACAGGAACTGGGGCACGCACTTCTTCGACAGCACCGGCGGCGGCCAGCCCCTGCTCTGGCAGCACCTGTTCTGGATGTTCGGCCACCCCTGGGTGTACGCCATCGTGCTGCCGGCCATGGGCATCGTCTCCGACGGCCTGCCGGTGTTCTGCCGGCGGCCGCTGGTGGGCTATTCGCTCGTGGCGCTGGCCACGGTCTCCACCATGGTGCTGGGCTTCGGCGTGTGGGTGCACCACATGTTCGCCACCGGCCTGCCAATCACGTCCCTGTCCTTCTTCAGCTCCGCCAGCATGGTGATCGTCATCCCCTCCGCCGTGGCGGTGTTCGCCTGGATCGCCACCATCTGGACCGGCCGGCCGCGCTTCACCACCGCCTTCCTGTTCTTCGCCGGCTTCGTGCTGCTGTTCGTGATCGGCGGCGTGTCCGGCTTCATGACAGCGGCAGTGCCAGCGGACTGGCAGCTCACCCACACCTACTTCGTGGTGGCGCACCTGCACTACGTGATCATCGGCATCAACGTGTTCGCAGTGGTGGGCGGCGTGTACATGTGGTTCCCCAAGATGACCGGCCGCTTCATGAACGAGACCTTGGGCAAGTGGAGCTTCTGGGTCATGTTCGTCGGTTTCAACATCGGCTTCTTCCCCATGCACATCGTCGGCCTGCAGGGCATGCCGCGGCGCATCTACACCTATCCGGTGGATGCGGGCTGGGGCACCACGAACCTGATCATCACCCA
>DASYCJ010000015.1:0-6563 GCA_036500225.1 Gammaproteobacteria bacterium
CAGTCTGGCAGCTCGTCGGGCTCATAACCCGAAGGTCGTAGGTTCAAATCCTACCCCCGCTACCAATAAATCAATGACTTAGGTAGCATAGCTACAGAAGTTCTTGGATACAGGACCCCGGATAGGGGTTTTTTTGTGTCCTTAGCGAAGACTCTCGTCAGAAGGGTCTCGCGAGACCCCGGGCAAACCGGGGTTTGTCGTCTTGGCGTTCCGCGGCTCCGCGGAGCGATTTTGGAATGGGCCTTGGGCCCATTTTTTATTTGTATGGACTGTGTTGTGTGAGGACATGCGCGAGACCTTGCTCGGTTTACTGGAAGCGCCCATCGGCGCGCTGGGATACGAAGTGGTGGAACTGGAGTTCCATCCGCAGGGCCGCGGCGGGCTGCTCCGGGTCTTCATAGACAAGGAAGGCGGCGTGACGGTGGACGATTGCGAGATCGTGAGCCGTCAGGTGAGCGCGGTACTGGACGTGGAGGACCCGATCCCGGGCGCCTACACGCTGGAAGTGTCGTCGCCGGGCCTGGACCGGCCCTTGCGCAAGCTCGCGGACTTCGCGCGCTTCGCCGGCCAGCAGGCCAGGATCGAGTTGTCGTTGCCCATCGAGGGGCGGCGGCGCTTCGCCGGCCCCCTGAAGGGCTGCGAGGCGGATGAAGTGCTGATCGAAGTGGACGGTGTGCTCCACAAGTTGCCGCTCAGCGGCATCGTCAGGGCCCGTCTGGTGCCTGACCTGGAAAATGAACTGAAACATCGGAAGAAGAGATAGAGCCATGAACAAAGAGATATTGCTGGTCGTCGATGCTGTCTCCAACGAGAAGGGCGTGGACAAGAGCGTGATCTTCGAGGCGCTGGAAGCGGCGCTCGCGTCCGCCACGCGCAAGAAGCACGGTGGCGACATCGACGCACGCGTTGCCATCGACCGCCAGACGGGCGAGTACGAGACCTTCCGCCGCTGGGTGGTGCAGCCTGACGACATGCTGCTGGAGTCCCCGGACCGCGAGATTCGTCTCATGGACGCCGTGGACGTGCGCGCCGACATCCAGGTGGGCGAGTTCGTCGAGGAGCCAATGGCCTCGGTGCCTTTCGGCCGCATCGGCGCCCAGACCGCCAAGCAGGTCATCGTGCAGAAGGTGCGCGAAGCCGAGCGTGCGCAGGTGGTGGAGGCTTACCAGGGCCGCATCGGCGAACTGGTGACCGGCCTCGTGAAGCGCGTGGAGCGCGGCAACATCTACATCGACCTCGGCAACAATGCCGAGGCCTTCATCCCCCGCGAGGACATGATCCCGCGTGAGGCGGTGCGCACCGGTGACCGCATCCGCGGCTTCCTCAAGGAAGTGCGCGTGGAAGCCCGTGGTCCGCAGCTGTTCGTGACCCGCACCGCGCCGCAGTTCCTCATCGAACTGTTCAAGCTGGAAGTGCCGGAAGTGGGGCAGGGCCTGATCGAGATCAAGGGCGCGGCCCGCGATCCGGGTTCCCGGGCCAAGGTGGCGGTCATGAGCCATGACTCGCGCATCGACCCGGTCGGCGCCTGCGTCGGCATGCGCGGTTCGCGCGTGCAGGCCGTATCCAACGAGCTCTCCGGCGAGCGCGTGGACATCGTGCCCTTCGACGAGAACCCGGCCCAGTTCGTCATCAATGCCATGTCCCCAGCCGAGGTGATCTCCATCACCATGGACGAGGAATCCAAGAGCATGGACATCGCGGTCGCCGAAGACAACCTGTCCAAGGCCATCGGCCGCGGCGGCCAGAACGTGCGTCTCGCGAGCCAGCTCTCCGGCTGGGAACTCAACGTCATGAGCGAGGCCCAGGCCACGCAGAAGACTGAGGCCGAGGCCCAGACCCTGCAGAAGCTGTTCATGGAACAGCTGGACGTGGACGCCGACGTGGCCGCGATCCTGGTGCAGGAAGGCTTCTCCAGTATCGAGGAGATCGCCTACGTGCCCACCGCGGAACTGCTCAACATCGAGGAGTTCGACGAGGCTACGGTGGAAGAGCTGCGCGGCCGTGCCCGCGACGTGCTCCTGACCCAGGCCATCGCCAGCGAGGAGCAGGTGGGTGACGCCGAACCCGCCGACGATCTGCTCAACATGGACGGCATGGATCGTGGCCTGGCTTTCAAGCTGGCCGCCGCGGGCATCCGCACCATGGAAGAGCTGGCCGAGCAGGCTGTTGAGGACATCAAGGACATCGAGGGTCTGGACGAGACCCGCGCCGCGGCGCTGATCATGACCGCCCGCGCCCCCTGGTTTGCCGCTGAGCAGGCCTGAGCAGAGCAGTAAAGAACTTTAGGAGCTCAGTTAATGGCACAAGTCACCGTAAGGCAATTGGCTGAAGTCGTCGGTACCCCCGTCGACCGGCTGCTCACGCAGCTCGCCGAGGCCGGCATCGAGGTCGGCGACCCGGATGCCGCCATCAGTGATGACCAGAAGATGCAGCTCTTGAGCCATCTGCGCCAGAGCCATGGCGAGAATTCGTCCAACGAGCCGCGCAAGATCACTCTCAAACGCCGCAGTGTCTCCGAGATCAAGATGACCGGCTCCCAGGGCCGCGCCAAGACCGTGAGCGTGGAAGTGCGCAAGCAGCGTACCTACGTGAAACGCAGCGCAGTGATGGAAGAGGAAGCCAAGCGCCGCGCCGAAGAGGATGCGATCCGCCAGGCCGAATTGGAAGTGATCCGCGCCGCCGAGGCCAAAGTCGCCGCCGAGAAGAAGGCGGTGGACGACGCCAAGAAGCAGGTCGAGGAACAGGACCGCAAGGCCAAGCAGGAAGAAGAAGCCAAGCGCAAGCAGGAGCAGGACAGCCACGCCCGCGCCGACGCCGAGCGTCGCCGCGCCGAGGCCGATGCCCGCCGCGAGGCAGATGAAGAAGACCGCCGCATGCGCGCCGCTCTGCCTAAGGGCAAGCCTGGCACGCCGGCCCCTGCTACTACGCCAGCCCCCGGCATCACCCCGGATGCCCATACCCGTTACGGCCGTGCCGAGCTGCACGTGGCCGGCGGCATGTCTAACAAGCGCAAGAGCAAGAAGCCCGGCAAGGGCCGCGGCCACGTCAACGTGCAGATGGAGTCTAAGCATGCCTTCGAGAAGCCGGTGGCTCCGCAGGTGCGTGAAGTGGCCATCCCCGAGACCATCACCGTGGGTGAACTGGCTGCGCGCATGGCCGTGAAAGCCAACGAAGTCATCAAGGTCATGATGAACATGGGCGCCATGGCTACCATCAACCAGGTCATCGACCAGGACACCGCGACCCTGGTGGTGCACGAGATGGGCCATACGCCGAAGCTGCAGAAAGAGAGCGACCTGGAAGACCAGGTGCTGCAGACCAAGCCGGCCGAGACCGGCACCGAGATCCTGCGCGCCCCGGTGGTCACTGTCATGGGCCACGTGGACCACGGCAAGACCTCGTTGCTCGACTACATTCGCAAGACCCGTGTCGCGGCCCGCGAAGCCGGCGGCATCACCCAGCACATCGGTGCCTACCATGTGCAGACGGACAAGGGTGCCATCACTTTCCTGGATACCCCCGGCCATGCGGCCTTCACCGCCATGCGTGCCCGCGGTGCCAAGGTGACGGACATCGTGGTGCTGGTGGTGGCGGCGGACGACGGCGTCATGCCCCAGACCATCGAGGCCATCAACCATGCGCGCGCTGCCGAGGTGCCGATCGTGGTGGCGCTCACCAAGAGCGACAAGCCGGAGGCGGATTTCGACAAGGTGCGCAGCGAGCTGTCGCAGCATCAGATCATCGCGGAAGAGTGGGGCGGCGAGAACATCTTCGTGCAGGTATCGGCCAAGACTGGCGCTGGCGTAGACAAGCTGCTCGACTCCATCATCGTGCAGGCCGAGATCATGGAGCTGAAGGCCCAGGCCGACGGCCCTGCGACCGGTTTCGTGCTCGAGTCCAGCCTGGAGAAGGGCCGCGGCGTGGTGGCCACCGTGCTGGTGCAGAAGGGCAAGCTCAAGCTGGGCGACATTCTGCTGGCGGGCCATGAGTTCGGCCGCGTGCGCGCCATGTTCGACGAGGCTGGCGAGCGTGTGGAAGAAGCGGGTCCCTCCATCCCGGTGCTGGTACTGGGCCTCTCCGGCACGCCGAATGCGGGTGATGAGGCATTGGTGGTGGCCGACGAGCGCAAGGCGCGCGAAGTCGCGCTGTACCGCCAGGGCAAGTTCCGTGACGTGAAGCTCGCGCGTGCCCAGAGCGCCAAGCTCGACGACGTGTTCCAGCAGCTGCAATCGGACGAGACCCAGGGCATCAACCTGATCATCAAGTCAGACGTGCAGGGCAGCGCCGAAGCGCTGCGCGACGCCATGACCCAGCTCTCGAGCGACGAGGTCAAGGTCAAGGTCATCGCCAGCAGTGTGGGCGGCATCACCGAGTCCGACGTGAACCTGGCCGTGGCCTCCAAGGCCGTGATCATCGGCTTCAATGTGCGTGCCGATGCCGGCGCGCGCCGCCTGGTGAGCGAGACCGGCATCGACCTGCGCTACTACAGCGTGATCTACGAAGCCATCGACGACGTGAAGAAGGCCGCCAGCGGCATGCTCAAGCCCGAGATGCGCGAGCAGATCGTGGGCCTGGCCGAGGTGCGCGACGTGTTCCGCTCCTCCAAGATCGGCGCCATCGCCGGCTGCCTGGTGGTGGAAGGCTACGTCAAACGCAACAACCCGATCCGGGTGCTGCGCAACGACGTGGTGATCTACCAGGGCGCGCTGGAATCGCTGCGCCGCTTCAAGGACGACGTCAACGAAGTCCGTGCCGGCACCGAGTGCGGCATCGGCGTGAAGGATTACAACGACGTGCAGCCTGGCGACAAGATCGAGTGCTTCGAACGCGTGCAAGTGGCGCGGACGCTGTAAGAGAGGAACATGGCCAAGGAGTTCCACCGGTCCACTCGCGTCGGCGAGCAGATGCAGCGCGAGCTGGCCAGCATGATCGGCCAGGTGCTGGAGGATCCGCGCGTGGGGCTGCTCACGGTCACGGAAGTCCGGCTCAACAAGGACCTGTCCCACGCTAAGGTGTTCGTCTCATCCATCGGCGGCGACCTGACACCGGATGAGCTGGTGGCCGCGCTGCAGCATGCGGCGGGTTTCATACGCCACGGCATCGGCCAGGCCATGAAGCTGCGCATCATCCCTGAGTTGCGTTTCATCTACGACGATACCCAGGAGCGCGCCGCGCGCCTGGAAGATCTTATCGCCCGCGCCAACTCCACGGACGGCGGGAAACAGGACTCGTGAACCAGGGCCAGCGCGTGCGCACACCGCGCCGCGAAGTCCACGGCGTGCTGCTCCTGGACAAGCCTATCGGCTTCACTTCCAACGACGCTCTGCAGAAGGCCAAGGGCATCTTCGCCGCCGCCAAGGCCGGCCACACCGGCAGCCTGGATCCCCTGGCCACCGGCATGCTCCCCATCTGTTTCGGCGAGGCCACCAAGGTGTCAGGCTTCCTGCTGGATGCGGACAAGCGTTATGCCGTCACCGCCAAGCTGGGTGAACGCACCGCCACCGCGGATGCGGAAGGTGAGGTGGTGGAATCCAAGCCCGTGCCGGTACTTTCAGCCAGCGTCATCGAACAAACCCTGGCGACCCTGCGCGGCGACATCCTACAGGTGCCACCTATGTATTCGGCGCTGCGCCACCAGGGCCAGCGGCTCTATGACTTGGCCCGGGAAGGCATCGAGGTGGAGCGGCCTGCGCGCCCCGTGACCATCCACGAGATGGTGCTCACCGCCTGGACCCCCGACTCCCTGAGCCTCGAGGTGCATTGTTCCAAGGGCACCTATATCCGCACCCTGATGGAAGACATCGCCCAGGCCATGGGCACCCTGGCCCATGTGACGGTACTGAGGCGTCTCTCGGTGGGACCCTTCGCGATCGACTCGACGCTATACACCCTCGCGGATCTGGAAGGGCGTAAGGCAGAAGGGCCCGGCGTCTTGGAGACGTTGCTGCTGCCAGTGGATTACGCGGTGTTGGACTGGCCCAAGGCAGACCTCACTGCCGACGGCGCCTGGTACTTCTCCCGGGGGCAGGCGGTGTTCATGCCTGGCGGACCCACCTCAGGCCGGGTCCGGGTCTACGGTGAGGGCCGATTCCTGGGGGTAGGGGAGATGCTGGATGACGGTCGCCTCACGCCCAAACGGCTCATGAACCTGCCGCAGATTGCGGCTGCTGACGTGGTTCACCCCTGATTTCATTGGTTTTTTGCTTGTCCGAGCAGGGTCCGGCGGCTACAATAGGCGGCTGAATCCAAGGTTAAAACTAAAGTGTGGAGTCTCTCTAATGGTTTTCACGGCTGAGAAGAAACTCGAAGTCATCGCCGCCTACCGCCGCGATCCGAAAGATACTGGTTCCCCCGAAGTCCAGGTGGCGCTGCTCAGCGCACGCATCGGCGGCCTCGAGGACCATTTCGTCCAACACAAGCAAGATCATCATTCCCGTCGTGGGCTGCTCAAGATGGTGAACCAGCGCCGCAAGCTGCTGGATTACCTCAAGAAGTCCGATCAGAAGCGCTACGAGACGCTCATCGAGCGCCTCGGCCTGCGCCGCTGAACCGACTTCTTCGAC
>DASYCJ010000016.1:0-9716 GCA_036500225.1 Gammaproteobacteria bacterium
CGGCATACCTTCGGGCATCGGTTGCGTGCGGTAGGCGTGGGCAATGAAACGAGACACGCTCTACTGCATCACAAAAGCCGGGACATGAGTACCCACTATGCCATTCCGAAGATAGGGGAACTCGTGGAAGCTGTGGATCGAATGGGCGACGCTAAAGACTTAGGAATGACGGTGTTGCGGCTGGTGGCAGGGTGAGTCCCGCAAAAGTCCCGCAACGGAAACGAAAAGGGCCTACGGAAAAACGTAGGCCCTTGATTTAATTGGCGCGCCCGGAGAGATTCGAACTCCCGACCACCTGGTTCGTAGCCAGGTACTCTATCCAGCTGAGCTACGGGCGCGTATCCGATATTTGAGGCCTTCCAGATAACACCTGGAACCTCGCGGAAGGGGCGGAATTATCCCGGCTTAGCTAGCCTGGGTCAAGGAAAGCCGCCGAAAAGGCCGATAAAACAGCCTCTTGGCGGCTTTTAGTGCGGCAGGCAGCCCACCTGGCCGAGCTGCTTGGTGAGACTCAGGAAATCCGAGCGGGTGCAGAGGGGCTTCAGGCTCGGCCAGACGCTGAGGTACGGCACCAGGGTGCTGATGCTCTTCTTCTGCACCGCCTGGGACAGCACGGCATAGGCCTGATCGGGCTGGCCCAAGTGCATGTAGGCATCCGCCAAGAACACGGCGCCGTAACGGTCACCCGTGGCATGCGAGGCCTGACTGACGTACCAATTGAAATAACCCACCAGGGCGCCGTGACCCGCCGCCTTGACCTTGTTCACTTCCGATTCGGGTGCCTTCAATGCCCGCATCTCGGCCGCAGCCTGGCCGGCCGCATCCGCGTACTTGCCTGCACCGAGCAGGCTCAAAGTGAGCAGGTGCTGGGCCAGGGGATCCTGCGGTGCCAAGCCCGCATCGGCACGGGCGGCGCTCTCGGCCTTGGTGTATTGGGCGCTCAGGTAGGACACCAAAGCGAGGTCATCAGTGGCGCTGGTGGATGCGGGATCGAGGGCGCGCGCCGTGTCCATGGCGTTCTGCATGGCTCCGTTCTGCGCCATGGCCGCGAGGTAACTGGCATAGGATTGCCAGGCCCAGGCATCGCCCGGGTTCAGGCGCAGGGATTCCTTAAACTCGCTGCCGGCGGCACTCAGGTTCCAGTCGTAATACATGTCCAGTTGCCCCTTGAGCAACTGGGATTCCGCGGAGCCACCGTCCAGGCTCACGGCTTTGGCCACCAGTGCACGGGTCCTGTCGAGATCCACAGGCGCCATCTCGGGTTGGCGCAGCAGCGCGCGCGCGGCGCAGCCATAGGCCGCGGCGAAAGCCGGATCGAGGCCGATGGCCTTCTGGCAATCGGTGTAGGCACGGTCCGGTTGGCCCTGGGTGAGGAAGTAACGTCCGCTCTGGAAGGCCAGGGCCGCATCACGGTTGTTAGTGAAGGCCAGGGGTTTGACGGTGGCGTTCGGCGCCAGGAGCGCCGCCACCTGGGTGGCGACGTGGATCACCAGCTGCCGGTAGGCGCTGCCGGAGTAATCCGTATCCAGGTCGTACTCGTCACCCCAGACGTAGCTCTGGTCAGCGACCCGAATCAGCCGCGTGGAGATGTGGAAGGTCTTGGCCTGTTGGGTGATGGAACCTTCCAGCACGTAGTTGGCACCGAGTTCCTGGCCGATCTGCTTGATGGTCTCACCGCCCTTCAGATAGTGCGCAGTGGATGTGCTGGCGATGACGCCGAGCCGATCAGGGGCGATGGGTCCCAAGAGGTTGATGACTTCGTTGGAGACGGAAGCACCCAGCACCGCGTTGTCGGGGCTCGGCGAGAGGTTGGTGAGCGGCAACACCGCCACCACTGTGGCTGGGCTGCCATCCGCGCCGGGCACGAAGTTGTTGGCGCGCTGGCGGCTGAAGGAGAACCAGGCCAGCACCACCACCGCCGCCAGCAGCACCAGCACGATGGCCGAATAAAACGCCGGCCGCAGCCTGGGGGGGACCGCGGCCGGCGGCACCGTGGGCGAGGAGGCAGTCGCCGTGACGGGCGCCGCGGCGGTGGCAGCCGCCTGAGCGCGTCGTTCCAGCGCCTTACCGTCCTCACTCACGCTCACCGGGAATACGAATTTGTAGCCGCGCCGCGAGATGGTCTGGATATAGCGCGTGCCGGCGGCGCCGTCGTTGAGCGCGATGCGCAGCTGACGCACGCAGGCGCTAATGCCCTCTTCGAACTCCACCACGATGTGGGCGCCCCACAGATGGTTCTTGATCTCTTCGCGGGATACGGTGACGTTGGCGTTGCGCAGCAGCAGTTCGAGCAGCTTGCTCACCTGCGGCCGGAGCTGCACGGTCTTCTGCCCGTCGATCAGCTCACCGCTGTGCGGGTCGAAGACATATTGGCCGAACGTGTATTGCACTCGGATCGGCTCCTGAGGACCTATGCCACCACCGGCGGCAGTTCCGGGGCTGACGCTCCGGGCATCGCGCGAGGCCTGCGGTGCTGGGGCGCGCTCGTGCAACCCATCATATCCAGCCTCGCCTGCCAGGGCCATTCGCTTCAAGGGCGTCGGATTCATGCTGTTCCTCGCGCTGTGCGATTGCCATTCGTTCATCTGCCTCTGCCGGCGGGCACGTCCTGTGCCCGCCGCAGGGGGCTATCCGCTTCAGACTCGCGTCACTGCCGTGTGTAAGAGTCGGATGCCACGTACAGGGTGTGGCTGAGCCTCTCGGCGGACTGCATCTGCTCTGGGGTCATGCCGTCGGTGATCACCGGCTTGGCTTCGGAGATGTCGACGCCGCCGCGCTGCGCCAGCAGGAGCCAGGCATAGGCCTTGACGTCGTCCTGGTCCACGCCTTCGGCGTTGTGATACATCACCGCCAGGTTGTACTGTGCGGCGGGCAGGCCCTGCTCGGCTGCCTTGGTGTACCAGCGCATCTCGGCCTTGGGATCCGCGTCCACGCCCTTGCCGTCACCGGCCATGATGCCGAGCTGGAACTCAGCATAGGGATCGTTGCGGTTGGCCGCCATCTCGAACCAGTGGCGGGCGGTGGCGTAGTCCTGCGGGAAACCCTGGCCGTTGTAGTACAGCGTGCCGAGGTTATAGGCAGCGGTGGCGATGCCCATACCGGCGGCCTGCTTGTACCAGCCGGCAGCCTCCTGGTATTTGCCGCGGGTGGTGAGCATCACACCGAGGTTCGCCTGGGCTTCGGCATCACCGACCTTGGCGAGTTCGGTCGCTTGGTCGATGTCCTGCTCGCTATAGACCGTGTGGCCCGGGATCTTGTCCACGTAGGCCGGCGGGTGCACATAGACGATCTTGACGCCAGGCGGGGTGTGGTCTTCGGCTGAGGCCAGCGGTGCCGCCAGCAGCAGGGCCAGACCGATCAGACCCAGCAGCGCCGGCCGGTAGGAATCGGAATGTATTTGTGAGTCGCGGATCATGACGGTCAACCTCCATAAAACTAAAAGGGCATGCGACGCTTACGACCTTGGTATAGCCCAGTCGCGCCCGGTGCAGGCCGATAATGTTCTGAATTTTGGCTGATTCATATCTAAGCCCTTGTGGTTCAAGGGCTTACGCGCTTGGCATCAGATATGAGGGCTAGCCCGATCGGGCGTGGCGGCGTATCTGGAACTCAACCCGGGCCCAGGGCCGCACGCACCTGTTGCCGGTAACTGGCACTGGAGTGGAAGACGGTGCCGTCACGCATGGTGAACTCGTAGTCGCCATGCAGCCAGGGCTTCATCTCGCGGATGTAGTTGATGTTCAGCAGCACCGACCGGTGCACCCTCAGGAAGCTGTCCGGATCCAGCTGGCCGACCACGTCCTTGATGCGCTCCCGCACCTGGAACTCCTCGTCCACCGTGTTGACCTGGATGTAGTCGCCCTGGGCCTGGATATACCGCACCTTGCCCATGGTAATGAACTTGATGCGGTTGCCCACCTTCATCTTGAGCATGTCGCCGCGCCGCTCCACCGCGCCCGAAGGGGTCGCCGGGGGTACGGGCGCTTCCGGGCGCTTGCCGTCCGCCCCGACCCTGCCCAACACGGTCCGCAGCCGCTGCAGGGCCACGCGCAGACGCGGCCGGTCATAGGGCTTCAATAGATAGTCGACGGCCTCGATCTCGAAGGCCCAGACCGCATGGTCCGAATAAGCGGTGGTGACCACGATGCGGGGCGAGACCGAGCGTCCCAGGGCGCGCACCAGTTCCTGGCCGTCCAGGCCCGGGATCTGGATGTCGAGGAACACCACGTCAGGTTGCAAGGAACCGATATCGGAGAGCGCCTGCAGCCCGTCGCCACACAACCCGACCAGTTCCAGGTCAGGCTCCTGCTCCAGGAGTTCCCGCAACTTGTCGCGGGCGTGCGGTTCGTCCTCCACCACCAAAACCCTGATCATGGCAGCCTCAGCCCGGGGCGTAGGGAGTGAATGGGATCTCGACTATGGTAGTCCATGCGCCTTCGCCATCCTGCCCATAGGTGAACCTGAATGAATCGTCATACAGCGTGGAGAGCCGCTCCTTGAGGTTGCGCATGCCCAGGCCCACGCCGGTGGAGAGCCGGGGTTCCGACTGACTCGGCGTGGTGTTCTTCACCGACATCACCAGGCTCGCGCCACGGCGGGTCACGTTCACCTCAACGGAAGCGGGACCGGGTATGCGCGCCACCCCGTGTTTGATGGCGTTCTCGATCAAAGGTTGCAAGAGCAGGCTCGGCACCTTGCCCTGCAGGGCCGCCTCGTCCGCCTCCACCTTGAGCTTCAAGCGATCCTCGAAACGTACCATCTCCATGTCCAGATAGCGGTGGATGTATTCCAGCTCGGAACTCACGCAGGAATACAGGTTCTCCTGCTCCATGAGGGTCAGGCGCAGCAGTTCGCTGAACTTGGCCAGCACCTGATCCGCGCGGCTCGGCGAGGAACGCAGCAAGGAGGACACGGTGTTCAGGCTGTTGAAAAGGAAATGCGGATTGATCTGCCATTGCAGGGTGCGCAACTTGATGGCCAGCCATTCCGAACTCAGGCGTTCCAGCCGGAGCCGCTCCTCGGCGAGATCCAGGCGGCTGAACAAGGCCATCAGCAACACCAGGCCGAGCAGGTAGATCGCGAGATTGCTGGTGGTGTTGCTCACCCAGACGAAGACCGGTGAGGACACGATCTCCCAGAAGGACACCGGCAGGGAGTCGGACAGGTAGTTGTAGCGGTCGTGCATGATGCCCACCGCCACGAAGAACATCGGTCTCACGCTCAGCGAATAGAGCAGACCCAGGCTTATCTGCAGGGTCCACTTCAGCCCCCCGCGCAGACTGCTCCGGTACAGATGCAGGCTCACCACATAACCCAGCACGAACAGCGGCAACAGCATGAAATGCTGGAGCCAGCGGGTACCCATGTCCACGAACACGACGTTGCCGCTGCCGGCCTGCATGAAGGCCTGCTGGTAGTAGATGTAGAGCAGGTCCGATGCGGTGGCGTAAGCCCAGAGGATGACCGCGAGGAAGATCGCGATCGTGACCCTGTAGCGGAACGGGTTTTGCCTTTCGATCCAGCGCATAAGAGGCATGTGCGACGCAGATTATCTTGCGTGGATACTATACATAACATTTCACTCCAGGACGCCAACGCGCATCTACAACACATCGAGCTGATCGGTTTCGATGCACGCGCCGGATGTTCCACCGCAGTACAAGTACGACTCGCCGCAAACCAAGGCGAAGCCGGCATCTTTCCCGGCTGCGTGACCAACGCGAGGCTATGGCAGACTCGGCCGACCGAGGCATCCATCCGGGAGATATCCGCCATGATCAGAGTGTTGATCGTCGACGATGAACAACATGCACGCAACGGCATCCGTAGCCTGCTCGAGACGGAACAGGACGTGGAAGTGGTGGGCGAATGCCGGGAGGGACGCGAAGCCCTGGAGAGCCTGCAAGTGTTGCAGCCCGATGCGCTGTTCCTGGATATCCAGATGCCGGGCCTCACCGGCATCGAGGTATTGAAGACCGCGAGGCTCGCAAAGCGCCCTTACACGGTGTTCACCACCGCCCATCATGACTTCGCCCTGCAGGCTTTCGAGGTGGAAGCGGTGGATTACCTGTTGAAGCCCTTCGATGCGGCGCGCTTCCGCGCCGCTCTGCTCAAGATCCGCATGCAGGTGGATCGGGACAGCCGGG
Source organism: Gammaproteobacteria bacterium (assembly GCA_036500225.1). GTDB lineage: Bacteria > Pseudomonadota > Gammaproteobacteria > Natronospirales > REEB76 > DASUBN01. The sequence goes on from DASYCJ010000016.1 coordinate 6,147, forward strand.
CTGATGGTCGGCTCGACATGGCCGAGATCCTGAGCCGCCTGCCCGGCCTGCCCACGGCCCTGGCGCCGCCGCCGTCGGACCGAGTGCCGGTCAAGATCGGGCGGCGCGTGCGCTTCCTGAGCGTGGCGCACATACGCTACATCGCCGCCGACGGGAACTACGTGAACATCCACATGACCACCGGCGAAGTGATCCATACCAGCGAGCGCATCTCGGTCATGGAGGAGAAACTGCGCGCCCAGCATTTCCTGCGGGTGCACCGCTCCCTGATCATCAACATCGACCAGGTGCGTGAGGCCCACTCCATGGGCTCGTACTATGGCTTCACCATGACCGACGGCGCACGCCTTACCTCGGGGCTCACCTACAAGAAGAACATCCACGGCCTGCTCAGCGCCTGGAAGAAAGTTGATGACGGCCGCGTAGATTGATTGCCCTACCGGCTGCCTCCGGCCGGTCCCGCCCATCCCGCTCCGCACAAAAGAAAGCGGCCTCCTTTCGGAGGCCGCTCAATCGATCGTCGTAACGGTTCGTTATTAGAACTTCACGCTGATGCGGCCGTAGAACTCGCGACCCGGCACCCGGTAGAACGAGGGCAGGAAGCTGTTGGCGAAGGCCGTGAGAGCAGTCGGCGGTTCCTTATCGAACAAGTTCCGGATACCGAAGCTGAAATCGGTGTTCCAGTCGTCGAAGTGATAAGTGGCCTGCACGTCGTGATAGATGGTCCGGCCCAGATAGTTCTTGGCGTACTTGTATGCTTTGCCGTTCGGGCTGAGCGGGCCCGGGTCGGAGCACTCGTTACGCCCGATCACCGCCAGGGTGCAGATTTCGTACATGGAACCGATGTACTCCATGTTCCAAGACGCGTTCCAGTCACCATAGTTCCAGTTCAAGCTGGCGTTGGCACGCTGCTTGGGGAAACCGCCGGTGGGCGTGGTATTACCGGCCAGTTCCGTAGTCGAGAACCCCGTCGGGCTGGAGGTGTTCGGCACGGTCTGCTGGAACATCTTGAGGAAGGTCCAGTCCAAGCCCAACTTGAAGTCACCGACCGAGGTGGACGGGAACTTGTAGTGGCTCGACACATCGAAGCCGCTGGTCTTGATGCCACCGATATTGGTGTTGGTGTCGAGGATGTCCGAGATGGCACCACCGGCGATGGTGAGCTTGGAGCAATCCGTAGCGTTGGAAGCGACGCCCTTAGCCGCGAAGCAGCCGTTGAGCAGGGTCTGCGGGAAGATCGCCGTGATCTCCTGGTTCAGCTCGATCTTGTAGTAGTCGAGGCTGAAGTCGAAGCCCGGGATGAAGTCCGGGTTGTACACGAAGCCGATGCTGCGGGACAGCGCGCGCTCCGGGGCCAAATGGGCGTTACCGCCGATGGTGGACTTGATCTGGCCGTTCGACTGACGATGCACTTTGCCGGCGCAAGCCGCAGGCAGGTCAGCGATATTGCCGTCCCATGAGCCGTTCGGCCCGGGTGCGCAGGGATCGCTCGCCAGGGGGAACGAGTCAGAGTTACCGAGGAACAGCTCGCTGACGCTCGGGGTACGGAAGCCCTGAGACCAGGAAGCACGGATCAAGAGGCTGTCGGTCGGCTGCCACTTCAGGGCCGCACGGCCCGTGGACGCATCCGCACCGTGGCTCACGAAAGAACCGTTCGGACCCACGGAGCCCTGGATGCCACCCTTCCAGCTGAACTGCGACCAGCGGTTGGCGACGTCGAGGTCCAACATCTTGAAGCCGGGGGCGTCAGCCACCAGCGGGAAGTCCAACTCGAGGTACTCAGCCGTGGTCTTGGTGCGACCGTCGGTCGGCTGGGCCACGTTGCCGGTGGTGTTGCCCGAGGACACGGTGGCGTCCGGGTGGAAGAACCCGTTGAACTCCAGGTACTCGTAACCAGCAGCGAGGCCGAGCGGACCGGCCGGCAGATCGAACAGCGAACCGTTGATGTTGCCGGTGTAGTCACGCATCTGCACTTCGGACAGGTCATGCTCCTCGAACTGCGTGTATTGCAGCATCGCCGGGGTGATGGAACCTTGACCGCCGAAGGGGTTGAAGGCCACGCAGCCCGCGGTCTGGGCGCAGGGCGTGAAGCCCGGCGAGTCCACAGCTTGGGCCAGGCGGGAAGTGTTGAACAGACCGGTGGTGATGTTCGACGTATAGTCGTCACCGTAGCCGTAGTTCGCATCCCAATCCCACTCGTTGCCGCCCAGGTTGAAGTAGCCCTTGAAGCCGCTGGTGAACTGGTAGGTCTCGACGTTCTCGTTGAAGAGACGCAGACCGCCTTCCACCGGACGACGGCCGTACTCGAGTAGCAGCTCGTTATCAGCAGCGCCAGGCAGGGCGCAAGGCGTCGGGTTGCCCTTTTTGTCCAACACGCGCGGGTTCACACCGCCCGAGCAATACTGGGAGGTGTTACCGACGAAGTCGATACCGAAGGGGTTGTAGATGTTGGTGGCACCGATGCCGATACCCTGGCCGTTGGTGGTCGAGAGACCGAGGCCGAGGGTGATCGGGGATGAGGCCAACGCCTGCTGCGAAGTACGCTTGTTGAACACGCCTTCAGCCGAGAACGTCAGGTTGTCAGCCAAGTCATAGTGACCCTGGGTGTAGAAGCTGGTGCGCTCTTCCGGCGTCACGAAGTAGTTCAAGGGAGCGAAGTTGTACTTGTCGGTCAGGGCGAAGTTACGGAAGTCCGAGATCGCCGGCTTGCCCTTAACGGGGGTATTCACGGTGAGGTCGCAGGTGCCGTAGGAATGACTCTTCGGCATGATCGGGGCGCAAGGACCGCCGGCGCCGACTTTCTTGCCGGTGAACACGGGGCCCGCGATTGCGAGCTGGCCGTTGACCGTGGCGCCCGAGCCGCTCGCCGGACCGGCGTCGCGGATCGGTTCCTTGGAGATGGAACGCGAACCGGCCCAGATCTCATGCTGGTTCACGTAGCCCACGTTGAACACTACCGCGCTCTTGTCGCCGGAGGTGCCGATCGTGAAGTCATACTCCTGCACCTTGCCATCATGATGGCCTTCGCCGTCATAAATGCTGGTATAGGCATTAGCTTCAGCGCCGTTGTAGTTCTTGATGGTGATGATGTTAATGACACCAGAGATCGCATCGGAGCCGTAGATGGCCGACGCGCCGTCCTGCAGGATCTCCACGTGGTCGATGATCGACACGGGGATCTCGTTCAGGTCAACGCCCTGCTGCCCTGGGCCGCCGAGACCCGGGATCCAACGACGACCGTCCACCAGCACCAACACGCGGTTTGGGCCGAGGAAGCGCAGATCCACGTTGGTACGGCCGTTGCCGCCGTTATTGAATGAGGTGTTCAGTGCGGCACCCGCCTGGGTCACCGTCTGCAGGATGTCACCGATCGAGGTGAGGCCCGTCTGCTTCAGCTGCGCCGAGGTGATGATGGTGACCGGCTGCGCGGTCTCGACGTCGGTACGCTTGATGCGCGTGCCCGTCACTTCGATCTTGCCCAGCTGTGCGGTGCTGGTCGTGTTGTTGGTCGTGGTCGTCGTCGTCGTGGTGCTTTGGTCAGTGTCCGCTGCGAACGCCGCAGGCGCCGCC
>DASYCJ010000017.1:0-10740 GCA_036500225.1 Gammaproteobacteria bacterium
AGCTCCATCTACGAGGTCATCAAGACCATCGTGGAAGCGGCGCTGATCGTGGTGCTGGTGATCTTCCTGTTCCTGGGTGCGGTTCGGCCGGTCATCATCCCGGTCATCACCATCCCCCTGTCGCTGGTGGGCGTGACCTTCCTGATGCTGGTGCTGGGATACTCCCTGAACCTGCTGACCCTGCTGGCTATGGTGCTGGCCATCGGTCTCGTGGTGGACGACGCCATCGTGGTGGTAGAGAACACCCACCGTCACATCGAAGAGGGCAAGAGCCCCTTCGAGGCAGCTCTGATGTCGGCACGGGAGATCGCCACGCCGGTCATCGCCATGACCCTGACCCTGGCGGCGGTGTACGCCCCCATCGGCTTCCTCTCCGGTGTCACCGGCAACCTGTTCCGCGAGTTCGCCTTCACTCTGGCCGGGGCGGTGGTGATCTCGGGCATCATCGCCCTCACCCTCTCGCCCATGATGTGCTCCAAGATCCTGCAACCGGTCGGTAACGTCGGCAAGCTGGAGAAGCGTCTCAACGACATCTTCGAGAGCCTGAAGCAGCGCTATGAGCACCTACTACACAACGTGCTGCAATGGCGGCCAGTGACAGTGTTCGTCGCAATCTTCATATTCCTGTTATGCGGCTTGTTCTACACCATCTCCGCCAAGGAACTGGCGCCTACCGAAGACCAGGGCTTCGTGTTCGTGACCGGCTTCGGCGAGAAGGACGTGACCCACGATGTGATGAGCCGATATGTGGACCAGGTGAACGGCATCTTCAAGGGCATCCCCGAGGGCGATGCCTACTTCCTCATCAACGGCTTGGGCTCGGTGAATAACTTCCTCGGCGGCATCGTGCTGAAACCCTGGGAAGACCGGCATCGCAAGCAGCAGGATATCCAGAAGGAGATCCAGGGCAAGCTCAGTCAGATCTCCGGCATCAACGCCTTCTCGGTGAACTTCCCCGCCCTGCCCGGCGCGAGCCAGGGCGGCGTGTCCTATGTGGTCAGTTCCACTGATGACTACAAGACCATAGCCGGCGTCACCCAGAAGATCCTGGATGCGGCCCACAAGAGCGGCCAGTTCTACTATATCGACACGGACCTCAAGTTCACGACTCCGCAGCTGAACGTCCAGATAGACCACGACAAGGCGCAACAGCTCGGCATCAGCATGCAGGATGCGGCCAACACCCTGAGCGTGATGTTAGGCGGCGGCTACCTGAACTTCTTCAACTTGGAAGGCCGCAGTTACAAGGTGATCCCACAAGTAGCGGATGAAAATCGGCGCAGTGCAGACCAGCTGCAGCAGTACTATGTACGGACCTCCAGCGGCAGCATGGTACCCATGTCCACCATCGCCGACGTCACCAATAGCGTGGTGCCTGACCAGCTGAACCAGTTCCAGCAGCTGAACTCCGCCACCATCAGTGGTTTCGGCCAGGGCACCATGGGCCAGATGGTGGACTTCCTAAACGCGCAGGCCAAGCAGTTCTTCCCGCCGGGCTTCTTCGTGAACTATGCGGCGGATACCCGCCAATACGTGCAGGAAGGCAACGCGCTTCTGGTGACAGGGCTGTTCGCCCTCATCGTCATCTTCCTAGTGTTGGCGGCCCAGTTCGAGAGCTGGCGTGATCCCCTGGTGATCATATTGAGCGTGCCGCTGGCCTTCTTCGGCGCCCTCATACCCATCGCCATGGGTGGCGCCACCATCAACATCTATACGCAAGTCGGACTGCTTACCCTCATCGGGCTGATCAGCAAGCACGGCATCCTGATGGTGGACTTCGCCAACAAGATGCAGGAGCACGAGGGTATGAGCGTACGGGAGGCCATCGAGCATGCCGCTGCGGTGCGCCTGCGACCCATCCTCATGACCACTGCGGCCATGGTGCTGGGCGTGATCCCACTAGTATTTGCCTCCGGCGCCGGTGCCGCCAGCCGTTATGACATCGGTATCGTAATCGCTGCAGGCATGACCATCGGTACGATGTTCACGCTGTTCGTAGTGCCGACCATGTACACCTTCTTCGCCAGAGACCACAAGGCGGAAGCAGGGCGCGCGACATAATCCGGATTGTTAAGAAGCGTTTACAAGAAAAAAGCGAACAGGTATAAAGTCCACGAAACCGGCGACTTCGGTCGCCGGTTTTTTTGCCGCCATCAGAGAGCCAAGAGCCCCAAGGAGTGATATGTCGGTGTCCAAGTCCTCCGCCATCGATGACATCCTGTCCAAACACGAAGATCCCGATCACTACGAACCCGAAGGCCGCCGTGGCCGCAAGCCTGGTATCGCCAAACCCGCACAACCCAAGTCCACGGCACGCAATACGCAGGCCTGGCGCGCCATCGAAGACATGAAGGAGAACCAGCGGCTGAACCGGAATCTCAAGGAAGTGTATGACGATGAAGGGGCCGAGGAAGAATAAAGACTCTCATCGCTGAAACGAAGAACCCGGCCGAGAGGCCGGGTTTTTTTATTAAGCATTAACCAACTACTGCAGTTATTGCTGCGCTAGATGATGTGCTGCGGATTATCGGATCGAAATTAGCACTGAACAAGCGAAGTCCAAGTGCCATGTGTTATTTGATAGCTAATTTTTCAGGCCAGAACCCCAAAAATAAAGCCCCCGGATGCGCTGCATCCGGGGGCTTTATGTCAGCCGAATCGAGCGCATGTGCTCAGAGGCAGGGCAGCGACGCGAGCTTGTCGCTGATGTAGTCCGTGATCAGATTCTGGGCATCGAACGAACCCCAGCCGGTGGCGTGATCCCAGCCGGTCGCCGCGGGGAACCCATTGTTGCCGCTGGTGATGTCATTGAAGGTGGTGAAGGTGCCCGGATTGTTGTTGCCGTCGGTGGCCAGGCAAAACACGAGTTTCGGGCCGGGGCCGACATTACCGCCGCCGGACTGCTGGATCAGGTTGGCGAAGAAGCCCGCCAATTCCGGGGCCACGAAGCTGGTCCCGCCGAACATTTCCCAGCGGCCATTGTAGTAGATGGAATAGCCGGTCTGGGGATCCGCATCCAAGGCGATGTCAGAACTCTGACGGCTGGGGTTGCCTTGAGCCGCGCAGACGGTATCGGTCGAATGGGTGTACTCCGGGTCGTCAATCACGTCCTCGGCGCAACTGGTGTTGCTCACCCAGCCAGGAGAGTTGGTCTCATAGTCCGGCTCGGCGAAGAACATGCTGTCGGCGCCGCCTGCCCCGCCCTGACCGTTCACCGTGCTCCAGGCAGCCTCGGTGTTGATGGTGTTGTCAGGATTTAGGGTAAGCGTGGTACCGCCCGCAGCGATGACGTAGGGATCCGACGAGGGGAAGTCCGCATTGTCGCTACCGGGGGCGCGATCCGCGGCGCCGTCATCCCCCGCCGCGGCCATCACGATCTGGCCCTGGGTCTTCATCTGCACGAAGTCATCATGTTCGGCGCCCAGGGTCGCGAAGCTCACGCTGGGAGTCCCGAACTGGGTAGCCTGGATCTCAGCCCGCCCCCAGCTGGTGCTGACAACTTGCTCGGAGTCGTTGTTGGCGATGGCCAGGAACTCATCGTCGAAAGTCTGGTTTGCCGGCGTGGAGCACTCATATACATGGATGGCGGCGCCGGGGGCCATGGAACTAGAGCGCTCGATGTCCAGGGTGGTCTCGCCGTTCAGCACCTTGGTGGTGCCATCGATGGCCGTAATCGTGACGGAATGGTGCGGAAGGCCGTAGGTATCCCAGAACTTGGTCAGATCCTGCGACCGGAAGGTGAAGGCGGTGGCGATCGCGATGGTAACGCCGGCGCCGTTCCCGGTATTGGTGATGTCCGGCCAGTCATAGGCGGTCTCTATCTGCAGCGGCGAGAAACCGGAAGGGCCTGCGCCGGCACGGGGCTGAGCCACGACCGGGCCCTGTACGTTGTGGGCCCGCCACTGCACGCCGTCTTCCAGGCCGAAGATGGCCTTCACACCGAGCGATGCCGGCACCAGCGGATCGGAGGTGTTGGAGTAGAAGGTGGTGCCCTGATAGCTATAGTCGTTGACGGCGACGCCAAAGAGGCTTTCGATCACCGCCGTGGTGGCGGTGAAATGCAAGCGGGTGTAGTTCGGGGAAGTGGTGATGCCCTTGGCCGGGATACCGTGCTGCACCAGGTAGGCCTTGACGGCGGCGGCCTGGTCTTTCGGGCCATAGAGCTGGGCGAACTGGCCCGGCTTCAGGTACTTGTGGTAATTGGGGCTTGAGCGGTCACCCAGATCGTGCAGGAACTGGGTGAGCTGTGCCTGGTTGGCCGGCGGCAGGGCGATGCTGACGGTCAGGCTGGAGCGCGGGTTGTGGTGGCCGGTCATCTTGGCGCCGCTCACCATGGCGGGCACGTTGCCGTGCACCGGGCTCAAGCCCGAGGCCAGGGCGCCTGCGCTGATGCTGCCCAGCAGCACGCCAGTCGCGACGATCTTGAGTATGCCCGTTCCGATATTCATGTGCCTCTCCTGCGTCATATCTGTTTGATTCGGTGTGCCGGTGTCAGCCGGTGAAACAGCGCCCCGGGGACGGCCCCGGAGCGCATCAGATCACTTGCCTCCCGCCGGACAGCGATGGTCCGCCTGCGCCATCACCAACACTGCGCAACTGCTGGGGAAGGAACCGGCGAAGTCCGCCGCCGCGAGGTCCGGCTGGAACACCGCACCCTTCACGGGACTGGATTGCGGCTTCGTCTGCGAGGCGTCATCACCCGTCACGGTCACCAGGCTCGGTACCAGGCTCTGCACTTGCATGGTGTCGAGGCTGGTGATGGCCGGGGCCGGGAGCTCGATGCCGTCACTGATGGTCACGGCCGGCTGCGGCACCGCTGGGGTGACGCTCGCGCCGCCCAGCGTCCGCATGCCGCCGAAGCTCGTGGTGCCGAAGTCCGGCGCCACTCGCAACGTGTCACCGCTGAGCCGCCCCATCTCGGGCGCGAAGCCCGAGGTATGGACAGCGTGAGAGTGGCCGCCAGCGGCGGCATGACCCGTCACGGTGATGGTGCTGGTGATGATCAGGTTCCCGCTCGTGGACGCGCCCGCGGCGATCTTGTGCAAGCTGCCGCCGATGGTCACTGGCGTCTTGGCAGTGATGACCACCGAACCATTCACCGTGGCCTTGGCGGTGTTGCCAGCTCCGGACGAACTCACGGTGGCCCGCGACGCACCCGAGCTGGGCAGGTAGGTGGTGATGCTAACGTTGCCCGCGCCGCTGCTGGCGGTGAGCGCGACGGTCGCACCCTTGATGTTCACGCTCTGATCCACCGTGAGAGTGGCTTTGTCCTTGTGGCCGTTGGACGAGCCGCCGATTGCGCTGATGATGGCACCATCGCCGCCGCGGCTGCCACCGGAGATGACAACGTTGCCACCGGCGGTCACGCTCAAGGCCGTGCCGGCAGTGAAGTTGACCTTGCTGGTGACGGTGGCTGCGGCCGTGGCGCTGTTGGCACCGATCGCGTTGCTTCCGAACACGTGGCTCGGCACGCCCGCAATCACCAGGGCCGAGTTCTCGTCGCCGGGGCCTCCGGCGACCTTGACATCCCCGCCCGCCGTGATGGTGAGCATCTTGCTGGCGGTGATGTTGAGATCGGCATGGGCCGTGGCCGTGGCAGCGTTGTTAGAGAACAACGTCAAGGCACTGCCCTTGCCACCGCTGCCGCCGACGAAGGAAGCGTCGCCGCCTGCGACGGAACCGGCATTGATGGATACATTGCCGATGGCAGTGATGGAAGCATCCGCGCTCGCAGTGGCGCTGGCCTTGATATTGGAGCCGATGCCGACGGCTCTCGCCGTGACAGCACTGCCAGCCCGGGTCAGGAGGTCACCACCCACGGTGATGCTGACGCTGGCGCCCTTGATCAGCACGCCGGTGTTGGCCGTAGCTGTCCCCGTCATGAACTGATCATCGCTCATGGACACCTTCGCCGTCGCGCTGTCGCCGCCGGCGATGACACCGTCGCCCTTCAGCGTGAGCGTCACCGCTCCGCCGGCTGTGACGGCGGCTCGCGCCGATTGGGTCACGGTGCGGTTGCCACTGGCGCTTATGCCGTTAGAGAAGGTGTTGGTGATGCCCGCGGAGTCGAACAGGCCGCCCAGCACATTGAGGTCGCCGGCACCCTTGATGGTGATGGCGCCGCCGGCGGTCAGGCCCGCATTGGCGGTGGCCGTCGCCCGCTCGTTGACCGCATAACCCAGGTCCGCGGCGTCCACGAGCTGGCCTCCGACCACGTTCAGGCCGCCGTCCATGGAGTTGCTGCCGGTGGTGATGTTGCGGCCCGCGGTGATGTTGGCATCGCCATGAGCTGTGACGATGGCGGAACCGCCACTCGCATGGGCATCCGCCAGGATGGAGCCCGCATGGGAGCTGTTCACGTGCACCCCCGCCACGGTGAGGCTGCCGCCGACGCCGCTCAGGAGCACGTCGCGGCCGGCCTTGAGTGTCGCATCTGCAGAACCCAGGATGGTGACCTTGCCCACGCCATGGTCATCGCGCAGGTTGCCAAGGGAACCGCCGACGATGGAGGCGTTACCTCCGATGCTCCCAGCCTTCGCCGTGGTGATGGTGATGTCGCGGACGGCGGTCAAGGTCGCATTGCCGATCAAAGTCAGCTTGGCGACGGCGCTGCTCGAGCCGCCGGCCACGTTGGCCTGGTTATTGAAGCTGCCGCCGGCATCGGCCATGCCCAAGATCTGCACCGACCCCTTGCCCGAGGAGCCCGCGGCGCCGGCAGTCAGGTGCAGATCGCGCCCAGCCGTGATGGTGACGTTGGTATTGGCACTCAGGGTGGCGGTGCCGCCGGTCCATCTCTGGCCGACGATATTACTGCCTAGACGCGCAGCACCCACGAACAGCTGATCACCCGCACCCGCGATGACATTGAGGTTGCGGTGGGTGATGCGGTTGCTGGCAGTGCTGGATCCGTCGGTACCGGCCGTGAGGCTAACATCGCCTCCCGCGGCCAGGCTTACGCCTGCAGTGAGAGTCGCGGTGGCCTTGCCGCCGGCGCGGAAGTTGGTTCCGCCGCTGGAGAGGAAGGCATCCGTCAGGACGCGATTTTCGACGCCACCCAGGACGGTGAGGCTGCTGCCAGCCGCCGCAGTCAGAGTGGTGCCCGCCTTGACGCTCAGGCTGGAATCCCGCGTGAGGGTCGCGGTCCCGCCCTCCTGGGCATTTACGTTGGTGGTATAGGAGGCGCCGGCCGCGATGGAGAGCGAATCGCCTGCGTGCATTGACACCGCACCGCCCGCCTGCAGGGTCACACCCGACAGTGCGGTCAGGGTCGCCACGCCATGGTGGCTGCCTGAGACGCGCGTGGTACTGCTGGAGCCATTGCCGCCGCGCACGTCAAGTGATCCATGCGAGGCATTCAGGGTGAGTGCGCCGGTGGTGGCCCTCAAGTTCACGGTGCCCGTCTGTTTCACCGTCGCGCTGCCGCTATGGCTACCGCCGACGAGGGTGTTCGCGCCTTCGCTATCGGCACCCTGGACGTTCATATCCTTGTTAGCGAAGAACGATGCCGCGCTACCGGTGATGTTCACGGAGGCCGTCTGGGTCACGACGGTCTTGGCGCCCTTGCCGTTGGCGACGAGGAAGTCACCCTCTCCCAGGCCCCGCGAGGCTGCGATGGACAAAGAACCGCCGCTGGCTGGGCTGGCGGTGCCGCTACCGGCGGGATTGCCAGCTTTCACGGTGATCTTGGTCTTGGCGGTGAGGTTCACCGAATTATCCAAGGTCAGCGCCGCCGTGGCGCCCGTAGCCTCGGCCTCCACGTTCTCACCGACACCAGCACCGGAACCGGCAGCGATGCCGACGTGGCCCAGGCCGCTGCTAGCAGTGGGGGTACCTTCGGCGGTCAAGGTGATGCCGCCGGTGGTGGCCGTGATGTTCACCGTGCCATTCAGCGTCGCAGAAACCTTGTCGCCTTTGCCGTTGGCGATGACGCTCATGCCGACGCCGTTCTCCAGGCCGCTGAGGACCCGCAAGGAGCCGTCACTGGCGGTCATGGTCACGGATGCCGCTTTCAATTGCACGGTGCTGGTGGCGATGAGGTTCGCCTGGCCACCGTGGGATGCTTGGACGCTGGCGAACCGGGCGAGCAAGCCCAGGCCGACCGTGCCGCTGCCGTTACCGCCGGTGACGGTGACGTCAGTACCACTGACCGCGAGGGCGCCGGTAGTAGTGACCCGCAGGGCCGACTCCGCAGTGAGAGTCGCGACACCCGCATGGGACGCCAAGACATGGGTCTGATCGGCTTCGTTGATGCCCGCAGCGAGGATAACGTTGCCGCCGGAGAATGCGGCGCTGGCAGCGATGATGTTGAGATCCTCGGTGACCTTTTCCGTAGCTTTACCGGAAGCCTTGGCCAGGACCGTGGCGTTGCTGGCGGCTACGCTGCCGCCGGCAGCAATCATGCTGCCGGTGCCGGCATTCATGGTGAAGCTGCCCTTGGTGTTGACGCTCACGCTCGCATCAGCGGTGATGGTGGCGGTGCCGCCGGCCGTGCCGGTTTGCACTTCGGAGTTGTGCGGGTTGTTGATGGAGCCATGCGAGCCGCTGAAGGTGGTATAGCCGCCGCCGATACGGGAACCCGCCACCACGAATATGCCGTGGCTGGCGTGATGGACGTTCGTGCGGCTGCTTGGGGAAGTGCCGCTAGTGGTGGTACTGGTAGCCCCCACGCCGGCGTTCTTAAACGAGATGGCGCCACCGGCATTGACGGTGATGCCGTCGATGAGGCCGACAGCGGCGTTGCCGCCGTGGATGGCATCGACGTTGATGTTCAGGGCGTTCTGACCGCCTACGAACAGGAGGCGGCGGCGGGTGTCACTGCTGCCACCGCTGCCGTTGACGTTCACGGTGATGCCCTGTGCCGCCGTGAGGCTCAGGCTCGAGTTCACGTTGATGGTCGCAGTCCCGCGGTTGGCGGTGACGCGGGTATTGGTCAGGTCGTTGGAGCCTGCGAAGAACTCGACGGAGTTTGAAGCGGAGAAGGTCAGGCTCTTGGCACCGATGGCGACGGCGTTGTTCAGATTATCGGTGGCCTTGAGACCGCCATTATTGTCGATCGAAGCATTCCTTCCGGTGGAAGCCGCAGCCGCCACCAGGATCTTGTCGGCACCAGAAGCGGTGAACGCACCGGTGGCGGTGATGTTCACGCCGGCATTGACGGTGACGTTGGCGGAGCCGCCGCTGCTGGCACGGATGCCGACGGAGGAACCGACGTGGCCGCCACTCGACCCACGATGGTGGAGGCCGATGGATTGCGTACCGCCGCTGGTGTTCTTGAGCAACATGGAACCGGCTTTGATGGTCAGGGCCGCGTTGACAGTATCGTTGGCCTTGCCACCCGATCCGTTCACATCGATGAAGTGGCCGGCGCTGAATCCGCCGTCCAAGGTCATATAGGTGGCGGCCGTGACGTCGAACGACTTCGTGGCCGTGAGGCTCACGCCGCCGTTGGCGGTGAGACCGCTGACGGCCTTGGCGCCGTCAGCCGTCAAGGTCACGCTGGCCCCGGCTCTGGTCCCCGCATCCACGTTGATGTCGTGACCGACGAGGCTGACGCTGCCAGCGGTGACGTTGACGGAGTTGTCCGAAAGCACCGTGGTCCTGGTAACGCCCTTGCCTTCGCTGGAAGCGAGGACGAGGCGGCTGCCGCCGGCATGGAAGCCGCCCACGAGGGACACGGACTGGGCTTGCACATGGAAGGAACCGCCCGCCGTGATGTCCACGCGCGAGAGGGCGGTATCGGTCAGGGTGCCGCCATATTCGGCCCTATAGTCATGACTGTTGCCCGCGCTTTCGCCGCCCACGATGGCGACAGAGTGGCTGGGGCCGGCGACAAAGCCGCCGAACAGGCCGACGTCACCACCCGCCTTGAGACTCACACCGGCATCGTTACTGACGCTGACTATGCCGCCATCGGCCTCGAACTCTCCAGACGCGCCCGCTCTCTGACCGCCCGCGACCACCACGGAGTTCGCGCCGAAAAGACCGATATCACCGGTGGTGGCGGTGATATTCACCCGCGCGGTGTCAGCGATGATCACGCCGCCGCCGGCCTCCGCGACGACGGGTCCGAAGCCGCCGGCACCGGAGCCCACGTGATTGCCGCCCTCGACACCCACATGTTGGGCGACATTGGCTTCACCGGAACTCAATTCGAAGCCCTTGGCTAAGATGTTGACGTTACCGCCGAGGACGAGCTTGGCCGAGCCCTTGGCCGCAATCGCGACAACTCCATAACCCGCGCTATTGGCGCCATGGACATCGGCGACCGACTCACCCTGGATGAGTATGCTGCCGGCATCGACTATGTTCAGATTCGCGTGAAGGCTGGCCGAAGCCCTGCCGCCACTGGAACCGATTACTACCAGGTGCTTGCCCACATGGTCGCCCGCAGCCACGGTTATCCCCGCATTTGAGGATCCCATGCCGGAGAGGAATATGCCGGTTTTGCCGGCGTTGAAGTTCAGATCTGCCGTGGCGGTGTAGTTGGCGGTGGCACCCGGGCCGTCGGCGAACACGCCGTGGGGACCGGGTCCCGTGCTCTGGGACGCGAGACCATAACCCGCCGATATCGCCACGTGCCGGGCGTTGATGTCGATGCTGCCGCCGGTGAAGGTTACATTCGCATGCTCGGTGACCGCGCTCTTGCCGTGGTTTGACCCAGAGACAAGGACGTGCTGCTGGCTGGCGAGGATCTGAGTCTGGTTGATGTAGACGCCCGCCTGGCGGACGTGGCTACCGGTG
>DASYCJ010000018.1:0-37039 GCA_036500225.1 Gammaproteobacteria bacterium
CCACGCCGATCACCTTCACCTGTTCCTTGCCGATCTGCAGGATCTCTGTGCCGTGACCGCGCACTTCCGCGGAGGGAGAGAATACCCGCAGGTACTCGAAAGGCAGTTCGTAATGCGCACCGTCGTCGAAGCTCACGGCGATGACCCCCGCGCTCTTGCGTAGACGGATCTCGGTGGGTCGTGCAGTTTGTTCGGTCATTTGGCGGACGACTTCTTCTTGGCCCGCGGATGCGCCGCGTCATAGGTCTTGGCGAGATGTTGGAAATCGAGATGCGTATATATCTGAGTGGTGCTGATGTTGGCGTGGCCGAGCAGCTCCTGCACGGCACGCAGGTCACCGCTGGATTCCAGCACGTGACTGGCGAAAGAATGGCGCAGGAGATGCGGATAGATGCCTTGCTGCACGCCCTGCACCCGGCCCCAATGTTTGAGCCGCGCCTGCACGCTGCGGGGCGAGAGCCGTCCGCCGCGCACGCTCACGAACAATTCCTGATCCTCGCTTTTGGCGAAATCACTCCGCACCTTGAGCCAATCGCGTATGGCCTGCAGGGCTATGCGTCCCACCGGCAGGATGCGGGTCTTGTTGCCCTTGCCGGTGACGGTGACCAGACCCTGACCCAGATCGAGGTCTGTGAGTTTGACCGATATGAGTTCCGCCAGACGCAGGCCTGATGAATACAGCAGTTCCATGATGGCCCTGTCCCGCACCGTCTCCGGGTCGTCACCGGGGATCTGCAAGAGCCGCGCCATCTGATCCGCATCCAGGGTATCCGGCAGGCGTTTGGCGGCTTTGGGCGCACGCACGCCTTCCGCGGGGTTCTTCTTCGCCACACCCTCGCCCTGCAGATACAGGTAGAAGGAGCGGACCGAAGCCAACAGGCGCTGGATGCTCTTGGGAGCGAGTCCTTGGCGATGACGCTGGGAGCTGAAGGCACGGATATGGTGCACGTCCAGCGTGCTCCAATCCTTCAAGCCCTGCTTATCGCAGAACGCTTTCAGGGTCGAGAGGTCGCGAGCATAGCTCTCGCGGGTGTGAGGAGAGAGGTTACGTTGGGCGAGATGATCGATGAAGCGCTGGATCCAGTCCTGCAGCGCGTCGCTCATTTCGGCATGAGCGGCTGCACGGCCGCGGTCACGAGCTCGCTGATGCGTGTGAGGAAGGCGGTACCCAGGGTCGGACTGAAACGTTCGGCATCGCGGCTGCCCACGGCCAACAGCCCTAAGGAACCCTTATCACCCAGCGGCACCAGGGCCGAGGAGGCGATGTGCTCCGCCTGTTCGCCGAACAGGAACTCGAGCTGCGGCGGACGCAGGCGGCCCACGTGGGGCTTGCCGGTCTTGAGGAATTCACGGAACTGATCCAGGCCTGCGTCATCGTCGTTCAACCAGCGGGCCGGACCTGCGTCCGCCTGCTTCTCCTTGGGATGGCGCAGGAACAGACTCACCTCGTCGGCACCGAAGCGCTCCCGCAGTTCTTCTTGCAGGGCGTACAGCCGTTCCGGCAGGGCGGTGCCATCCAGCAAGGCCAGGGCCAGGCGATGGATACGTTCGATCAGGGTGTCGTTGGCGCGAGCCACTTCGATGAGATCCACCAGCTTGCGCTCCAACTGGCGGTTCTGGCCACGTAACACTTCCACTTGCCTCTCGATGAGCGATACGGCGGTGCCGGACGGGTGCGGCACCTTGAGCTTCACCAAGAGTTCAGGATGGGCCTCGAAGAACTCGGGGTGGCTCAGCAGGTAATCCACGATGCTGTCGCCGGAGAGCGAGTCGCTGCTCAATCCAGCCTTGTGTTCGATGCTCATAGTTCGATCTGTCCCTCGTAGACGGTGACCGCGGGTCCCGTCATCCACACCGGTTCGCCCTCACCTTTCCAGCTTACCACCAGCTGCCCGCCCCGGAGTTGCACTTGCACTTCCTCGTCGAGCCAGCCCAGGAGCCGGCCCCACACCACCGCCGCGCAGGCGCCGGTGCCGCAGGCCAGGGTCTCGCCCGTACCGCGTTCCCAGACCCTCAAGCGCATGGATTTGCGACCCTGCCAGGAGGCGAAGCCCACGTTGGCGCGCTTGGGGAAGCGCGGATGGTGTTCGATGCGCGGCCCCAGTTCCGTCACCGGCGCCGAGTCCACGTCCGGCACGTCAAGGATGGCATGGGGATTTCCCATGGAGACAGCGCCGATCTGCACCATCCGACCATCCACATCCAGTTCGTATTCCATGGCGCGGGCGCCGGCGACGAAAGGTATGTCGGAGGGTTCCAGGCGCGGCACGCCCATGTTGGCGCGCACCAGGCCGTCGCCGGAGAGTTCCGCCTGCACGGGACCCGCGATGGTCCCCAAGCGCACTTCGCCGTCGTTCACCACCCCGTGGTTGGCGAGGTAACGCGCGACACAACGCACACCGTTACCGCATTGCTCCACTTCGCCGCCGTCGGCGTTGAAGATGCGGTAGTTGGCGTGGAAGCTGCCACCCTTGGGCGCTTCCAGCAACAGCAGCTGGTCGAAGCCGATGCCGGTGCGCCGATCCGCCAGTTCCCGCACCCGGGCTTCGCTCAAAGCGACGCCGGCGTGGAGCGCATCCAGCACCATGAAGTCGTTGCCGAGCCCGTGCATCTTGGCGAAGTTTAGTTTCATGCTCATCAGTTCATGTATAGGAGATAATCTTTGAAGAGGCAACGGTCCATGATCACCAGCATGCCGGCAGCCTCGGCGCGAGCCGCTGCCGCCTCGTTGACCACGCCTTCCTGCAGCCAGATGGCAGGGAAACCGCGGGCGATGCACTGATCCACTACCTCATCCACATGCTCCGGTGAGCGAAACACGTCCACGAGATCGATGCCTTCCGGGACGCTCATGAGATCCGGATAGACCTTTTCACCCAATAATTCGGATTGTCCCGGGTTCACCGGCACGATGCGGTAGCCGAAGCGCTGCATGCCTTTGGCGACGCCGTGGCTGGGGCGATCCGCTTTCGGCGACAACCCCACCACCGCGATGGTCTTGGCCGTCTTCAACAGGTGGCGGATTTCGTCGCCGGGAGGATTCTGGAAGCTCATGGTGGCCCATTATAGGCGCGCAACCCGGTTTCAGGAGCCGGTGCGGGTGCGACGGGGCTTGGGTTTGCCGGGCTTGAACGCTTTGACTTTATGTCCGAGGGACACCGCGAGGCCATCGCTGTAGGCGCGCAACGCCTCCGGATCCTCCAGCAGGCGCAGCAGCTTGCCGAGTTCTTCATAGGCCTCGGGTCGCCCGCCCAACATGATGCTGGCCTCGAAGTAGCCGCGGGCCTTGCCCCAGAGTTTGGCCATCACGCACAGGCGTCCGGCTGTCAGCAGCAGCGCTGCGCTCTCGCCGCGTTCGGCCAGCCAGTCTTCCACCCGCGCCAATTGCCGCTTGGGGTCTTCGCCGACGGCGAGACCGTAGAGGGCCAGCATATCTTCATCGCCGCCGGCTTTGATGGCGTCACGCAGCAGTGCCTCGGCCTTCACGCCCTGCCCATTGCGGATCAGCGCACGGGCGTAGGCGCGCACCAGCTCAGCTTCGGCGCGCAGACGGCGTGGTAGGCCGTCCCAGAGTTCAACGGTTGTCGGCGGGGTGTGCTTGGTATCCAGGCGGTCCAGCAGCGCCGACACGGCGCGTACCTCGAACTTGTCCACGTCCTTGCGCGAAAGTTCTGGGTTATCGCGCAGCTTGGGTAGTAGCGCGCGCATCTCTTCCCAGGCGCCGAGCTTGCGATACAGGTTGGCCAGCAGTTTCAGGCCGAAGGCGTGGTCCGGGTCCACTTCCTGCAGGCGGCGCAGGGTCGCCAGGGCCTGCTCATGCTGCTTGTGGGCAATCTGCAGTTCCGCCTGGGTCAGCAGCACCGCCACGTGGGCTTCCGGGATCTGTTCGAAGGCGCGCCTGAGATAGGTATCGCGTCGTTCATGCTCGCCCTGCAGCTGTGCGGCACGGGCCGCGGCGATGTACGTGATGAGCGGCATCTCGCTGTCGGTGGCGTGACGCATCAGGTTTTTCTCGCTCATGGCCCAACGGCCTTCGGCGAAGTCGATGAGGCCCTGGGTGGTGGCACGCCGGGCCCTGAGCTCACGCTTGCGAGACAGTGCCTCACGCAACCGGCGCGGGAAGGTCCACAGGGTCACAGCGAGGGTGGTGAGGAGATACAGGCCGAAGAAGGCCACGAACACCAGCACCAGCAGCGTGCCTAAGGACATCTCCACGCTGGTGCGACCATAGGCCAGTAGTGCATAACCATTGCTGACGTGGGCGAGACCCGCCACCACCACCGCAGCCAGCAGCGTCAGCAACAGGTAGAAGACGTATTTCACGGCGCGGCGCCCTTCGGCGTCTCCACCTGGCGAAGGAGATCAAGGGAGGCCGAGATGTCCGGCAGCTTGGGCGCGATGGGCTGCCTCTGCATCTCATCCAGCTGCTGGATGGCTGCTTTCACTGCATTGGCATCGCCATCGAAGTATTCCTGCAGCCAGACATCGGCGGCATGGGCCGCCGCCTGGAAGGCCGGATCCTCCCGCTGCAGCAGTGCCAGCCGGGCGCTTTCCAGTTTGAGTTCCAGGTTGCGCCGCAGCATGAACTCCTGCTCAGGCGCCAGGAGCGGCTCCACCGTGGTGTTATGCCGGCGCACGGTGAAGAGACTGGCGCCGAGCCGCGACACCGCAGCCTCGAAGCGCGTCCAGAAGCCTGCATTTGCCGACAGCGTCACATCGTTGAGGCTGCCACCCGGCTGGTAGTGTTCCGGCGCGGTGCGCTTCATGGGCAGCACGTCGACGGTGGCACCGAGTTCCGTGAGCTTCACCGCCATGCCGTCTACGTCGACCCGAGGAAGGGCGCGCAGCTTGTTGCTCTCCCGGACGATCTCCTGGCGTACCGGGATGAGGCGCGGATCCGGCAGCAGTTTCAGGCGCGCATCCGCCTGATCCAAGGCCGTGAGCGCGAGTTCGGGATCGGCGCGCAACGCCAATGCTTCCTGTGCATCCAGGAGCAGCGAGGCGGCTTCCGCTTTGATCCAGGCGTCACGGCCTTCCTGGGCGTTATGCCGCAATTCGTCGAAGCTCGTGTTCAGGTCATCGACCCTGCCGCTCAAGGACTTCAACGACGTCTGGGTGTCGGACGCGTCGGACGCGAGGTCATCCTTGAGTGCGGCGTTCTGCTGCAGGCTGGTGAGGCGTTGCTGCAGCGTCGTATCGACATCCTCCACCGCGCGCATGCGCACCCAGCTCACGCCAGCGAGCACTATGGCCGCGATGCCCAGCAACAGGCCCAGGGATGCCGAGACGCCGTTGCGCGTCGACACTGGACGAGGCGGTTCGCGCCGCTCAGGAGCCGCGCTCATGCTCTCTCCGGTGCTTGTGCTGTTCCTTGCCTTGGGACTTCCACCAGTTGACGATGGAATTGACCAGTGCGGTGTCCGTGGCCTCACCGGCGATTATCGGTCGGCGGCGTGCGCCCAAGGCGGTAGCGAGCTTCACCATGCGCACGCTTGGCACCACCAGCTGTGCGGACTTGAAGTAAGGAGTGAGGCCAGGGCTCAGCATGCGTTCCAGGTTCAGGAGCGCATCGCGGCTGGTCACGGTGATTGCATCCACCTTGCCCTGGCGAAACCACTGCGTCAGATCCGCCTGGTCGATACGGGGCACGTTGCGTCGGTAGACTTCCGCGTACTCCACGTAAGCACCGCGTTCTTCGAGCGTCTCCGCCAGGAGTTCACGGCCGCCCAGACCGCGCACGATCAGGATGCGCTTGCCGTTGACCTTGTTCAGGGTCTTCAAGCGCAGCAGTGCTTCGCTGTTGGCACCGTCGCGGGGCAGGATGTCGGGTTTGCGACCCAAGGCCGTGAGCGCGCGCGCCGTGCCGGGGCCGATGGCGGCCACTTTGAGCTTCGCCGGCAGCGCCGAGAGGTCCACGAGTTCGGCGGCGTATTCCACCGCGTTGGGACTGATGAAAATGGCGTAGTGGTAACTGTCCAGCGGTTCGAGGCTGCGCTCCAGTTCCGGCGAGCGCGCCACCGGCGCGATCTCGATGGTGGGGAAGTGCAGTACCTCGGCGCCCTTGGCCTCGAGACGTGCCTTGAGTGTATCGCCCTGGCCTTCAGGGCGGGTGATGAGGATGCCGGCATCCTTAAGCGGTCGTGCGGCCACGGTCACATCCCATTTTCGACTTCACGCAACACCTCGCCAGCGCCTTTGGCCAACAAGGCCTGCGCCAGTCCGAGACCAAGATTCTCGGCGTCCGCCACCGGGCCGCTGATCGCGGCTTCCAACAGACGCGTACCGTCGGGCGAACCCACACGCCCGGTCATGGAAAGCATACCGCCTTCGAGGCGGGCGTGGCCTGCCAGCGGTAGGTTGCAGCTGCCCGAGAGGCCGCGGGATAGGGCTCGCTCTGCCAGCATCTGGGTCCAGCTCCCGGCGTGGTTGAGGCGGGCCAGGAGTGCGCGAGTCTCAGCATCGTGGCTCAGGCATTCCATGCCGATGATGCCCTGGGTGACGGCCGGCAGAGTGATGGCCGGGTCTAGCACCGCTGTGATGTGTTCCGCCAGTCCCAGGCGTTTCAAACCTGCCACTGCCAGCACGATGGCGTCGTACTGGCCTTCCTGGAGCTTGCGCAACCGCGTATCCACGTTGCCCCGCAGGGACTCGATCTTCAGATCCGGGCGGCGATGCAGCAGTTGGCTCTGGCGCCTAAGGCTCGAACTACCCACGTGGGCGCCCTGAGGAAGCGCCTCGAAGCTCGGATACTTCACCGACAGGAAAGCATCCCGAGGGTCTTCCCGTTCCAACACCGCGCCGATGACGAACATTGGTTCGAGCAGTACCGGTACATCCTTCATGGAGTGGACCGCGAGGTCAGCGCGGCCATCTGCCAGCGCCACTTCCAGTTCCTTGATGAACAGCCCCTTGCCACCGGCGGAAGCCAGGGAGATGCCCAAGTTACGGTCGCCCTCGGTGGTAAGGGGCACGAGTTCTACGGCGCGGCCGGGTTCCAGCTCGCGCAGACGTGCGGCCACATGGTCCGCCTGCCAGAGGGCGAGAGCGCTCTTGCGCGTGGCGATGCGGATCGGCTTCGGAGTCATGGATTCGGGTGCTGCCAACAGATGCACATGTTAGCAGGATGGACCGCGGGTTTTAATGTCCCGTCTTGAGGCGTTCACGTACCTCGGCAACCAAGCGTCGGCTGACTTCGACCGGCTCGCCGCGGCCCCGCAGGTGCACATGGAAGTGCCCGGACTCATCCTTCTCCAGGTGGCCGACACGGGACATGGCGACCAAGGCGTTGCGGTGCACACGGATGAAGCGGTCCGCGAATTCCTGTTCCAGGTCCTTGAGGGACTCATCTATCAGCAGCTCGCCGTCGGTGTGACATACCGTCACGTATTTCTGGTCGGCGATGAAACAGGAGACGTTGTCTACCGACACCACATGCAGCTTGTCCCGTACCCGTGCCGCGATATGGCGGCGCGCCGAGACCGGCGGTCCGGCGGCGAGGCGTGTCAATTGCACCCGGTTCAGCTGGCCGGCGGCGGCCAGGGCTGCGGCGAGTTTCTCGGCCCGTACCGGTTTCAGCAGATAGGCCATGGCGTGGGTGTCGAAGGCCTCCACCGCGAACTCGTTATAGGCGGTGGTGAAGATCACTGCTGGTGGATGCTCCAAGGCCGCGAGGTGCCGTGCAGTCTCGAGTCCCTCCATCACCGGCATTCGGATATCCAACAGAACCACATCCACCGGCACCTTCTCCCATTGCTCCAGGGCCTCGCGGCCGTTGCCGGCCTCGCCGGAGACCTCCATGCCGGGGATGGCGGCGAGCAGGCTCTTCAGGCGTTCGCGAGCCGGCATCTCGTCGTCTACCACCATCACTTTCATGATGTCTGCCCCGAGCCCTGTGACTCATATGGGAAATGGAGACGCACCCGGTAACCGGCGGCATCGCGACCGTGTTCCAGGCCGGCCCGGCCGGGCCAGGCCAGCGCGAGGCGCTCGCGCACGTTCTCCAGGGCCATCTGCCGCCCGCTGCGCCCGCTGATGCCATCCGGCGGCAGGGGATTATGGATCTCGATATCTATCCGGCCATCTGCGTGGCGGCCGGACACGCTCACGGTACCGCCGTCACCGCGTGGTTCGATGCCGTGATAGATGGCATTCTCGATCAGCGGC
This sequence comes from Gammaproteobacteria bacterium, assembly GCA_036500225.1. Lineage (GTDB taxonomy): Bacteria > Pseudomonadota > Gammaproteobacteria > Natronospirales > REEB76 > DASUBN01. The sequence continues at coordinate 8,164 of DASYCJ010000018.1, forward strand.
TGCAGCGTGAGCCGCGGCAGATGCGCATCGGTCGGCACACTATCCATCTGCCAGTCAATCTTGAGGCGCTCGCCTAGGCGTAACTCCTCGATGGCAGCGTACTGGCGGGTGACCGCCAGCTCCTCCGACATGGGTATGCGTGCGGAGGCATCCGCCAGCGAGGCGCGGAACAGGTCCGAGAGGTCTTCCACTGCCCGCTCCGCCAATTCCGGACGGCCACGGATCAGGGCGGCGATGGTGTTCATGCTGTTGAATAGGAAGTGCGGACGTATGCGCGCCTGCAGAACCTCGAATCGGCTGCTGGCCTCACGCCGCACATTGCTCTTCCATTGGCTCAGCACATAGAAGTAGCGCAGCACCAGGGCACTGACGATGGCGCAGATAAACAGGTTGCGCAGTACGAAGCCCCAGTGGCTGGCGGGGAGGAGTGCCTGGCCGATGCCGGTCTGGGCAGCAGCCTGGTAGGCGACTTCGCTCATCACTAGGGTCACCGCCAGGAGCAGGGCATAGCACAGCAGGATGGCGCGCCGCAGGGGCATGCGCATCAGCTGCGGGCGCATGGCGCAGAGCACACCACTGGAGGCGAGCGCGATCCATTGCAAGAACAGCGAGATGCGCGCCAGATCCAGCCAAAGCGATATACCCTCGCCCGGCAGATGTTTGGCGATAGTGAGCACGAAGGCCGTGAGTTCGGCGATGAGTATCACAACCAGCAACACGACGCCGCTGCACAGATCCGGCAGGAAGAAGTCGTCGGCGCTGGGTCTTGGGGCTGAAGCCATGCAAAAAGTGTCGGCGCTTCCAGGCCGGACTGCAATACCGCAGGGGAAAAACCTAGCGACTGAGGCGCCGGGAACGGCCCAATACGCCGAGTAAGAGCAGGCTGAACAGGTCGAAGGTGCCACTGCCGCTGCTGGACTGTGGATCCTGTGCACCTTTGATCCTATGGACCGTGCCAGGCGGATCGTTGCTGCTATTGCCAGCTGTGTTGACACCTCGAAGGGTGGGCGTCATCACCACCACGCCAGCGGCCATGTTGGCGCTGACCAGTTGCGGCTTGCTGGCGATGTCCATGACCAGGGTGTCGTAGGAGCCATAGGCGGGATAAACCTGTTGGCCGGCCTCGAACTTACCGCGGCCGGCGTTGGTGAACAGGCTCACGCTGCCGTCGCTGTAGTTGTCGGTGACGAGATCCGGCCGGCCGTCACCGGTCAGGTCCTGGGCCGCGAGCCAACCGGGTTGGGCGCCGGTATGGATGAATACGGCGGATTTGAAGCTGCCATCGCCATGGCCGAGCAGAATGCCGACGGTGTTGTCATCCCGATCCGCCACCAGCACATCGATCTTGCCATCGCCATCGATATCGGTGAGTACCAGGGCCACGGGGTGCGCACCGACGCTCTGGGAGAGCGGCGCGCCGAAACCGCCGTGCCCATCGTTGAGCAATACCTGCACACTGTTGGTGCCTGCGTCCGTCACCGCTAGGTCCGGCTGGCCGTCGCCGTTCAGGTCGGCCGCCGCCGCCGTCACGGCGTAGGTGCCGGCCGGGTAGCTCACGGGGGCAGCGAACGTACCGTCGCCATTGTTGAGCAGGATGCTCACGCTGCCATCGCTGCCGTTGGCAGCGATGATGTCGGGGAATCCGTCACCGTTGATATCGGTGATGGTCACCGAAGCCGGCCCGCTGCCAATTGCGGCTTCGCTCGCATAGCTCAGGTCCGCCGCGAGATTACCGTGGCCATCGTTCAGGAGCACACGCACGCCGGCGGCTGAGCTGCTCTGGTCGCTGATGATCACATCCGGGATACCGTCGCCATTCACGTCGGCGACCGCGATGGATGACATCTCAGTGATGTCGTCGAAATTCTGGGGAGGCAGGAGCGTGAAGTCACCTTCCGCATCGACGGTGACCACGTTCACCGTGCAGTCGTCGGGCGAGAGCACTACCAGGTCCGGGATGCCGTCGCCGTCCATGTCGGCGGTGGCGATGGTGGCGCCGGGCGCAAGCGCGCAGGCAGGCGCCGCGTAGCAAAGCGACACACCCAACATTAGGACGTAGATGGATCCCCGTAGACCGCGCATCACAAGAAGGCTTCCCTGTTTCTTTGTTAGGTATCCGACGCTTTTTTATGGCATACCCCTGCCAATACGCGCCGTGACCCTGCTCTCAGGGACGGACTATAGGGTGGCCTTTGGGAACCGGGCAAGCACGGGGTCAAGCCCCAGGCAGGGCAAGAGGGCGAGGATGAATGAGGTCGGCGACCCGACAGAACTGCGCATATGTTCAATCGCCGCGTTCGAGACAGTGTTGGGATTGCGGTCCCAAATCAATCTTTAGTGAACAAAGCGTGACTCAGCGTGAATAGAGATGAGCGAGAAGCGAAGCTTCGAGCGGGGAGTGATATCCGAGTTACTTCTTGAACAGGCTACGCTTGAGACGGAATAACGACGAGATGTCTTCATCACCATGGTCTTGTTCCATCAGCCTTCGGTAATGGATGCGTGTCATCTCCACCACCGGCAGTTGGACGCCTTGCGCCGCGGCCATCTGCTGCACGATACCGAGGTCCTTGTCATGCAAGCCGACCTTGAAGCCCAAGGGGAAGCTCATGCGCATCATGTTGGGGCCGCGGTTGGTGAGAAACCAGGATTGAGCAGCGCCGCTGCCCACCACGTCGATGACTTTATCCAAGGCCAGCCCCTGGGCCTCGGCGAAGGCCAGGGCCTCGCTCACCGCCTGGGCGACGCCCGCCACGACGATCTGGTTCACCGCCTTGGTGGCCTGCCCCGCGCCGACCGGCCCCATCAAAGCCAGACGCTTGCCGAGGGTCTGCAATATCGGCTGCGCCCGATCGAAGGCGGCTTCTGTGCCACCGCACATCATCGCCAGGGTGCCGTTCTTGGCCCCCTCGGTACCGCCGGAGACGGGGCTATCCAGGAAATCGACGCCATGCTCTGCGAGTCTCGCCGCGGCCTTGCGCGCCGTGTCGGCGCTGACGGTAGAGCAGTCGATCACCAGGGAGTCGCGCCTGAGTGAACCGACGAGGGCGTCCACCACCTCCAGTACATCCGCATCGGCAGAGACGCAGAGCACCACCGCGTCGCAGAGCTTGCCGAGTTCGCTGACGGAAGCCGCTGCTGTGCAGCTGGTTTCGGTAGCCAACGCCTGGGCTTTCCCCGGAGTGCGGTTGTAAACGGCGGTGAGCAGGCCCGCCTTGTGAAGGTTGCGGGCCATCGATAAACCCATGGCGCCTAGTCCGACGAATCCTGTCTTCATCATTTTTCGAGGTATGTGTAACCCTTGAGGCCTTCTTCCAATTCTTTGAGGAATTGGGTGCGCTTGACGAGATCCACATTGGAGGCCGCGTCGATCTTCTGGCGGTAACGGCTCACCAGGTCTTCCGGCGTGAAGTGCACGTAGCGCAACACTTCCTCCACTGTGTCGCCCTGCTCGGGTTTCACCAGGCGGTAGCCGTTCTCGGCATCCAGTTCGACGTTCACCGAGTCAGTGTCGCCGAACAGGTTGTGCATGTCGCCTAGGATCTCCTGGTAAGCGCCAACCATGAAGAAGCCGAGGTAGTACGGCTCGTTCGGTTTGATGGCATGCACCGCCATGGTGGTCTCGATCTCTTCCTCGTCCACGTATTGCTCGATACGGCCGTCAGAGTCGCAGGTCAGGTCCTGCAGTACCGCACGCCGGTTCGGCGTCTCGTCGAGGCGGTGGATGGGCATGATCGGGAAGATTTGGTCGATGGCCCACACGTCCGGCATGGACTGGAATACCGACATGTTGCAGAAGTACTTGTCGGCCAGCTTCTCGTTGATCTCGTAGATGGCCTCGGTCTGGGCGCGGCTTGTCGGCTTCAGGTTGTCGCGCACCTTGCGGCAGGTGGCGTGATAGATCTGCTCGGCATGGGCACGCTGCTCCAGCGTCAGCACACCGTGGGTGTACATGCCTTGGGCTTCACTGTTGAGGTGCAGTGCGTCCTGGTACACCTCCAGCAATGCGCGGCCTTCCTCGTTCACGTAGTCCTCCCACAGGTCCGTGAGGATCTGCGGGTCGTCCGGCCCCGGCTGCAGCGGCAGCTTCTCCGGGATGGACTCGAAGTCCACCACCTCGGTGAGCATCAGCGCGTGGTGCGCGGTCATGGCGCGGCCCGACTCGGTGATGATGTTCGGGTGCGGCAGTTCGTATTCCTCGCAGATCTCCCACAGCGCGCGCACGATGGCGTTGGCGTACTGCTGCACCGAGTAGTTGGTGGAGCAAGAGCTGCGTGAACGGGTGCCTTCGTAGTCGACGCCGAGGCCGCCGCCCACGTCCATGACGCGGATGCCGACACCCAATTCAGCCAATTCCGCGAAGCAACGCCCCGCTTCCTGCATGCCGCGCTGCACGTCACGGATGTTGGCGATCTGCGAACCTAGGTGGAAATGCAGCAGTTGCAGCGAGCTCAGCATCTGCATCTGCTTCAGGCGTTCCACCGCCTCGAGGATCTGGCCGGTGGAAAGGCCGAACTTGGATTTCTCGCCGCCGGTATGCTCCCACTTGCCGCGGCCGATGCTGGCCAGGCGCACACGGATACCGATGGTAGGCTTCACGCCGATGTCGGTGGCTTCTCTCAGCAGGTGATCAAGCTCAGAGAGTTTCTCCACCACCACGTACACGCGATGGCCGAGTGCCTGGCCGATGAGTGCCAAGCGCAGGTATTCACGGTCCTTATAACCGTTGCAGACGATGGTGGAACCCGGTGGCGCAAAAGCCAGCACTGCCATGAGTTCCGGCTTGCTGCCGGCCTCGAGGCCGACGCGATCCGCGCCGTGCTTGAGGATGTCCTCTACCACCACGTGCTGCTGGTTGACCTTGATCGGATAGACCGGCGTATAGCGGCCCTTGTACTCGTGGTACTGGCGCGCTTGCTCGAAAGCCTCATACACGCGTGACACGCGGTCGCGCAGGATGTCGCCGAAACGGAATAGCACCGGCAGGTTGAGCCCCCACTTGTTCACATCGGTGGCGAGGCGATGCAGGTCCACGCAGCCGTCTTCGCGGTTGCGGGTGGGATACACCACCACGTGGCCTTCGGCGTTGATGTCGAAGTAACCGTCGCCCCAGCGCAGTACGTTATAGAGCTCGCGGGCGACTTCGACGGGGTTCTGGCTCATGTATCTCCGGTGGTCTTCGAGGGCTGCGGGAAATCGCGCAAGAGTACGGCAAGCAGGCCGTCATGGAAAGACGCTGCGGCGGGGATTCCCGGGCTCGCGGAGCGGCTGTGCGGCCGGTGCAGCGCGCGGGGCCGGCGGCCGTATAATCCCGGCATACTTCCTGGGGGTGGGGACGCCATGAGGCTCGACGGCGGCTGGTTCACCGAGATCGCGGCGCAGGAGGGCATCGCCCTGTCCCTGCAGGGCCGCCGTCTGCAGGTGGAGCAGACCCCCTACCAGACCGTGGAGATCTACGAGACCGACAGTTTCGGCACCATGATGGTCATCGACGGCTGCGTCATGGTCACGGACCGAGACAGCTTCATCTACCATGAGATGCTGGCCCATCCGGTGCTCTTCGCCCACCCCGCACCGCGGCGCGTGTTGATCATCGGTGGCGGAGCCTGCGGCACCCTTCGCGAAGTGTTGAAACACAAGAGCGTCGAATCGGTGGTGCAGGTGGAACTTGACGAACGTGTGACAAGGCTCGCCGAGCTGCACTTTCCGGAGCTCTGTGAGGCCAACACCGACCCCCGAGCGCGCATCAGCTTCGGCGATGGCATCCCTTGGGTGAACGGCGCGGCGGACTCGAGCCTCGACATCATCATCATCGACAGCACCGACCCCGTCGGACCTGCTGAAGGATTGTTCTCGGCGGAGTTCTACCGGGAGTGCCTGCGGGTGCTCAAGGCCGATGGCCTCTTGGTGCAGCAGAGCGAGTCGCCGTTTTTCTACCCTGAGACCATCGTAGAGATGCACCGCGCGCTACGCGGCGCCGGTTTCGCCGACAGCCGGACTCTGAGCTTCCCGCAGCCCACCTATCCGTCCGGCTGGTGGTCGGCGACCCTGGCGAAGAAGGACGGGAGGTTGAACAGCTTCCGGCGGCGGGACGCGGAGGATAAATCCTTCCCGACCCGATATTATTCCGCCGCGGTGCATGAGACCGCATTCGTGCTGCCGCCTTTCTTGAGTGAGACTCTGGCGGCGATCCGATAGCCCGAGCTGCTGCGCTCAGGCGACCATCTCTAGTGGCCTTTGCAGTCTGCGGTCAGTTGATCCTGGATCGCCTTTATCTGTTTGGCGCGGGCATCGTCGTCGAGGAAAGTCAGGTCGCCCTTGGCGTCAGTGGTGGCGGCGCGACCACTCTGGGTCAAGACCTGTAGCCGGGTGCGCAGATCGTCGCACTGCTGCTGCTTTGCCGCCTCTTTGGCCGGATCTGGTTTGGCCTTGGCGGCAGCGTCCGCCGCAGCCTTGTCCTTCTCCGTCTGCGCCTGCTCGATCGCCTGGGTGTTCTGCAGGCTCTGAGGATCCGGCGGCGGGACGTACACGTTCATGGGTTTGGCCGCGGTGGCGCCGGGGGGCGGCGTCTGCGAGAAATGCACGTGACCCTCAGGATCGGTCCACTTATAGACCTGATCCGCCAGCACCAGGCTAGAGCATAGGGTCAGCGCTGCGCCGCAGGCCAGGACCGTGATGCGCGTGTTCACGAGCCACCTCCGCAGGCCTGCTTCACATAGTTCCGCGCTTCATCCAGGGCCTTGGCCTTGTCTGCGGGGGCCAAGGGCACCTTGTTGCCCTTGTCGTCCACCGAGTATAGGGAATCGGCGTGCATGTACTTGAACAGCCGGTCGCGTCCGGCCTTGCAGGCCGCTGTGTCAGCCGGCTGTGGCATCACCAGTTGTGCATCGCCTGCCGAGTCGGACGTGCTGGCTCCAGGCACCGGGGTCACGTCGGTGCCGGCATGTGGCGTGCTGGTGTTCTGGATGGAGAGTTGTTGGGCCTTGTCGCTGTGGGGCACGGTGCTGTAGTGCACTTGGCCCTTGTCATCGGTCCACTTATATATGGGTGTGTCGGCGAGTGCCGCGCCCATGTAAGTGATCGCCAGCAGCGCTGCGCAGAGGGTCTTGATGCGTATGTGCATGGTCATTACTCCCGGAAGCCTTACAGCGCTTCTGCGCCGGTCTCGGCGGTGCGGATGCGGATGGCCTGTTCCAGTTCATAGACGAATATCTTGCCGTCGCCGATCTTGCCGGTCTTGGCGGCGTTCATGATGGCTTCGATCACCCGGTCCAATAGTTCGTCGGGGATGGCGAGCTCGATCTTCACTTTGGGGAGGAAATCCACCACGTATTCGGCACCGCGATACAGCTCGGTGTGGCCCTTCTGGCGGCCGAAACCCTTCACCTCGGTGACCGTGATGCCCTGCACCCCGATGTCCGAGAGCGCTTCGCGCACGTCGTCGAGTTTGAACGGTTTGATCACCGCGGCGACCATCTTCATGCGTATTTCCCGAGTCGAGTGGCCGGACGAACCCTTCCGGAACGTATATCAGTCTAACATCGGGGCTACAGCCCCCGCCCCGCCGGGGGCACGCCTTATATAAGGCTATATACTGATAACATAATTTCCGGGACACGCTGAGGCGGAAGATGGCACTCGACCCCAAGATCCTCGACGACCTGGCCCGCAAACTTGCGGACTCGGTGCCGCCGGGCTTGAAAGACCTCAAGTCCGACCTGGAACACAATTTCCGGGCCATGCTGCAGACGGGCCTAGGCAAACTCGACCTCGTGACCCGCGAGGAGTTCGATGTGCAGGCCGGGGTGCTGTCCCGTACCCGCGCCAAACTCGAGGAGCTGTCGCAGCGTCTGGCCGAACTGGAAACGGCTCTCGCCGCCCAGGAACAGGAACGGCAGGGTAAGTAACGTTTGCTGACTTAAGATCCAGAGCCGTGCCCAGGCTGACGTAGATGCATCCGCCGTCACCGTCGAAGTCTACCGTTGTCCTGCGGCTACTTCGGCGACCCTTCAGGGCGTCGCTGTTTCACGCTGAATCAGCCCCCGACACACCGCCGGACGGCAAACCCAGCAGTGTCATCGTGCAGCGTGTCACTACCGCCGTGAACGCCACCTCGCCCGTAGCGGTTAGCCCTACGCGCGCCTTGGTACCCGTGAGATCAACAAACACTACAAATCCGGCCCCCAGGGCCCGCAACCCCTGGAACGCGACATGGAACAACTCGAGCCCTCGGCCCGGGTTTACCACCGAGCGCTCAAAATGACCCGCACCATCGCGGACATCGACTGCAACGAGTCTGTTGGCAGCAACCACGTAGCGGGAAGCAGTAGGCTCCCGGGTGCTGGACCGAAAAGGATCCCACTGAATTGAACAGCGTAGCGCTGGAACCTCACCGGGAACCAACGGTCTAATCCCTTCCCGGCGATACACTGAATTGAGTCTCGCCCACTGTATAAATACCGTACCAACGAGGAGTGATCGATGAAACTCATCCCAATGACCAGCGCCCTGTTGCTGGGCCTGGCCTTGAGCCTGCCTGCACTGGCGGATGACGCCAAGCCGGCCGCCGCCATCGCCGACCAGCAATCCGCCACCCAAGGTTCCGTGACTGTGGGCGGCAAGAGCATCGCTTACACCGCTGACGCGGGCCTGCTGGTGCTGAAGAACGACAAGGACGAGCCCACCGCCGAGATGTCCTATGTGGCCTACCTGGCCAACGGCAAGGACGCGGCGAACCGCCCCATCATGTTCATCTATAACGGCGGTCCCGGTTCCTCCACCATCTGGCTGCACATGGCTTCCTTCGGTCCGCGCCGCGCGAGCCTCGGCGATGCAGTGCATACCCCGTCCCCGTCCTACAAGCTGGTGGATAACCAGTACAGCCTACTGGACGCCACTGACCTCGTGTTCATCGACGCTCCGGGCACCGGCTTCGGCAAGATCCTGGACAAGGATGCCGGCGGCAAGGGCGACCCGAAGGATTTCTACGGCGTGGACGAGGACGGCAAGGCCTTCACCCAGTTCATCCAGCGCTTCCTGACCAAGTACGGCCGCTGGAACTCACCGAAGTACCTGTTCGGCGAGAGTTATGGCACGCCCCGCTCCGCGGTGGTGGCTAACGACCTCGTCAACGCTTCGGTGGACCTGAACGGCGTAATCCTGCTGTCGGCCATCCTCAACTTCAACCTGGACGCGGACTTTCCGCAGGTGAATCCGGGCGTGGACCTGCCCTACGCGGTCATGCTGCCGACGTTCGCCGCCAGTGCCTGGTATCACAAGAAGGCCGGCACCGGCACCGACATGCAGCCCTTCCTGCGTGAGGTCGAGAACTTCGCCATGCACGATTACTTGACCGCCCTCGAAGCGGGTTCAGAACTGCCGGCTGACCAGAAACGCGCCATCGCGCAGAAGATGGCCGGCTACACCGGCCTGCCGGTGGACTACGTGCTGAAGGCCAACCTGCGCGTCACCGGTCCTGAGTTCGAGCAGACTATGATGTTGGGCTCCAATCTGACCCTTGGCCGCTTCGATACCCGTTACTCCGGCCCGGTGTTCGATGCCCTCTCCGAGCAGGCCAACTACGATCCGCAGTCCGCGGCCATCGGTTCGCCGATCGTGTCCCTGTTCAACGACTACGTGCGCAAGGACCTGAAGTTCGGCCAGGACATGACCTACAACCCCGAAAGCGACAGCATCGGCAATAACTGGGACTTCAAACACCAGGGTCCGGGCGTGCCGTTCCCGCTGCCTGTCACCACCAACGTGATGCCGGACCTGGCCTCGGCCATGAGCCAGAACCCGAACATGAAGGTGCTACTCAACGCGGGTTACTACGATCTTGCCACCCCGTACTACTCCGCGGTGTACGTGATGCATCACCTGCCCATGGATGATTCGCTGCAGAAGAACATCTCGTATGCCTTCTACCCGGCGGGCCACATGGTGTACGTGAACCTGGACAGCCTGAAGATGCTGCATGACAACGTGGCCAAGTTCATCGCTTCCAGCCACGGCAACGACTGAGCTGTTGGCCTCAAGGACTGATGTCCGCCCGGCCGCGCACCCACAAGGGTCCGCGGCCGGGTCTTTTATGGGGACGGGAATTGCGTGAGACTGGTGACATGGACGACAGCAGCTGGCAGGTCTACGTCATCGAGTGCGATAGCGGTGCTTGGTACACCGGCATCACCAAGGATCTTACCAAGCGTTTCAAGGCCCATGCGGAAGGCAAGGGCGCCAAGTTCATGCGCATGGACAAGCCCAAACGCATCGTGGCCGCGAAAACCTGCGCGTCCAAGAGCGAAGCACTCAGAGCTGAAGCCGCACTGAAAGGTCTGGGACGTGCGGACAAGCAGGTCTGGATAGAGCAAAATCCGATCTCGCACAAGGACGCGGGCTGAAAATATTTCGCAGTGCGTCGCGGCGCACGCCGCTACAATGCTCGCCATGGCGCGCCACTCTCCTCTCGACCGTCTCAATCCTGCTCAGCGCGCGGCTGCCGCCTACCTCGACGGACCCATGCTGGTGCTGGCCGGTGCCGGCAGCGGCAAGACCCGGGTCATCACACGCAAGATCGCTCACATGGTTGGCGAGTGTGGTATCAAGCCCGATAGCATCGCCGCCGTCACCTTCACCAACAAGGCGGCGCGGGAGATGAAGGCGCGGGTGGGTGAGTTGCTCTCCGACGAGAAGGCCCAGGGCCTAACGGTCTCCACCTTCCATACCCTAGGCATGCGCATCCTCCGGGAAGAGCATGCCCGTATTGGCTACCGGCGCGGCTTCACGCTGTTTGACGCGGAAGACAGTCTCAGCCTGCTGCGCGAACTCCTGAAGGTGGATCGTATCGAGAAGGCCGAGATCCTGGAGCGGGCCCAGTGGCAGATATCCGCCTGGAAGAGCGCCCTGGTCAGCGCCGAAGACGCCCTGAAGAAAGCCGAGGACGATCATGGTCGGCGTCATGCGCGACTGTACCTTGATTACCAGCGCAACCTCCAAGCTTACAACGCCATGGATTTCGACGATCTTATCTCCCGCCCGGTGCTTCTATTGGAGAGCGATGCCGAAGCGCGGGAGAAATGGCAGGACCGGCTGCGCTATCTGCTGGTGGATGAATACCAGGACACCAATGCGGCCCAGTATCGGCTGTTGAAGATACTTGCCGGAGCGCGGGCCGCCTTCACGGCGGTGGGCGATGACGACCAATCTATCTATTCCTGGCGCGGCGCCCAACCCCAGAACCTGGCCTTGCTGCAACAGGATTTTCCCACTTTGAAGGTGGTGAAGCTGGAGCAGAACTATCGCTCTACTCGTCGCATACTGCGTGCGGCCAACAAACTCATCACCAATAACCCGCATCTATTCGAGAAGGCCTTGTGGAGCGAACTGGGGGAAGGCGAGCCCATCCGGCTGGTGGCCTGCCCGGATGCCCACGGCGAAGCCGAACGCATCGCCACCGAGATCACGGCCCATAAGCTCAAGAACAAGTCCCGCAACGGCGATTTCGCCATCCTGTACCGTAGCAACCATCAGTCGCGGCTGTTTGAAAAGGCATTGAGAGAGCAGAAGCTGCCCTACGACATCTCCGGCGGCACCTCGTTCTTCGACCGTGGCGAGGTGCGGGACTTGGTGGCCTACCTGCGCCTCTTGGTGAACCCGGAAGACGACTCGGCGTTCCTGCGCATCGTGAACCTGCCGCGCCGCGAACTCGGCCCCGTGACCCTGGAGAAACTCGGCGCCTTCGCCGGTCAGCACCACATCAGCTTGTTCGGTGCCTGCTTCGAGGCGGGTCTACGTGAGCAGATGCCGGAACGCAACGCCGAGAAGCTGCGCGAGTTCGGGGCGTGGGTCTCCAAGACCGCCGAGCGAGCCGAGAGCGAGCCTGCAGCAGTCGTGGTGAAGGCGATGCTGGAAGACATCGGCTATGAGGGCTGGCTCAAGGACAGCGCAAAGGATCTGCCCACCGCCGAGCGCAAGTGGGAGAACGTGCTCGAGTTCGTGGCCTGGCTGGAGCGGCCCGGTGACGGTGGCACCCTGGCGGACACCTTGGGCAAGCTCGCACTCATGGACATGCTGGACCGCAACGCCGACGACAAGGACGGCAACTCCGTGCAGCTCATGACCCTGCATGCTGCTAAGGGCCTGGAGTTTCCCCACGTGTTCCTGGTAGGCATGGAAGAGGAGATCCTGCCGCACCGCAACAGCCTGGAGGGCGATGCCTTGGAAGAGGAGCGTCGGCTCTGTTACGTGGGCATCACCCGTGCACGCCAGACTCTGACCTTGAGCTATGCGGACAAGCGCAAGAAATATGGCGAGGAGATCAACTGCGAGCCGAGCCGCTTCCTGAAGGAGCTTCCGGAAGACGATCTGCTCACGGACAGCAACGCCCCGCCTACCACTGCTGAAGAACGGGTGGCTCGAGGTAAGGCTTATCTCGATTCGTTGCGCAATCTGCTCAACGAATCCTAAAAAAAGGACCCCGCTAAAGCGGGGTTCCTTCCTAATCCGTTCGACTCAGGCTTACTTGGTGACGGGTCCGCCGCTCTGTCCCACCATGTACTCCAACGCCTTCACCACGTCTTCATCGGAGAGTGAGGGGTTGCCGCCATGGGCAGGCATGTTGTTGAAGCCGCCGAGAGCGTGCTTCTTCAGAGTGTCCAGGCCCTTGGCGATGCGCGGCGCCCAGGCTGCCTTGTCACCGATCTTCGGCGCTCCCAAGAGGCCCGACTGATGGCAGGCGGAGCAGGTGCCCTGCCAGATTTCCTTGCCGGACTTCCCGGAACTGCCGCCGCCCGCAGCCGCTACCGGCGCCTCGGCCATCTGGGTCTTGGCATCGCCAGAGATCTGCACGTCGCCTATGGGCGAGAGGCGCTTATCCACCAGTTGCTCCTCGGCGGCGGCATCACGACCCGAGGCGCCTGGATGGGCCTCAGCGATGCCGTTGGCCAGCCAGTACATGCCGAAGGCGAAGGCCACCAGGATGCCCAGGACCAGCATGAAGCTATCGTAGAAGTGCCGGTCATGTTTGGACTCGGCGCTCTCGTTATGATCGGGTTTCTTCTTGGCGGCCATGGGATATATCCGCAGTTAAGGGGTGCGGAGGGCATCCGCGTGGGTGGGGATTATAAAGGGTCTGGGGGCGAGCCGGCAGAGTCGTAGACAACACGTGCAGGATGCGTCGAGCCGCAGAATCCTGAATCGCCCTCGACATCACAGATTAAAAAGCCCCTGCAAGATACAGGGGCTTTTCGCTTTGGCGCGCCCGAAGGGATTCGAACCCCTGACCTTGTGCGCCGGAGGCACACGCTCTATCCAGCTGAGCTACGGGCGCTTTGATAATCGTTCCATTACATCGTGGGCGCGGAAGGATACTCCAAGCTACTTGAACCCTCCAAGTAAGAAGCCCGCAAGTTCGGGTTTTAGGCAGCTCATTGGAGATCTCTATAGCTCTTGATATTTATACTGTATGATATACACTATGTATGACATACTATATTCCGCATGGTAATAAATGGGTACCGAAGCCTTCGAAAACCTGCGATTGGAGCTGCGCCGGGGGTCTCTGATCTTGGCAGTTCTGGCCGAACTCAGGACCGAGCAGTACGGCTATACCCTGCGCAAAGCCCTGTCTGGTCACGGCCTGGAGATAGACGAGGGCACCCTCTATCCCTTGCTCCGGCGCCTGGAGACCCAGGGCCTCCTCACCAGCCAGTGGCGGGAAGAGGACAAGCGCAAGAAGCGCTTCTACCGATTGTCCCCGGAAGGGACCCAGACCCTGGAGCAGTTGAGCGCGGAATGGCGCGCCATCAACGGTTCCCTCGACCAGATCCTGTAAGGAGCCGAACATGGAACTTCTCGACCGTTATTTGAATGCCATCCGCTTCCTGCTGCCCCGTGGCAAGCAGCAGGACATCATCGACGAACTCTCGGGAGACCTGCAGGCGCAGGTCACCGACAAGGAGACCGAGCTCGGCCGGCCGCTCAACACCGCCGAGCAGGAAGCCATCCTGAAGCAATGCGGCCACCCATTGTTGGTGGCTGGCCGTTACCAGATGCCGCAGCAGCTCATCGGCCAACCGTTCTATCCGCTGTACATCGTTGCCCTGAAAGCTGTGTTATGGGTGATGCTGCCGCTGATGCTGGTGATCGAGACCGTGGTCGCCTTGTTCAGCGCCCATCCCGCCATCGCGCTCGTGAATTCAGTGGGCGATGCGGTGATGAGCTCCATCTACATGGTGGGCGTGCTGACGGTGGCCTTCATCGTGCTGGAGAGGCTGCAGGTGAAGCTCACGTTCCTGGACGACTGGAAGCCCCGCGAACTGCCCAAGCTGCCGGTGGTGGCAGATTCGATGCGCATCCCGCGCGGCGAATCCTTCGGCGCCTTCCTGGGTCTTGCAGCCTTCAGCCTGTGGTGGGCAGGCGTCTGGAAGTTTCCGGCCATCCCCAATGTGCATTTCCTGCAGGCCATACCGGTAGGTTTCTTCTGGCCGGTCTTGATATTGGCGGTGGCCGAGATGGCCTTGAGCCTGGTGAACCTATTCCTGCCCTGGTGGACGCGACGCCGTGCGGCACTACGTCTGGCGATCGACCTGGGCGCTCTCGCCATGTTCGCAGCATTGGCTCTGACCTGGCCTTGGTTTGGCTTGCAGATAGAGGCGACTACTGCCGGCGAACTTGCCAAGTTGGCGCCGGCGGATCTCGCCCGTGTGGAACAGATCGTGAACCTGTCGATGCTGATCGCGTTGGGGGGAGCGGCCCTGAGTTATCTGTTCCGGACCTGGCAAGACGTACGCCGCATCATGAGCAAGCCGCCTCTGGGCACTGTACTGCTGACTTGGCTTGGGTTCGCTGGAGCCAAGAGTCGGAACTGAATGGCTCAATGGATGGCGCGAAGCTGATCCTGGAGTTCGTCGGGGCTGAGGTGGTCCAGTGGCAAGCCCAGCATCAGGTCGACGCGCTTCTCGATCTCGTTGAAGGTCTTGGCGAAGGCGGCGAGGCGCTCGGCCTCGCTGCCCTGCATCGAGGCGGGGTCCGGCAGGCCCCAATGGACCTTCACCGGCGCGCCGGGCCATAGGGGACAGGTTTCGGCAGCCGTCCGGTCGCAGACCGTGATCACCACATCCATGTGCGGCGCGCCGTCTGCGGCGAACTCATCCCAGCTCTTGCTGCACAGGCCTGCGGTGTCTATCTCACAAGTCCGCAATACCTCGAGGGCCAGAGGATTCACTTCGCCCTTGGGGTGGCTGCCGGCGCTGTAGGCCCGCAGCCGGCCTTCGGCGCGGGAATTCAGCAAGGCTTCCGCCAGTATGCTGCGGGCTGAGTTGCCGGTGCAGAGGAAGAGCACGTCCATAGCGGGATTATGGCGCAGCCGCCGCGCCGTGGCTTCAGTGGATGGGAAGCTTCACGATGAGCGGCTTCTGCAGTTTATCCAGGGATGGCAACTGCATATGTTCGTCGAAGCGGCTCCACTGGCTATTGGCCACCAGATACAGGGTATCTCCCACCGCCGTGAACAGGGTCGGCTCCGGTACTTGAGGGTCATTCACATCCAGCGTGTGGGCGCCGGTGATGTGCAGGCCGCTGCTGTCCAGGTCGAAGCGGATGACCCGCTGCGGCGTCACGCCGTTCTGGGTCGCCAGCAAGGAATGGCCATGGACATACAGACCATCCACGCCGAAGCTGGTGACGTCAGTAGGTGTGGTGATATGCATGAGCGTACCCGCTGACAAGTCGTAGGCGTATATGCCTAAGGAATAGTCCGCGATATAGAGATAGTGCCCATCTTCCGAGAGAGCCAGTCCTTGGGAAGAGCGCAGGTCGTGAGTGGCCGCGAGCGGTGTAAGAGCTTTTGCCCCAGGCGTCCATACATATACGCCACCGCCGGAATCCGCCACATAGACCTCGCCATCCGGTGCCACGCATAGATCATTGAACTGATGGGCAGCACCATCCGCGGCGGAGTAGCTGGCTTGCAAGCCGCCGCTCCTTAGATCGAAGCGGAACAGCGCACTCTTCCCGTCAAGCTTGGGCTCGTAAGCTTGCATCTGTGGCAAGGCGCCACTTACCGCCCACAGGTCGTCGTGGGCCGCATCCACCCTTAGGCCCAACACGCTCCACAAGCCGGTATCCCGCGCCGCGAAGACACTGGCCTTGCCCGCGTGTACACGCAAGATCTTGCGCAGGCGCACGCTGGCCACGAAGAAATCACCGGTCTTGGGGTCATAAGTGAGACCCTCGGGGATGAAGTCCGGTTCCGGCAAGCTGAACGCGACCGTAGTCTTGCCGATCTGCACTTGGTTGGCTGCGAAGGCCGCCAGCAATACCTTGAATCCTGCATCGTCGCGCAGAGGTATGAACTCGGTGGTTTTGCTGATGTCGAAATACAGACCCATATGAGCTAGCTGGTTGAGAGAAGCCAGTGCGCCGGGGGCGTCATGGGCTCCTGCGCGGGCCTCAGCCTGCAAGTAGATAACCAGGGGGGAACCAGGCAGTTCCACTAGGATCTGATCAGCCGCCTTCTCCATCCCCACGTAGTCGTGAGCCTTATGGGCGGTGTTCAATCGTGCCGCCAGGTCGTCGACGTCATCGGCCGCCCACGCACCAGCGCAGCAGCTAATCGCGAAGAACAACAGGCCCATGCGCATACGGATACTCCGATGTGGTCGCTGGTTCGACCGCACCTCCGGCGCTTGGTTCCTGACTGTCAGGGTGGCGTAATATCGTGGGATAGCCGCGCCCTAATTCGCCTTACCAGACATGTCCTTGGAGTGATCCATGAAGCTGCGTCTCATCTTGCCGGTCCTGCTCCTCGTCGCCGTCTCAGTCCAAGCCGCAGGTGTGGATCCCGCGGTCTACTCCGGCCTGAGCTGGCGGCTCATCGGCCCCTTCCGTGGAGGCAGGGTATTGGCAGTATCGGGCGTGCGCGGCCAGCCGCAGCATTTCTACTTCGGTTCCGTGGATGGCGGTGTATGGGAGACCAAAGATGCGGGCCGCACCTGGCAACCCATCTTCGACGCAGAGCATGTGGGTTCCATCGGCGCGCTCGCGGTGGCGCCATCCGATCCGAACATCATCTATGTGGGCAGCGGTGAAGCGGACATGCGCTCCGACATCGCCTACGGCAACGGCATGTACAAGTCCGTGGACGCGGGTAAGACCTGGAGCCACATCGGCCTCGAAGATACGTATCAGATCGGCAAGGTGTTGGTGGACCCGAGCCATCCGGACATCGTGTTCGTAGCGGCCTTAGGCCACGCCTATGGTCCCAACGAGATGCGCGGGGTGTTCCGCAGCACCGATGGCGGCGCCACCTGGAAGAAAGTGCTTTATAAGGATGCCGCCACCGGCGCCATCGATCTGGCTTTCGGTGCCGATGGCAAGACCGTCTATGCCTCCCTCTGGCAGACGCGCCGTCCGCCCTGGAACGTGTATCCGCCTTCCAACGGTCCTGGCTCCAGCATCTACAAGTCCACCGATGGCGGCGACAGTTGGACCGAGATCACCGGCAATGGCATCCAGGCTGATGGCTTGGGCCATGTCGGCCTCGCAGTCGCACCATCCGCGCCCAACATCGTGTACGCCCTGGCGGACGCCGCCCATGGTGGCCTTTACCGTTCCGACGATGCGGGTGAGCATTTCACCCTGGTCTCCGACGACAAGCGCATCTGGACTCGCGGCTGGTATTTCGGCGGCGTGAGCGTGGACCCGAAGGACCCGGACGTGGTCTACATCTCCGATACCGCCATGTTCAAGTCCACGGATGGCGGTAAGACCTTCCTGCCGTTCCTGGGCGACCCGACCGGCGATGACTTCCACGCTCTGTGGATAGACCCGGATAACGGCCGGCGCATGATCTCCGGCGTGGACCAGGGCACCATCATCAGTGTTAATGGCGGCGATACCTGGACCACCTGGTTCAACCAGCCCACCGGCCAGTTCTATCACGTGGTCACCGACAAGCGTTTCCCCTATTGGGTGTACGGTGCACAGCAGGATTCCGGCGCTGCCGCGGTGCCGAGCCGCACCAGCGATCATTTCGACGGCATCAACATGCGCCAGTTCCACGAGATGACCGCCGGCGGTGAGAGCGGCAACATCGCGCCGGATCCGGACGATCCGGACACCGTCTACGGTGGCACTGTGGACAAGCTCGACCAGAAGAGCGAACAGGTGGCGGACGTGGACCCGACCCTCGCCTATCCGGACATCTATCGCAGCGTCTGGACCCTGCCCTTGACCTTCTCACCCAAGGACCCCAAGGCCCTGTATTTCGGCAACCAACACCTGTTCCGCACCCGCGATGGCGGCAAGCACTGGGCACTCCTGAGCCCGGACCTCACCCGCAAGACCCTCACGGTGCCGCCGAACCTGGATACCGTATCAGCCGCCAACACCGCCACCGTGGGTGCGCGACGCGGCGTCATCTATGCCATCGCACCGTCGCATTTCGACACCAAAGATATCTGGGTCGGTACCGACGACGGGCTCATCTGGCGCAGCCGGGACGACGGCAAGCACTGGAACGACGTCACGCCCAAGACCCTCACTCCCTGGTCCAAGGTAGGGATCATCGAAGCCGGGCATTACTCCAAGGACACGGCTTATGTGGCCGTCGACCGGCATCGGCTCGATGACTACAAGCCTTATATCTACCGTACCCGCGATGGCGGCAAGACCTGGGATGCCATCGCCACCGGCATCCCGGACGGCAGCTTCGTCAACGCTGTGCGCGAAGACCCCATCAAGAAAGGTCTTCTCTACGCCGGCACCGAGTTCGGCGTCTATATATCCTTCGACGACGGTGGCCATTGGCAGCCCCTGCAGTTGAACCTGCCCATCACCTCGGTACGGGACCTGGACCTGCATCACGATGCCTGGAGCGACGATCTCGTGATCGCCACCCACGGTCGTGCCTTCTGGGTGCTGGACGACGTAGCCGTGCTGAGGCAGTTGGATGGCGTCTCCGATGTGGCCTTGTTCAAGCCGGACACGGCGGTACGCATGCACCTGCCGAGTTTCACCGGTACGCCCATGCATAAGGATGAACCCAAGGCGCCGAACCCGCCCCAGGGCGCGGTCCTGGATTACTGGCTGAAGGATGCGGCATCAGATCCAGTGACGCTGGATGTATTGGATGCCAAGGGCAAACTGGTGCGGCATTTCTCCAGCGCCGACAAGCTGATGGCGCCGGACGTGTCGAAGATAGACGCCACGCCGGAATGGTTCCCGCTGCCGACGCCGCTTCTGGCGACGGCCGGCATGCACCGCTTCGTCTGGGACCTGCGCTATGCGGCGCCGGACGCGCTGGGCGGCGGAGGCGTGTGGATATTGCCGGGCAAGTACACCGCGAAGCTCACGGTAGCCGGCAAGAGCTATAGCCAGCCGCTTAGAGTTCTCAACGATCCACGGGTGAAGGCGAGCGCGGCAGACTTAGGTAAACAGCAGGCCCTGGCGTTCCAGATCGAGGCGGAGCGCGTCAAGCTTAGCGTCGCGGGCGAAGAAGTGAGCAGTACCCTGAGACAGCTGGAAGCCCTGCAAGCTAAGGCTGCGCCGGATTTCGCGACCAAGCTCAGAGCCTTCGAGATGGAACTCTCCACCCAGACCGAGATGCACGCGGTGCCACCGGGTTACGGTCAGCCGGGCGCGGCACCGGCCAAAGTGGGCAGTCTCGCCTACGTGACGGGTGCCATGGATGCCCTGCAACCGGCGGTGGAGAACGCCGATGGCGCACCGTCGCCGGATGCGCTCAAGGGCTTTGCCCTGCAGAAAGCGAAAGCTGCTGCAGCGATCGTGGCTTGGCAGACGCTCAAGGCTGCACGTGAACCGGCGCTCGAGAGGGATTTGAAGGCGGCGGGGCTGTCCGCGCTGGGCAGCAGTTGAGGCGGCACGTTATCATCCGCGGGTGAACCAGACCCAGGAACTGACGCCCGCCACTGCCCGCAAGATTGCCGTCCGGCAGATGGCGTTCTTCGCTGCTTTGTTGTGCGCAGTTGCCCTGAGCAATGCACTCAGCACGCTTACGGATTTCGCCCGTGACGGCAACTCCATCGCCTGGTGGAAACCCGTCAGTTGGGAGTTCTCCAGCGTCAGCGTCGTCTGGCTGCAGATCTTCGCTGTGGTCTGGTGGTTGCAGCGCTTCCCCTTGGACCGCGCCAGTTGGTGGCGCAGCCTGCCCGCTCACATCCTGTTCACCTTTCCCTATTCCCTGGTGCATGTGGGCGCCATGGTGAGCATCCGCAAGCTGGTGTATGTCGCCATGGGCCAGAGTTATGACTTCGGCGCCTGGTGGCCGAACTGGTTCTATGAGTACCGCAAGGACCTGGTGGGTTACGGCATGATCACGGCGGGCCTGGTGGCGTTCCGCATCTACGGCCTGTGGTTGGACTCCCATAATCGCGGTGCAGGCTCTGCTTCGGGAGAGACCCCGGCCTCGAACCAGACCTTAGAGCGTCTGGTGGTACGCAAGCTCAACCGCGAGTTCATCCTGAGCACCGGCGACATCGACCGCATCGAGGCGGACGGCAACTACGTCACGGTGTTCGTGAAGGGTGATTCCTATCCCCTACGTGAGTCATTGGTGACTCTGGAGAAGAAGCTGGATCAGAAGCGCTTCGCCCGGGTACATCGGGGCCACATCGTCAACATCGACCGCATCCGCGAGATCCAGCCCTGGGATCACGGTGACTATCGCATCGTCCTCAAGGACGGTAGTTTCGTGAACTTCAGCCGCCGCTATCGCAGTCGGTTAAATCACCTGTTCCACTAGCCGGTTTCGTATCCGGCGTCGCGCCGCTTATCCCCGGGAAGCGCCGCTCGTCCCAACCCAGATGGTAAATAGCGGGCTTGGCCCTAGAGTGAGACCATCTTTGGGATGGAGTCACGACCATGCGCAGCCCGATAGCGGTCCTCTTCTTGCTGGCCAGCAGTACCGCCCTGGCGAGCCCCGATGCGGGTTGGCCCGCTTACGGCGGCGATGCCGGCGGCACCCGCTATTCGCCCCTGACGCAGATCAATCGCGATACTGTCGCGGATTTAAGGGTGGCCTGGATCTTCCACACCGGTGAGATGGGCGAGGGGGTCAAGGACTGGAGTCGCTCGGCCTTCGAAGCCACGCCCATCCTCTATGACGGCGTGCTCTATCTCACCACCCCCAGTACCGACGTGGTGGCAGTGGATGCTGCCACCGGGACACTGCGCTGGAAACATCAGAGTCAGTCCCGCAAGGATCTGCATTATTCGGACGGCGTGTCCCGCGGCGTATCCCTGTGGGTGGATGATTCCACGCCGACTTCCGCTGACTGCCACGCTCGCATCTACGCGCCGACTCTGGACGGACGTCTGTTGGCACTGGATGCTGCCAGCGGCAAGTCCTGCGAAGCCTTCGCCGAGCACGGCGCCATCAACCTTCTGAAGGACGTGCACTCCACCGATGCACCGGATGACGAGTGGCGTAACTATCTCGTCACCTCGCCGCCGGCGATCCTAGACGGCAAGGTGATCGTCGGCTCTTCTATCGGCGATAACCGCGCCGTGCAGGAGGAACTCGGCATCGTGCGCGCCTTCGACGCCAAGACCGGCAAACTCCTATGGAGCTGGGATCCGATCCCGCGAGATCCTTCCAATCCCGTCTACAAGGAATGGGGCGCCGAGAGTGCCAAGACCGCCAGCGCCGCCAACGCATGGGCGCCGCTCTCGGTGGATCCGGTGCGACATTGGGTGTTCGTACCGACAGGCTCTGCCAGTCCCGACTTCTTCGGCGGCGAACGTCCCGGCGACAATCGCTGGGCCAACTCGGTGGTGGCGCTGGATTGCGCCACCGGCAAACTGGTCTGGGGCCAGCAACTTGTGCACCACGATCTCTGGGACTATGACCTGGCTTCCCAGCCCACGCTGGTGGACCTCATCCACGATGGCAAGCATGTGGACGCGGTGATCCAGGCCACCAAGAGTGGCTTCCTCTACACCTTCGATCGCGCCACCGGCACACCCCTGTTCCCCATCGTGGAGAAGCCGGTGCCCCAGGACGCAGTGCCCGGTGAGAGGCCGTCGCCTACCCAGCCCTTCCCTTCGGCGCCGCCGGCGCTGGTGCGCCAGACCCCGGTGACGCCAGACGATGCCTATGGCATCGCCTGGTTCGATACCCGTGCCTGCCGCAAGCGCATCGAGAGCTACCGCTCCGAAGGCATCTTCCAGCCCCCTTCGACCAAGGACTCCATCATGCTGCCTGGCAACGCTGGCGGCGCGAACTGGGGTGGCATCGCTTTCGATCCGCAGCGGCAGCTGGCGGTGGCGGATACGATGGATCTGCCTTTCGACGTGGCGCTCATCCCGCGGGATCAAGTGCATGCCGAGTACACCTCCGGCGAATACAAGGACTTCGAGTTCGCCCGCCAGGAAGGCACGCCCTACGGCATGCGCCGCCACAGCTTCGTCTCGGGACTCAACATCCCCTGCATCAAGCCGCCCTGGGGCAAGCTCACGGCGGTGGACATGGTGCACGGCACCATCAAGTGGCAGATACCCCTGGGTGACACCCCGTTCATCCACATGAACGTCGGTGTGCCGGTACTCGGCGGCCCCATCGTCACCGCCGGAGGCCTGGTGTTCATCGCTGCCAGCCTCACGGATGATCGCTTCCGCGCCTTCGACGTGGAGACCGGCAAGATGCTCTGGGAAGTTAAGTTGCCGGCCGGCGGTCAAGCCACGCCCATGACTTACTCCATCGGCGGGCGCCAGTATCTGGTGATCGCCGCCGGCGGCTACAAGGGCGACTCCACCCGCGGCGACAGTCTCGTCGCCTATGCACTACCTCAGTGAGGGATCATGCGTAATTGGCTTCTGATCTTGTGCTTGCTGCCCGCAGCCGCGTTCGCCGACGATACGGCGGAACTCGGTACGGTGACGGTGACCGATACCGGCGCCCCGGTGTCCTTGCAGAAGCTCGCGGATAACACCACCCGGGTGAGCAGCCAGGACCTGCAACTGGTGAGCGAGAGCCATCCGGCGCAGATCTTCGCCCAGGTGCCGGGGGCCTGGGTCACCCAGGGTGGCGGCCAGGAGAGCCTCACCGGCCTGCGCTCGCCGCTGTTCACCGGCCAGGGCGCCTGTGGCGCATTCTTGCTGCTGGAAGACGGCATCCCGGTGCAGCCTGCCGGCTTCTGCAACGTGAACGCACTCTTGGAGATCAACACCGAGCAGGCGGCGGCCATCGAGGTGATCCGCGGGCCGGGTTCGGTACTGTACGGTGGCAACGCCCTGCACGGCATCATCAACGTACTGACCCGGGCGCCGGACGTGCTGCCGCAAGACCAGGCCAGCCTCGAGATCGGCAGCCATGACTACACGCGTCTCGAGACCAGCATCGGCTCCTGGGACGGTGAGTCGGGCTTCCGGCTCAGTGCCAACACATCCCACGACAGCGGTTTCCGGGCCGATTCCGGCTACGATCAACAAAAGCTGGACCTGCGCTACGACCACAGTGTGGGTAACTTGGATAGCGAGACCCTGCTGGCAGTCACCAACCTGGACCAGAAGACCGCCGGCTATATCTACGGGATCAGCGCCTACAAGATCGAATCCTTGAGGGATTCCAATCCGACGCCGGGTGCCTACCGGGATGCCCAGAGCTGGCTCCTGGCCCAGCGTTGGCGTGAGGGCCTGGCTGACGGCAGCGAACTCGACTTCACGCCCTATGTGCGGCGCAACACCATGGCCTTCGTCCAGCACTACATCCCCGGCGAACCGGTGGAGGACGATGCGGATAACAGCGTCGGTGCACAACTCGCGGTGCACACCCAGCTCCGCGCGGATACGCAACTCATCTATGGGGTGGACAGCGAGTTCGCCCATGGCAGCATCCTGCAGTATCAAGTTCAGGCGCCACTCACCTCTGGCGCATTCGAGCGGCAGCAAGGCCTGCAATACGATTACGCAGCGGACGACCGCACCCTCGCGGCTTACGCGCGCGTCAGCCACGAATGGATGCCGCAGTGGATCGTGGATGGGGGCCTGAGGTTGGAAGGCAGCCGTTATACCTACGAGAACTATCTGCCGGCGGGTGACACCCAGGCGGATGGCAGTTCATGCCCCTTGGGGACCTGTCTCTTCAACCGGCCGGCAGATCGCGGTGACCAATTCATCAACCTTATGCCCAAAGCCGGACTCACCTGGCTGGTGACCGACTCCCAAAGTGCCTATATGAAGATCGGCCGCGGTGCCCGGGCGCCCCAGGCGGATGAGTTGTACTCGTTGCAGTCAGGGCAGAGCGTGGCAGACCTGCACTCGGAGACCCTGGATGATTACGAACTCGGTTGGCGCGGCGAGGCGGGGCCGCTGCACTGGGATACAGACGTCTACTACATGCTCAAGGACCATTACATCTTCCGCGACGAAGACGGATTCAACGTCAGTGACGGCCGCACCCGGCATCGCGGCTTCGAGTTCCAGGGTTCCTATGCTTTCACCCCGCATTGGACCCTACTGCTGGATGGTGCTTACGCGATACATACCTATGCCTTCTCGGCTGAGCTCTCCCCCACCGACAGCATCATCTACGGCAATGACATGAAGTACGCCCCTCGTACCCTAGGCGAGTTGCGGCTGCGCTGGGAGCCGTTGCCGGCGACCCAGATCGAGGCAGCCTACCAGCATGTAGGCGGATATTTCCTGGATGAGTCTGATGCGCACCGCTACGGCGGCCATGACCTGGTAAACCTATATGCGCGGCAGGGCCTGGGAGATGGGTTCACGCTCAGCTTCAAGGTGCTGAACGCGGCGGACGTGGCTTATGCGGAGCGGGCGGACTTCTCCTTCGGCAACTATCGTTATTTCCCGGGAGACGGGCGCGAGTATTTCGTCGGACTGGAAAAGGCTTGGTAAAAAGCCCTAAACGCATGAAAAGAAACGGCGCCGTGAGGCGCCGTTTCATCATCTGGATCTGATCGCTGCCTTACTTGTGCTTGGCCTTGGGGGCCGGCGCCTGAGCCGCCTGTTCCTTGGCGATCAGGAACTCCACGCAACGCATGATGTCGGCGGGCTCCATCTGGTAGCCGGCACCGGTCTTCCATTTGCCGTTGACGATGATGGTGGGCACGCCTTCTATCTGATACATGTCGCCCAGGTGCTGGGCGCGGGACAGGTCCATCTGCACGCCGAAGGAATTCCAGGCGCTGTCGAAGTCGGCGGGCTTAACGCCGAACTTGCCGAAGAAAGTGCGCAGCGCATCTTGGTCGGTACGCAGTGCCTCGTCGTCGTCGCGGTGGATGGCGTTGAACAGGGGCTCGCGGATCTTCTCGCCGATGCCGAGCTGGTCGGCGGTGAAGGCGGCCTGGGCGTCCACGTAGAACTCGGAACCCTTGCTGGAAGCGGGCACGCGCTTGAACACCACGTCCTTGGGCAGATGCTGCTCCCAGGCCTGCACGAAGGGCTCCAGGGCGAAGCAGTGGGGGCAGCCGTACCAATAGAACTCGATGACCTCGATCTGGCCCGGCTTCACGTCGGTCTTCTGCGCCGGTTCCACCGGCAGGTAGTTCACGCCCTGCACGAAGTTGGTGGTATCGGCGAAGCCCGCCATGGGCAGCAACATGAGCGCGAACGCCAGGAATATCTTCTTCATCTCACACCTCTGTACTTGGCGCGCGTCGCGCGCCGGTTGGATATCACTTGCCGGTGACCTGATGCGCCGTGCGCTGCCGGGCGATGAGGAAGCGCAGGCAGTCGATGATGTCCTGCTGCTTCATGTAGTCGCCGGAAGCGAGCTTATAGCCCGCACCGGTCCGCCACTTACCGTCGATGACGATGCTGGGCACGCTGTTGATGCCGTCTATATCCTCGAGTTTCTGGGCCTTGCTCAAGGCGGTCTGCACACCGAAGGAGTTCCAGGTACTGTCGAAATCGGCTGGTTTCACGCCGAATTTGCCGAAGAAAGTACGCAGTGCATCCACGTCGGTGCGCAACGGCCCGTCGCCGTCCACGTGGATGGCGTTGAAGAAGGGCTCGCGGATCTTCTCGCCGATGCCGAGCTGCTCGGCGGTGAAGGTGGCCTGGGCATCCACGTAGAATTCCGAGTCCGGCATGGCGGCGGGTATGCGCTTGAACACCACATCCTTGGGCAGGCCGTCCTTCTCCCAGGCCACCACGAAGGGTTCCAGGGCGAAGCACACCGGGCATCCGTACCAGTAGAACTCGATCACCTCGATCTGGCCCGGCTTCACGTCGGTCGGCCCGACCGGCGTCACGGCCTCATAGCTCATGCCTTCCACGAACCGTGAGGTATCGACGGGTGCGTCGGCCAGGACCGGAGCAGACAAGAGCATCAGCAAGGCGAGCGAAAGCGATCTCGTCATGGTCCGCCCCGGAGATGCGACGCCGGTGCCGGTCACTTGCCCGCTTTCTCATTGTTCACCAGGAACTCCACGCAGCGCATGACCTTGTCGGGCGCCATCACGTAGCCGGCGCCGGTCTTCCACTTGCCGTTCACGATGATGGTCGGCACACGGTCCACGCCGTAGCTGGCAGCCAGCTTCTGGTACTCGGCGAGCTTGGCCTTCACCGCGGCGGAATCCCAGACGGCATCGAAATCGGCGGATTCCACGCCGAACTTGCCGAAGAAATCACGGATCGCGGACTTGTCGGTACGCAGGGCCACGTTGCCATCCTCGTGGATGGCGTTGAAGAAGGGTTCGCGGATCTTGTCGCCGATGCCCAGTACCTCGGCGACGGCGGTGGCCTGGGCGTCCACGTAGAACTCGGAGTCCGGCATGGCTCCCGGTACCCGCTTGAACACCACGTCCTTGGGCAGCTGTTTCTCCCAGCCCTCCACATAGGGTTCCAGCGCGAAACAGACCGGGCAGCCGTACCAATAGAACTCGATGACCTCCACCTGGCCCGGTTTCACACCCGTGGTCTGGACCTGGGGCACGGGCTCATAGTTGAGGCCTTTGTAGAAGTTATCTTGGTCAGCCAGCGCGGCGCCGGAGCATAGCAACAGGAACAGCGAGACGCAGAGCTTACGCATGGCGGTCCTTACTTACTTGACGGCCGAGGGCATGGCCGCTTCTTCCTGGGCGATGAGGTAGTTCACCACCGGCATGATCTGCGGATACGGGATGCCGAAGAAAGCGCCAGTGAGATATTTGCCGTTCACCGCAAGGTTCGGCACGCCGAGCAGCATCAGTCCATAGCGGGCGGCCAGCACGTTGGCCTGGGCGATCTTGGCGTCGATGGCGGGCGAGCTATACAGGCTCTCGAACCTCTTGGGGTCCACACCGAAGGCCTTCACGTAGAAGCGCTCGAAATCCGCCTCGGTCTGAAGGTTGTCCTTGTTCTGGTGTATCTCGTCGAAGGTGGCCTTGTGGGACTTGTCGAGGATCCCTAAGGCCTCGGCCACGTAGTAGGCGCGGGCCGCCGGTTCCCAATCCGGTTGCAGTATCGCCGGCACGCGCACCAGCACCACGTCCGCGGGTTTGCTCTTCTCCCAACTCTCGAGATAGGGCTCCAGCGCGTTGCAATGGGGGCAGCCATACCAGAAGAAATCCAGCACTTCGATCTGGCCGGGTTTGGTGGAAGTGGGCTGCGCCGGCAGGATCACCTGGTACTGCTGGCCTAGCTTGGGGCCCGCCGTGGGCAGGGCCGTGTCGGCCATGGCCGTGCCGGTCACGGCCGGCAGCAGCAGAGCGAGGAACAGGGATGCTCGCATGCGGACCTCGTGCGGACGATTGGTTATCTAACGCGCGCGCCCGGGTCTCGGACTACCGCGGCTCACTGCGCCTGGGCGCGGTGCAGACCCTCGATGTAGCCTGCCACCGCCTGCATCTCGGCCGGGGTGAGCCGGGAGGCGATGGTCTCCATCATCTTGTTGGGATCGGTGGTGCGGGTGCCGGAAGCGTAGTTCTGCAACTGCGCCACCACGTATGCCGAGTGCTGTCCAGCCAGGGCCGGCACCTTCATGAGTGCGTTGCCGGCGCCATCGGGGCTGTGGCAGGCGAGGCAGGCAGGCACGTTCTCACCGGCGTTACCGTTGCGATAGAGCTGCTCGCCTTGCTTCACCTGGCCTGCCGCCGCTTCACCGACCGCCACGGTCTGGCTGGAGAAGTAGGCTGCCAGGGCCTGCATGTCCTGATCGGTCAGGCCCGCGGCCTGGCCCGACATGATCGGATTCTGGCGCTTGCCGGACTTGAAGGCCGCAAGCTGGGCCTGGATGTAACTCGCGTTCTGGCCGGCGAGCTTGGGGAACTGGGCGCCGGTGCTATTGCCGTCCATACCGTGGCAGGCGCCGCAGGTGGCGGCCTTGTTCTTGCCGGCGTCGCTGTTGGCGTCGGCGTTCACGTAGGCGGCGGTGGCCAAGGCGGCCAGGGCGAGGGCGAGGATCAGGACCTTCTTCATGGGGACTGGGCTCCTTCAATAGGGCTTCGGCGGCGCCCCGGATGTTTGGGGCGCTGAGCGGAAATAACCGGCCCGGCCGGCCGCTCGAGAGCCCCGGGATTTTACACTAGGGCCAGTACCCCCTCTAGCTAAGGCCTCCGATGCGTCTCGACTTCCGCCATACCACCTTCCTGACCAGCGCCGCCGCTTTAGGGGGGCTGCCGCCGGACCAAGGCCGGGAAGTGGCCTTCGCCGGCCGCTCCAACGCCGGAAAATCCAGTGCCTTGAACGCCATCACCGGTGTCGGCGGCCTAGCCCGGGTCAGCAAGACCCCGGGCCGCACCCGCCTCCTCAACGTCTTCGAGACGGGCCCCGGCATGCGCCTGGTGGACCTGCCGGGCTATGGCTATGCCAAGGTGCCTGAAGCGGAGCGCCTCAAGTGGGGCGAGATGGTGGAGAGCTACCTCGGGGACCGGGAGAGTCTGGCGGGCCTGATGCTGGTCATGGACATCCGCCATCC
>DASYCJ010000019.1:0-31466 GCA_036500225.1 Gammaproteobacteria bacterium
AGCCAAGCGCGAGTCATGCCGTAACGGAAGGGGTGAGCCAACACCGCTTGGCCGCCGGCTCCATGGATCCAATTTACCGCTTCTTCCAGGCTCGCCCAGGTGGCGCTCACGTTGGCGGGTTTACCGCGACCCAGATACTTCTTATAAGCCTGGGCCTCGTCCTTTACGTGTCCTGCCTGATGCAGGAAGCGGGCGTAGTGGGTACGGGTGAGGCGGGCGCCAAGGGCGAGAGTCTGGGCGCCGGCATAGGCATCGGCGATGCCGGCTTTCTCGAGGCGTCGGCCCATCTCTACTGCACGTTCATCGCGCACTGTCTGCAGGCGCGCGAGACCAGTGACGAGAGCAGGATTCTCTATATCCACGTCCAGCCCGACCACATGCAGTGTCTTGTTCTGCCAGCTGACGGAGATCTCCACGCCATTTATCAGATGCAGCGCCGTTCCCGCAGCGGCTTCTTTAGCCGCCGCAAGGCCGTCCAGAGTGTCGTGGTCCGTGAGAGCGAGTATCTTCACGCCGCGCGTGACAGCCAAGGCCACCAGCTCCGCGGGTACGAGAGTGCCGTCGGAGACGCGGGAATGGGTATGCAGGTCTATCAAGCGTCCAGGTCCGGGATCAGCATGCTCTCCAGGCGGGCGATGTAATCCTTGAGCTGGAGCTTGCGCTTCTTCAGGCGCGAGACCTGCAGTTCATCGCTGGCCGGGTCCTCGGCCAGGCGGCCGATGGCCACGTCCAGGTCATGGTGTTCCAGCTTGAGCTGGATGATCTGCTCGCGGATCCTGTGTGAATTCTTGACCATGAACGCCCCAATTCCTAGCTAACTAGGTTAACACGGGGCTTTCCGCGGACTTACCCCGCAGGGGATAATGGGCGGATGGACATATACAAGACATTCCACCTGGAAGCCGCCCACCGTCTGCCGAACGTGCCGGAGGGGCATAAGTGCAGCCGCCTGCACGGCCATTCCTTCCGCGTATCCGTGCACGTGTCCGGCCCCGTGCATCCCAAGACCGGCTGGATCATGGACTTCGCGGACCTGAAGACCGCTTTCGCACCGGTGTTCGATGCCTTGGACCATCGCTATCTCAACGACGTGCCGGGCCTGGAGAATCCCACCAGTGAGAACCTGGCGCGTTGGATCTGGACCAAGTTGAAACCGATTCTGCCGGCGCTCTCCAAGATCGTCGTGGAAGAAACCTGTACTTCGGGATGTATATACGAAGGTGAGTAATAAAAAGGAGTTCCCAATGCGTTCGCTGCTGATCTCCCTCGCTTCTCTGTTCATGATCTCCGCTGCTTCCACTGCTTTCGCCGATATGACCGACGCTCAGTACCTGGCGGCCATGGCAGCCATGCACCACGATGACTCGCCCAATGCGAGTCCCGTGACGGTGCCCAAGCCCGCACAGCCGGTCACCGGTTCCGATGTGATCTACGCCACCGTGGGCGGTAAACAGGTGAATGGCTATCTGGTGCGTCCCAGCGCCGCCAAGGGCCCCTTGCCCGGCGTCATCGTGATCCATGAGTGGTGGGGTCTGAACGACAACATTCGTAAGACCGCCGATCGCCTGGCAGGCGAGGGCTACGAGGCCTTGGCTGTGGACCTCTATAACGGTCAATCCGCCGAGAACCCGGACGACGCCACCAAGTATATGAAGGCCGTGATGGCCGACAAGGACAGCGCCAAGGACAACCTGAAGCAGGCATATGTCTATCTGCATGACCACGAGCATGCCACCAAGATGGGCGTGATCGGCTGGTGCTTCGGTGGTGGCTGGTCCCTGCAGACCGCACTGCTGTTCCCGGATAAGTTGGATGCGGCGGTGATGTACTACGGACAGCCGGTGACGGACGTTGACACCCTGAAGACCCTGAAGATGCCCCTCATCGGCTTCTTCGGTGAGAAGGACATGGGCATCACCCTGGCAGATGTGACCGCCTTCCAGGCAGCGCTGAAGCAGGCGGGCGTGAACGCCGAGATCCATGAGTACCCGGATGCGGGCCACGCTTTTGCCAACCCCTCCGGCAAGAACTACCAGGCAGCCGCAGCCACCGACTCCTGGAGCCGCACCGTGAAGTTCTTCGCTAAATATCTGAAGTGATGCACGAGACCTGGAGGCGGGCCTTGAGGCTCGCCTCCAGCTATCAATCGAGAGTCAAAGACATTGCGGCCATGTTAATGGTATACGAGCGGTAATCCTTGAAGGCGTCCTGTCCCAGATTGCACTGGAGATAGTCGGAGTCGACCACCTTGCCGGTGAAGACGTCGACATTGGTCAATGACACCCGACGCCCCGCCACGGTGATCTGGAGCTTGGGCAGACGCTGGGTCGCATAGGTCTTGATGCCGCCTGCGCCGCCTTGCTTCGTGGTGTGGGGCTTGCCGGCCTTGTCCACTTCGTCCTTGTACAGGTCGTAGTACGGCTTGTAGAACACCGTGTGATCCGCGCCCGTGTCCACGCGACACAGCACGTCATGCCCGTTGACGATCACGTCGGTCAGGATGTCGTTACCGTCCAGCGCGATGTTATCCACCCGCCGGCCCGATACCAGCTTCGGCACGTCGATCACATGCCCATGGCGCACCGTCACGGCGCCCATGCCGGCGGATATCGGAAAACCGAGGATGCCGGGTATCTGGAAGCCGGGGAAGGTGAAGGCTGAATCCGGCATCACCAGGAACACCACGTTGTGATATTGCAGGTTGCCGAGCAGCAGTGACGGGGCCACCGCCACGTCGGCAGTCACTACGTTGCTGGTACTGGAGCCCACCTGGATCCCAGCGGGGATGATCTTGAGCTTGAGGCGTTCTGCTTCAGAACGTATCAGGGTCGAGTAGTTGGCACCGCTGTCCAGGATGTAGCAGGGGTCCACCCCCACCGTCACCGGGATGCAGTAGCCGAGCTTGCCGTCCGCCGCCTCGATGATGTGTGAGTCGCCACTGCGGGTCACCTTCTGCGGGTCGATGCCACTCAGCGCGCCGAGCAGCTTCGCGGTGTTCTGCGCGTCCGCCAGGCGCGAATCGCCCTTGCGCTCGTAGAGGTCGATGAGGGTGCGTTCCGTGTCCAGCGCGCCCGCATAGTCGTAGAGCCGCTGGTCGTTCTGCATGCGCATCTGTAGCAGGAAGGGCATGAGCGCCGTATCGATGTTGTTGGCCAACATGCCCTCGATGAGCTTGTTGGCCGCCGCCGGCTGGTTGAAAGCGGTGAGCACTGCCGCCTGATAGAACCGCTTCTGCTCCGAATCGGGGCGCGGATCGGCAGCCGCCATGGCCTTCAGGCCGAAGAAGTCATGGGCGGCGTAGAGCCGGGCGTATTCGGCGGCAGGGTCGGCGAGGGCGCTGCCGCAGTGGGAGAAGAATCCCAAAGTGGCGGCAGCCAGAAGGGCGAGGCTGGTCGAGACGTGGCGTGGCATGGCTGGGATTTTAACCCGAGGCGGCCTGAGGTGATACCACCGGCCTGCCGAGGTTTTCCCGGAAATGCTAGTCTTGAGGGACGAACACAATTCAGGGTGCAGCCATGCGATTCCTAGCGGTATTCCTCATGACTCTGGGCCTGGCGGTGACTGCCGATGCAGCGACCGTCGCGGGTGTGGACGTGCCGGATACCGCCACGGTGGCGAACACACCGCTCTTGCTGAACGGCGCAGGCGTGCGCGTGAAGTTCTTCTTCAAAATCTACGTGGGCGGTCTGTACCTCCAGCAGAAGAGTTCCGATCCGACCGCTATCGCCGCCGGCGAGGGTCCCGACCGTATCCTGATGCACATGGTCTATGACGGCGTGAACAAGGGTCAGTTCGCCGATGCCTGGCACGATGACTTCAAGGCCAACAATCCGGATACCTATGTGACGTTGCACGATCAGATCGAGCAGTTCATCGGCTGGTTCGGTGACTCCAAGAAGGACGATGTCATCACCATGGACTATGTGCCGGGCACCGGCACCCAGTTCTACTGGAACGGCACTCTGCGCGGCACCATCCCTGGCGAAGCTTTCCACCACGCACTGCTGAACGTGTACATGGGTCCGAATCCGCCCACCAGCAGCCTCAAGGAAGGCATGCTGGGGAAGGGATGACTGACGGGTGGATTCTATGATCCATCGTCTGCTGCGTATGTCGTTGACTGTAGTGCTGCTCGCTGGCTGCGCTACGCCACCTAAAGACGCGCCAGTGTTCTCAGCACAGATGCTGCCACCACCGGGTACCGACTATGCGTTACTGGTGGTATACCGGGAGATCGTCCCGCCGTTGGCCTATAAGCCCACCGTCTCGGTGAACGGTGAGGAGGCAGCGGAATTGCCGAACGGCGCCTTCACCTGGATCAAGGTCAAGCCCGGCCGCGTGTCGGTCAAGAACGACTGGTCCTTCGCCTCCGGCAACCCCGCCGGTGCCGTGGACATGGAAGCGCAAGCAGGGCACTACTATTATTTCGAGATCACCGGCGACTCGGCTCCTTCCATCATGACGCCGGTCACCATCGCTGCGCATGTCATCTCAAACGGCGCGACTTTCCATACCGCCATGCAGGGCCGTGGCTTTAGCCCGGAAGAGGAGACCACGGCTACAGGCAGGTTGAAGGCCTGCTGCCGTTATGTGCCGGCGAATGAAGACTACAAGCCGGTTGACTACACCTCGCCGAGTGGCTGAGAGAACCAGGCGGCCGCATGAGATATCGCATCCTGATCGCGGTATTGGTTGCTTGGGCCTTGGGCGCCTGTTCCGGTCCGGACCGGGATGCCCCTCTCTTCTCCGTCGCCGCGCTACCGACTTCCACCAAGTACGCCATCCTGGTGGTGTACCGGCAGCACGTCACGCCCATAAGCAGCGTCGCCAACGCCATGTCCTCGGAGCGCCGGGTTGCCCTGCTCGTGAACGGCGCGGAATCCATGAGCCTGCATGCGGATGCCTTCACCTTGATCTTCGCCAAGCCGGGCCACGTGCGTCTCGAGAGCAAATGGGGCTTCGGCCTGATCCTGAACCCCACCGGTTTCGCGGACTTGGACGTGCAGGCCGGCAAGGTCTACTACTTCCAGGTGGCGCCAGACGATGAGCCGGAGCCCTCACCCGATGTGCAGGTGGCGCAGGATGCCCCCGCTGGCACCTGGCTCGTGGATGGGAACAAGGTCTGGATCACCGGTAAGTGGCTGCTGCCGGAGGATGAGACCATCGCCACCAGCGAACTGCAGTATTGCTGCCGCTACATGCCGGTGGACGATGACTATAAGCCGGTGGATTACACCGGTCCCAGCGACTGAAGCACTTTAGTTAGGCAGCACGCAGTCGCCGTAAGCATAGGCAGCCACAGCCTCGGGTTGGTATTGAGGATAGGTGTATGCCCAAACCTCCATCTGGTCCCAGATGGAGCCCTTGACCATGATCACATTACCCTGGGTGATGGCATCGAAAGCCTGCTGGCTGGTCTTGCCGTGATCGCGAGCATCCACGAACTTAAGTACGCCACTGGCCAGCAAGTCACATTCATTAACAGGGATCTGTTCGATTGCGAGTTGGTCTTCGGCGCGAGCGCTCACACAAATCAGGCTGAAGCAGAGCAAGACTGTTGCTGCGGACATGATTCTTGGCGCATATGTTCGCAGATGCTTCATAGGTATGTGCGCCAATCCCGGGACGAGTCCGCATAGGCGATGAAGTGCGGATTCAGCAGAGATTCTTTCGAGTTATAGGGCAGCGGCTTCCCATCCATACCGATCACCTGGCCGCCTGCCGCTAGCAGCACCGCGTGGCCGGCGCCCGTATCCCACTCAGAGGTGGGGCCGAGGCGGGGATACACGTCCGCCGAACCTTCCGCCACTAGGCAGAACTTGAGGGAACTGCCACGGGACACGGTCTCATGGGGTCCGAGCTTGGCGAGATATCCATCCAACAACTCACCGCGGTGCGAACGGCTGGCCACCACCTTCACCGGCATGTCCGGGATAAGTTGGCGCGCCTTGATGGGCGAGGCCTGGCCATCCTTGTCGCGCTTGAAAGCACCGACTCCCACGCAGCCGTAATAGCTCATGCCCGTCACCGGCACGTAGACGATACCCACCACCGGCACACCGTCCTGGATCAGGGCGATGTTCACCGTGAAATCGCCGTTCTTGTTGATGAACTCCTTGGTGCCATCCAGCGGGTCCACCAGCCAATAGCTGCTCCAGCGGGCGCGCTCGGTGAAGGGGATATCTGCGGATTCCTCCGACAGCACCGGCAAGTCCGGAGTGATGCGTTTCAGGTCCGCGACGATGAGCTTGTGGGCCGCGAGGTCCGCTGCTGTGACCGGCGAACGATCTTCTTTCATCTTCACCGTGAACTCGGTGCCATAGACGCGCATGATCTCGCCGGCGGCGGCGCGGGCGATGTCCAGTAGGGGTGCGAGGAGCGTCTCGTCGGAGCGGGCCATGTTTCATCCCATGTGATCTTAAGGTTCGGGATATGATACCGGCTCTATGAGTGAGGTCATGCACAAGTTGCCGGATTGGAGTGAAGTCGAGAGCGTGTTCCTGGACATGGACGGCACGCTCCTGGACCTGCATTTCGACAACCACTTCTGGCTGGAACATATCCCGCTGCGCTATGGCGAGCGGCAGGGCCTCTCCAACCAGGCGGCCCTAGAGGCGCTCATGCCGCGCTTCCGCGCAGTGGAAGGGACGCTGGCCTGGTATTCCCTGGACTACTGGTCCCGGGAATTGGACATGGACATCGTGGCCCTGAAGCGCGAGGTGGAGCACCTGATCCGGGTACTGCCCCATGCGGAGGACTTCCTGAGGGCGGTGCGCAGGACTGGCAGGCGGCTGGTGCTGGTCACCAACGCCCACGCGCCGGTGCTGGCCATGAAGATGCAGCGCACCCGGCTCGATGCCTACTTCGACAACATCGTCTCATCCCATGATCTCGGGCACCCGAAAGAGACCACGGGCTTCTGGCATGGCCTGCAGAAGATTGAGCCCTTCGATCCCGGCAAGACGCTCCTGGCGGACGACAGCCTGCCGGTGCTGCGAGCCGCGCGAGAGTATGGCTTGAAACAGCTGGTCGCCATGCGTAAGCCGGACTCGAAGCGTCCCGCCCGGGAGATGGAAGATTTCCCTTCGATCGAGACTTTTGCTGAATTGATGCCGAACTCGCAGTAAAAGCGTCGCGAGCCAAGTTGAGTAAGCGGCTCGCGCCCGTCGCTCCCGGGCATCCTACCCTCCCGCGACGTTAGGCCATCCTGGCCATCGTAGCTTTCACCAGATGAGCGGTATGAGCGCGTGAGTTGAGCGCTTGTATGCGGCGTAGCGTTCGCCGAAGTGCTGTTCCAGCATCTTCTCTTCCAGGCTGATCTTGCGGGCGAAGATCATGAGCATGATGGCGACGGCGCAGACGCCGCCGGCGCGTCCCAGCGCCAGGGCTGAACCGATGAAGCCCAGGAGCGCGCCCGTATAGATGGGATGCCGCACCCAGCGGTAAGGCCCCGCGGTGACGAGTTCATGGTCTTCCTTGATGACGACCCGTCCGCTCCAGTTGGCGCCGAGGGCATGCCGGGCCCAGATGGCGAAGCTTAGGCCGCAGAGGGTGATGACCAGACCAGGGAAGTAGGTGACATCCGTCTGCCAGGTGAAACTCCGGTCCACCAGCTTGCCGAACCAGCTGGGGGCCAGGAGCAGGCAGGGCGCCAGCACCAGGCCGATGAGCACCGGCAGGCGTGAGAGCAAGGGTTCTTTCTGGACAGCGCGTTTGATGCCGATGGCGGAGACGATCCAGTAGCCTCCCCAGACCACCCACAACGCCACGATCAGCCAATAACGCCAATCCGACATGGCTTCAGCGTCGGCCTCGCCCGCCGCCGCCACTACGGCCGCGTCCACCACCACCGCCTCCACGGCGACCACCGCCGCCTCCGCCACCACTACGCCGCCCGCCGCCTGGATGCAGGGGACGGTTGCGCTCTCGGTGCTCCGGCGGCGCCAGCTCCGGCAGCATCTCGGAAGTCAGGGCTTCCCGCGGGATGGAATGACCGATGTATTTCTCGATGTCCGGCAGGGAGAAGGAATACTCCTCGCAGGCGAAGCTGATGGCATCGCCGAAGGCGCCGGCCCGGGCGGTGCGGCCGATGCGGTGCACGTAATCCTCCGCGTCCTGTGGCAGGTCATAGTTCACCACGTGGCTCACGTCCGGGATGTGCAGGCCGCGGGAGGCCACGTCGGTGGTCACCAGCACTGGCAGCTCGCCGCCGGTGAACTCGCGGAGCAACCGCAGGCGCTTGTTCTGCGGCACGTCGCCCGAGAGCACTTCGCTCTTGTAGCCGTTGCCGTTGAGCATGCCCACCACGTCTTCCGCCACACGTTTGGTGTTCACGAACACCATGGTGCGATGTGGGTCGATCTTGCGCAGCAGGCCCACCAGGAGCGGCAGCTTCTCGTTGGCGGCGGGGAAGTACAGGCTCTGGCGTACGTTGTCGGCGGTGACCTTGTCCGGCTCGATGCGCACGAACTCGGCGTTGTTCATGTGCTCGTAGGAGAGCTCCAGTACCCGGTGCGAGAGCGTGGCCGAGAACAGCATGGAGAGGCGCTGGGTCGGATGCGGTAGGCGCCGCAGCAGGAAGCGCACGTCGGCGATGAAACCCATGTCGAACATGCGGTCGGCTTCGTCCAGCACCAAGACCTCAGCGATGTGCAGGTCGAACACGTGCTGCTTCATGTAGTCGATGAGCCGGCCCGGCGTGCCGATGAGCACATCTACGCCTTCCGCCACCCGGTTGCGTTGTTTCTCGTAATCCTCGCCACCGTACACCACCGCGATGGACAGGCCCGTGTGGGCGCCCAGCAGCATTGCGTCCTTGTGGATCTGTACCGCCAGCTCACGGGTCGGCGCGATCACCAGGGCACGGGGCTGGTTCTGCTTGCGGGAGGCGGGTGCGGGGTGGGTCAGGAGGCGGTTGAAGAGGGCGAGCAGAAAAGCAGCAGTCTTGCCGGTGCCGGTTTGGGCTTGCCCGGCGACGTCGCGCCCGGCGAGCGCGATGGGCAAGGTCTCCGCTTGGATGGGGGTACATCCCTTGAAGCCGGCTTCCCGGATGCTTTGCAGCAGGGGTTCGGCCAGGCCGAGGGACTCGAATTTTAGGTCGCTCAATGTGTGGTCCAGCTAGGCTCCGGTGGGGCTTGCATTAACCGGAGAAATGGGCTCAAAATACCCGAAATGCCTTGTGACGCCTGCGCCCCGCGCGGGCAGTTTTCAGAAAGAACTCACTAGTTTCATCACCAAGCGCCGCGAGCAAGCTGCGATATTGTGCCTTAAACCGGCACCTTACGTCAGTCCCGCCGAACCCGTCGGAATATCACCGCCCGCCCGCGACGCCCCAACCAGCAGACCCGAGCCTTAAGGAGGCTTTTCCACTGTGAGCGACCAAATCGTCCATACCAGCGATGCCAACTTCCAGAAAGATGTGCTCAGCTCCGACGTCCCCGTGTTGGTGGACTACTGGGCCGAGTGGTGCGGACCCTGCAAGATGATCGCCCCGATCCTCGACGAGATCGTCGGCGACTACCAGGGCAAGCTCAAGATCGCCAAGGTCAACGTCGACGAAAACCAGCAGGTCACCCAGAAGTACGGCATCCGCAGCATCCCGACCCTCATGATCTTCAAGGGCGGTTCGGTGCAGGCGCAGAAGGTCGGCGCCATGTCCAAGTCGCAGCTGGCCGCGTTCATCGAGACCAACCTCTAAACTAACCATGTCCACACCCACCCCCGTCCGCATCCCCGCGGACACAGAAAACAAGAGCAGAGTTGCACACCCTATGAACCTCACTGAACTGAAACGCCGCCCGGCCGAAGCCATCATCGAGCTGGCCGAGTCCATGGGACTGGAAGGCATGGCGCGTTCGCGCAAGCAGGACGTGATCTTCTCCATCCTCAAGGCTCATGCGCGCAACGGCGAAGAGATCTCCGGGGACGGGGTCCTCGAGATCCTACAGGACGGCTTCGGCTTCCTGCGTTCCGCCGAAGGCTCCTATCTCGCCGGCCCGGACGACATCTACGTCTCGCCCAGCCAGATCCGCCGCTTCAACTTACGCACCGGCGACTCTGTGGCCGGCAAGATCCGTCCGCCCAAGGAAGGCGAGCGCTACTTCGCGCTGCTCAAGGTGGACCACATCAACTTCGATCCGCCCGAGAACGCCAAGAACAAGGTGCTGTTCGAGAACCTCACACCGCTGTTCCCCAAGCGCCGTATCAAGATGGAGCGCGGCAACGGCTCCACCGAAGACATCACCGCTCGCATCATCGACATGGTCGCGCCCCAGGGCATGGGCCAGCGCGCCCTCATCGTCTCCCCGCCCAAGGCCGGTAAGACCATGATGCTGCAGAACATCGCCCAGTCCATCGCCGCCAACTATCCCGACATCTACCTCATCGTGCTGCTCATCGACGAGCGGCCCGAGGAAGTGACCGAGATGCAGCGTTCCGTGAAGGGCGAGGTCGTATCCTCCACCTTCGACGAGCCCGCCACCCGCCACGTGCAGGTCGCGGAGATGGTCATCGAGAAGGCCAAGCGCCTGGTCGAACACAAGCGCGAAGTGGTGATCCTCTTGGATTCCATCACGCGTCTGGGTCGCGCCTACAACACCGTGGTGCCGGCCTCCGGCAAGGTGCTGACGGGCGGCGTGGACGCCAACGCCCTGCAGCGCCCCAAGCGCTTCTTCGGCGCCGCGCGCAACATCGAAGAGGGCGGCTCCCTCACCATCATCGCCACGGCGCTGGTGGAGACGGGCTCCCGCATGGACGACGTTATCTACGAGGAGTTCAAGGGTACCGGTAACTCGGAGATCCACATGGACCGCCGCATCGCCGAGCGCCGCGTGTTCCCGGCCATCAACATCAACAAGTCCGGCACCCGCCGCGAAGAACTGTTAGTGCCGCAGGATGAGCTGCAGAAGATGTGGATCCTGCGCAAGCTCCTGCATCCCATGGACGAGCTGGCCGCCAGCGAGTTCATCCTGGACAAGCTCAAGGATACGAAGACCAACGCCGAGTTCTTCGATTCGATGAAACGGTAAGTAGACGAAGGGGCGGGCTTAGAGGCCCGCCCTTTCCTTTAGTGCCCCTGAAATAATCGGAACTTGGGGTCGGTCTATCGGTCAGAGCATATGAAGCTCGCCCGGAAATGCAGCAGATGACTTTTAAAGCCCTGCCAATACTGTTCGCCCTGTGCTTGCCCGCTGCGGCCCATGCCGCCTGTGCGGACCTGGCCTATCGCCAGTTCGACTTCATCCTGGGCGACTGGAACGTGGCCACCACAGACGGCAAGCTGGTGGGCCGCGACCAGGTGGAGAAGACCTACGGCAACTGCGTGGTCCAGGAGCACTGGACCAGTGTGGACGGTGGCACCGGCGGCAGCGTCAGCATGTATGACCTGAGCCGCAAGCTTTGGCACCAGACCTGGGTGGACTCCACCGGCACCCTGGTGGTGCTGGAAGGAGGGCTCAAGGGCAATGCCATGGTCATGACTGGCGAGATGGTACAGGGTGGCAAACACCAGATGGACCGCATGAGCTGGATACCCCAAGGCACCAAGATCCGTCAGCTCTGGGAAGTATCGGAAGATGGCGGCAAGACCTGGAAGACTATATTTGATGTGTTCTATTCGAAAGGCTAAGGCTCTTCCTCTCTAGCCGGGATAAATACGACCTAAATCACAACGCGGCTTGGTTCACAGAATCCCGCCGCGCCCCGCACTAGTCTCTTTGCATGCGCCGCATCCGCATCTATCGCCATCCTCAGAGCGCCAAGTGCGCAAACTACGCGCGTATCCATCGTTTCTTCGATTGGTTCGGCCAGGTACACGTCTCCACTGCCACGCCCGCCACAGGCCCTCTGGGGCGGGGCGCGATGGTGGTGGAGGAAGTGGACAGCGGCAGGATCATGGGCGGCGCTGACGCACTGGAATGCATCTGCCAGGTGATCCCGGCCTATCTGCCGCTCCTGCCGCTGCTCAAGATCCCTGCGCTCAGGGCCTGGGCGGGCCGGGGTATGTCCGGTGGCACGGGCAGCACTCGCGGACTCCCGCGCCCCCGCCCCTGACGCCAGCCCATCAGGCCCCGCCGGACCCGTCACAGCAAGCCATCCTCCCACGTCTAATATCCGTGAACGGCCAACCTCGAGGCCATGAGCCCCTATGAGTCCAGCCGACCAAGAGTTCCTGGAATTGCGGCCCCGGATGTTCGGGCTCGCCTACCGCATGTTGGGCTCCCGCTCCGACGCGGAAGACGTGCTGCAGGACGCCTGGCTGCGTTGGCAGGGGGCGGAGCAGCGTGAGTTGCGTAGCCCCGAAGCCTGGCTCACCACCGTGGTGACGCGTCTCAGTATCGACCGCTTGCGGGAGGCCAAGAAGGAACGCGAGCGCTACACCGGCCCCTGGCTCCCGGAACCCCTGGTGGAAGAAGGGGAGGTGCCTGAGCATGCAGTGGAACTGGCCAGCGACGTATCCATGGCCTTCCTCATGGTGCTAGAGCAGCTCGCGCCGGAAGAACGGGCGGTGTTCCTGCTGCGCGAGGTGTTCGACGTGGATTATCCGGAGCTGGCACAGATGCTTGGCAAGAACCAGGCGGCCTGCCGGCAGATATTGCACCGTGCCAGGGAGCGGGTGCGGGAAGGGCGGCCGCGCTTCCAGGTGAACCCAGAAGCGCACCGTCGCCTGCTCGATCGCTTCGCCGAGGCGACCAGCAGCGGTGACCCGGGCAAGCTGCTGGCGCTCTTCGCCGACAGCGTGCGCGTGACCGGTGATGGTGGCGGGAAAGTGCGGGCGGTGTTGCACACGTTGGAAGGCGCGGAACGGGTGGTGCGGTTCTACAGCGCCATCTCCCGCCTCACGGCCGGGCGCGTCAGTTACCGTCATGTGGAGATCAACGGTGAGCCCGGCTTGCTGCGTTTCCTGGATGGGCGACTCGACGCAGCCATCAGCGTGGTGACCGATGGCATCCGCATCCTCGACGTCTACACGGTCCGCAACCCAGACAAGCTGCGACACATCACTGCGGCCTGAGCTGTCACAGCGCGCGGCCGCCGCGCGTCTATAGGTGAGAAGAGGGCACCATATCCCGCCCTCAGGAGGAACCCCATGTCACGTAACCGGATCATCTATCCCACCGTCGCCCCCGAAGCCTTCAAGAAACTCTACGACCTGAGCATGGTCGTGCACAAGTCCGAAGTCGGCACCAAGCTGCTGGACCTAGTGTTCCTGCGCGTGTCCCAGATCAATGGCTGCGCCTACTGCCTGGACATGCACGCCCGCGACCTGCTGAAACAGGGCGAGGATCTGCAACGCATCGTGAGCCTGGATGCCTGGCGCGAGTCCGATTTCTACACCCCCAAGGAACGGGCGGCCCTGGATTGGGCCGAACGCGTCAACGCCCTGGACGAGGAGGCGGCCATGGACGCTGCCGGCGCGGAGCTGCAGCGGCACTTCGACGAGCGCGAGATCGCCGATCTCACCTTCGCGGTGGCGGTCATCAACGCCTGGAACCTGCTCAACGTGGGCCTGCGCACTGCGGTAGAACGCAAGCCGCTGGCGGCATAGGCGGACACACATGGAACGTATCCGTATCTACCGCAACCCGGATTGCCCCAAGTGCGCCCGATACGCCCGCATGCACCAGCGCCTGGACTGGTTCGGCCGGGTGTCCGTCTCCACCGCGACGCCCGCCACGGGAGCCTTGGGCCTGGGTGAAGTGGTGGTGGAGGAGTTGGACAGCGGCAGGATGTTGCGCGGCGCCGACGCTTTGGAGCGGATCTTCCGGGAGATCCCGCTCTATCTGCCGCTCTTGCCTCTGCTCAAGATCCCCGCGCTACGGGGCCGAGCGGACCGGGAGATGTCCGGCTGCAACGATGGCGCCTGTGAACTACCGCGAAGACGATGAAAAGCTGAGACGAATCAATGTCTCTTGGGCCAGGTGCTCTGGAAATGGACGCCGAAGCGCGTGGTCTCGCCGCGCTCTTCCCGCTGCACCGCGCGCCAGCCGATGTCCTTCCTGAAGAAACGCCCCGGCCAACGGATGCTCTCAGCTGTGTGATAGGCGCGCAGCCGCGCATCCGCCACTGAATCGCCCAGCGCCGTCACCGTCAGCACTCGGCCACCGGTGGTCAGCACCTTGCCGTCCTGTTCCTCCGTGCCTGCATGGAACACCTTCACGTGATCACTGGGGAAGTGCGGCAGGCCCAAGACGCTGTCGCCCTTGCGGTACTCGCCCGGGTAGCCTTCCGCCGCCAGCACCAC
Source organism: Gammaproteobacteria bacterium (assembly GCA_036500225.1). Classification (GTDB taxonomy): domain Bacteria; phylum Pseudomonadota; class Gammaproteobacteria; order Natronospirales; family REEB76; genus DASUBN01. Next base: position 14,243 of record DASYCJ010000019.1, read on the forward strand.
GCCTACGGCAGCGCGGCCGTCCCATTCCACACTGGTCTTGTTCAGCTTGTGATCAAGCGCGGCTTCGCACAGGGTCACGAGATCGGATTTGAGCCGCATCATGATGGGCTGGGTCTCGGGATCGCCGAAGCGGCAATTGAACTCCAGCACCTTCGGGATGCCGTCCTTGTCGATCATGAGGCCGGCGTAGAGGAAACCCGTGTACGGCATGCCTTCAGCGGCCATGCCCTTGATGGTGGGGCGGATCACTTCGCTCATCACTCGCTCATGCACCGAGCCTGAGACGATGGGCGCGGGCGAATAGGCGCCCATGCCGCCGGTGTTGGGGCCGGTGTCGCCGTCGCCCACGCGTTTGTGATCCTGGGAAGTGGCGAGTGCGAGAGCATGCTCGCCATCGGCCATGACGATGAAGCTCGCTTCCTCTCCTGCCAAGAACTCTTCGATCACCACCCGGCTGCCCGCATCGCCGAAAGCGTTGCCCGCGAGCATGTCCCGCACCGCAGCTTCGGCTTGTTCCAGAGTCTCGGCGACCACCACACCCTTACCGGCGGCCAAGCCATCGGCCTTCACCACGATGGGTGCGCTCTTGGAACGCAGATATTCCAGCGCCGGCTCGATGAGGTTGAAACTCTGATACTCGGCGGTGGGGATGTGATGCCGCTTCAGGAAATCCTTGCTGAAGACCTTGGAGCCTTCCAGCTGCGCGGCCATGCGCGTGGGCCCGAAGCATTGCAAGCCCGCCTGGGTGAATACGTCCACCACGCCCAAGACCAAGGGACCTTCTGGCCCCACTACTGTAAGTCCGATACCCTGACCCAGCGCGAAATCCAAGAGGCCGCGCAGATCGTCCGCCCTGATGCGCACGTTCTCGCATTTCTTCTCGTGGGCGGTGCCGGCATTGCCCGGCGCCACGTACACCTTCTCCACCTGCGGAGATTGGGCGAGCTTCCACGCCAGGGCATGCTCGCGGCCGCCGCCTCCGATGACCAGCACCTTCACGAGGCGGCCCCCGGAACAGCAGTCGCAGTAGCCGCACCGGGTACGATGCGGATCAGTGCCGGCATGGCCGGTGGCTGCCAGATGCAGGGCACCTCGAGGGTGCGGCGATCCTGATAGAGGTTCACGGTCATGGATTCATGTCTTTGGCATTGCCGGGCCACGTAATCGTAGGCTGCCGGGGTGTCGGTGAACAGGTCATAGCCGCCGAGGCCGCGCACATTATAAGGCTGGGTGAGCACGTGGCAGGCGGGATTGGGCCTCAGGCTCAGGTGATCCGCGTGAGATGTGATGCTGGAATGCCAGCCGCAGTCCGCCCCCATGACGAAGCTGAACAGCAGGGTCGCCAGCTGCTCGCCGTCGTCTGCCGTGGGCGCATCGGAGAGCAGCTGATAGCCGCCCTGGCGCAGGGCCTCCAGGAAGCCCTGCCTGAGTTCAGGCGCCTTGGCCGTGAGGAAGCCGCGCAATTGCTGGCTCGCCGCTGGCGAGCCACTCAAGCGGGTCAGGGCCGCGAAGAAGCTGTCCGGCGTATAGCCGCCTTGGGTGGTCGCGGCGGCCTGGAAGGTAGCTTTCCAGATATCCCCTAAGGCCGATTCCGGGTCCCGGCTCGGGTCATGCTGGTGTACCGCCATACCGGCCAGGAAGGCCAGAGCCGCACCGCAGTCGTAGGGCGTGGAGCCACTCGGCATGCCGCTGATGGTCTGATCCGCCGCGTCCAGTTCCAGCAGGCAGGCGTTGAAGGCGGAGCTATAGCGTTCCAGGCGTGCTGCGTCATCCGTGAGCCCGAGTCCATGCACCGTGTCGAAGGCCAGCGCGTCGGCGCTGCCCTCGTTCAGCCAGGGATAGGTATCGCTGTCGGCGGGGTGGGTGAGGCCGCCATTCCAGAGATGCACCGCCTCGTGAGCGAAGAACGCCACCGCATGCAGCAGGGATTCCGGTGCTTGCTGTTGCCATCCGGCACCGCGGATCTCGAATCGGATGGCTCCCGGTTCCGCCGCACCCACGTAATTGAGGTAGGGCTCGTCCCGGAAGCGGTAACCGAAGAAGATCTGTGGCGTCTCCTTCAGGTTAACGCCGAACAGATTCCGGTAGCGGCTGACGATGTCCGGCAGGTCCTGCTGCAACTCGCCGGCGAGCCATGCGGGCATGGCCGGATCCAGCACTGCGTCGTAGCCGGCGCCCTTGTAGATCGGCAGCGCGCCGAAATACACGTAGGTGGCGGCCCGGTCCGGCGTCCAGTAGAAACCATTGAGCACGCGCCTTCCCAGGAATATCACTGCCTGACCCGGCGCTGGCTGGAAATGGAAACGGGTGGCGGCCAGGGGACCGCTGATGTTGAACAGACCCGTGAAGATCACGGCACTGCCGTCCGAGAAGGTGTCCACCGGATCGTTCTGCCGGTCCGCGTGTTCCGGCAGTTCCAGCATGTCGAGATGCACATGATCGAAAGGCCGGCCCGAGAGGGAGACCAAGGTGTCCCCGTCCAGGGCCACATCCCCCTGAGAGAGATGCCAACTCAAGCCTCGTACCGCGGCTCCCGGCCAGAAGAGATGCAGCAGTGTCACCGGATGCGAGAGCTTGTAATCCACCAGGAAGTGTCCCGGCTCGGCTGCCGGTTCCACTGAAACCAGCGCTGTCAGAATATCGGCTGAAGCGGATGCAGGGAGGGAGACAGCTGCAAGCAGGGATAGCGTCGCGAGAGTGCGCCGCAGGTCCATCAATGTCTGAAATGCCTCATGGAAGTAAAGACCATCGCTATCTTGTGTTCATCCGCCGCCGCGATAGTCTCTTTATCCCGCATGGAACCACCCGGTTGGATGATGGCGGAGACGCCCGCCGCTGCCGCGGCATCCACGCTGTCCCGGAAGGGCAGGAAGGCGTCCGAGGCCATCACCGAACCCCGCACCTCGAACTTGGCTTCGCCGGCCTTGATGGCGGCGATGCGCGCGCTCATGACGCGGCTCGGTTGGCCGGCGCCGATGCCTAAGCTCAGGCCGCCGCGGGCATAGACGATGGCGTTGGACTTCACGTACTTCACCACCCGCCAGGCGAAGGCCAGGTCAGCCAGCTGCTCGGCGTTCGGCGCCACCTGGGTCACGGTCTTGAGATCCTGTTGGGTGACGGCACCCAGGTCCGCGTCCTGCACCAGGAGGCCGCCGGCCACGCGCTTGTAGTCGAGATAGCGCTTCGGGGTCCCGGCGCTGCCCACCGCGAGTGCCCGCACGTTGGGTTTGGCAGAGAGGGCTTTCAGGGCCGCCGGCTCGATGTCCGGTGCCACGATCACTTCCACGAACTGGTTATCCAGGATCTTGGCGGCGGTGGCCGCATCCAGCGGGCGATTGAACGCGATGATGCCGCCGAAGGCCGAATCCTTGTCCACGCTGTAGGCGCGCTCGTAGGCCACCTGCGGCGTCGGCCCCAGGGCCACGCCGCAGGGATTGGCGTGCTTCACGATCACGCAGGCCGGGGTCTCGAAGCTGTTCACGCAGCCCAAGGCCGCGTCTGCATCCGCGATATTGTTGAAGGAGAGTTCCTTGCCCTGCAACTGCCGCGCACCCGCCAGGGTGCCGGGAGCCGGGTGCTGCTCCGCATAGAAAGCTGCTTCCTGGTGCGGGTTCTCGCCGTAGCGCAGGTCGTAGAGCTTGCGGAACTGGGCCGTGTATACACCGGGGAAGGCTTGGCGCTTGCCGTTGTCGTTTGGGCTACGGCCCGTGAGGAAGTTGGCGATGGCGCCATCGTAGGCCGCGGTGTGGGCGAAGGCCTTGGCAGCCAGCTCATGGCGCAGCACCTCGCTCACGGCACCGCTATGGTCACGCAGGTCCTGCAGCACGCGCGCGTAGTCGCCGGCCTCCACCACCACCGCCACGGCGGCATGGTTCTTGGCGGCGGCGCGCAGCATGGCGGGTCCGCCCACGTCGATGTTCTCGACGGCATCGTCGAAGGAAGCGCCGGGCCTGGCCACGGTGCTCTCGAAGGGATAGAGGTTCACCACTAGGATGTCGATGGGCAGGATGCCGTGCTCATCCATGACCTGGTCATCGGTGCCGCGCCGGCCGAGCAGGCCGCCATGCACCTTGGGATGCAGGGTCTTCACCCGCCCGTCCATCATCTCCGGGAAGCCCGTGTGCTCGGACACGTCTTTGACGTCGAGCCCCGAATCCCGAAGGAGTTTGGCGGTGCCACCGGTGGACAGCAGCTCCACGCCCATGCCCGAGAGGGCGCGGGCGAAGTCCACGATGCCGGTCTTGTCGGAGACGCTGAGAAGGGCGCGCTTTGCTACCGGCACGAGAATCCCCTATCTACGAAGGCGGCCATTTTAACGGAATATCCCTCATCTCTTGGTCTTGTCTTCAGGGGAGAAGGCCAAAAGATTGAGAGTAGGCAGCTAAAGCCGGAGCCTGGGCGAGGGATTTTGGCCGCGGGCTAGACGCGCGAGGCAAGCAGGAGGGAGTGCACTCCGATGTGCATGGCCGACTGCGAGCCTGAAGCGTAACGACGCCCCGGCCAATAGACCCGCTCAGGTCAGGCGTTTATTTTGTATCTGCGCAGCTTCTTGCGTAGGGTGCTGCGATTCAGGCCGAGTATCGCCGCCGCACGGGACTGGTTGCCCCGGGTGTACTCCATGAGGGTGGTCAGGAGCGGCTGCTCGATCTCACCCAGCACCATGTCATACAGGTCCGAGGGGTCATGCCCCTTCAGGTCCGTGAAATAACGTCGCAGGGTCTTCTCCGCGTGTTCCCGCAGTGAATGGGTGGGCGAGGCCGACGGCGCCGCATGGCTGCCGTTGCTGTCCACCACCTCGAGATTGACCCGTTGCGCCCCTGTCTTGTTCATGCCGCCAGCTCCCTGATGTCTTGGTCCGCGAAATAAGCGCGGATGAGTGCTTGTTGTTCCAGCGAAGTCTCGGCCCGCAACACCCGTTCCCTGAAACCTGCCGCCCCGGGCAGGGTCTTGAGATACCAACCGATGTGCTTGCGGGCGACGCGTACGCCGCTGAATTCCCCGTAAAACGAATACAGGTTCTCGAGGTGGCCGAGCATGATGCTGCAGACCTCCTCAGGTGCAGGCGCGGCCAGATGCCGGCCCGTTGCCATGAAATGCTCGATCTCCCGGAAGATCCACGGGCGCCCCTGGGCCGCACGACCGACCATCACTGCATCGGCGCCGGTCTCGGCCAGCACCTGCTTGGCCTTCTCCGGGGTCTCTACGTCGCCGTTGGCCATCACCGGGATCTTCACCGCCGCCTTGATGGCGCGGATGGTCGAATACTCAGCTTCGCCCTTATAGAGGTCGGCGCGGGTACGGCCATGCACTGCCAGGGCCTGGATACCCGCCTGCTCGGCCAGCTCGGCCACCCGCAGGCCGTTTTTGTGTTCCCGGTCCCAGCCTGTGCGGATCTTCAAGGTCACCGGCACATCCACGGCAGCGACCGTCGCGTCCAGGATGCGTTTCACCAGGTCCTCGTCCTGCAAGAGCGCGGAGCCCGCGGCCTTGTTGCAGACCTTCTTGGCCGGGCAACCCATGTTGATGTCGATGATCTGCGCGCCTTCCGCTACGTTGTAGCGGGCGGCCTCGGCCATCATTTCCGGGTCGCCGCCGGCGATCTGCACGATGCGCGGTTCCACTTCACCCTCATGGTCACGGCGGCGGCGGGACTTGAGACTGTCTCTAAGGTCCGCGCGGCAGGTGACCATCTCCGAGACCGCCATGCCCGCGCCCAGGCGCTTGCAGAGCTGGCGGAACGGCCGGTCTGTGACGCCCGCCATGGGCGCCAGCACCAGGCTGTTGCGGAGAGAATAGGGCCCGATACGCATGACTGGTGCGCTTGAATGCTGCTGTTGGAATCGAGGCGAAATAATAGCCAGAAACATCCGCGAGTCAAAGCTTGAAATTTTTCTGCAATGCGCGGCGAAACAATGAAAAAGTCGTGGCACACCACGTGCCCTACGCCATCCGACAAGAAGTTTCTAGTGGATACGGATTTAGATTCAGTCCGTGGCGTTAGGCGCCGCGCACACCCGGCCGCTTGTCATATCCAGGCAGGGCGTGAGGCTGAAGCCCACGGCATCCGCACCCGGATCCACGATGTCCAGACGGAAGCGCGCCGCGAGGCCCGGCGCCAGCGCCGTGCCTGCCTGGCCCTGGGGCAGATAGTCCGCGGGCTTGAAGTCGCGGGAACGCAACGTCGCGCCGAAGCGGTCCGTGAGCACCACCCGCAGGTAGGGCCAGGGCTGCACGAAGCCTGCGCCATTGGTGAGGGAGCCCGTGATGGAGAGGGCGCCGGGGCTGTCCGGGTCGGTGGTGACGTTCAGGGCCCCTACATCCCACTCGGACACCGCACTCGACTTGGTGAGCGGCCGGCCCAGGGCCGCGTACAGCGCCTGCAGTGAGGGTCCGATGACCGGGTTCTGGCTCAAGGCCGCCCGGTCCATGTCGATGAGCTGCACGGCGAGGCCAAGCACCAGCACGACGCCCAGCAACCAGCCCGCGGCGCCCAGCAACGGGCGGCTGGGCTTCGGCGCGGGCGGGGTGCGCAGGTCCTCCACGTGGGCGAAGGAAGCGGGGCTGCCCACTTCATCCGTATACATTGGCATCGGATCCGCGGAGATGGCGACAGGTTCCACCGCGGCTCCCAACGGTTCCGTCATGGGCGCGGTCCTGGGCTCCGGCTCATTGCCGATACCCGCGAAAAGATCGTCGATGGGCGGCGGCGGGGACCTGCGAGACCCGGCCTTCAGGTTCGGCGCAGAGGTGATGGGCTCATCCTCCACTGCCAAGGGCATCTCGAGATCAGGCGTGGTCTCTTCGCGGATGCGTATGGAATCTTCGGTCATCTCCACCGAATCGTCGGTGCTGATCTCCGACTCAGCCGGAGGTACGTCTGCGATCCGTGCGGGCATCTGCGGAGGCAGGTCGGCACCTTCGAGCGCCTCATAGGCGTCGAAGACTTCATTGCACTCACCGCAACGCACCTTCCCCTGGGCAGCCGTGAGCTGCGCCGATGTGAGGCGGAAGCGGGTATGGCAATTCGTGCAGCTTGTATACATCTACCTTCTGATTCCCGTGATCCTGATCCAATCGTCCTTCACCGCGGTCTCAAGCTCCGCGAAATCTGCCTCATAGGCGCCGTGGATATCCGCTTCCTGGGACTTAAGGATACCGGAGAGCACCAGCCGTCCGCCGGGCCTCAGGTGCGCCGCGAACAGGGGCGCCAGGCTCACCAGGGGTCCCGCCAGGATGTTGGCCAGGAGCAAGTCCGCCTGCATCTTCGGGAACTGTGGCGGCAGGCAGATATGCAGCGTATCCGTCACGCCATTGCGTGAGCCATTGTCCCGGGTGGCGATGAGCGCCTGGGGATCGTTGTCCACGCACCAGATATCTCTAGCTCCGAGCCGTGCCGCGCCGATGGCCAAGATGCCCGAGCCGCAACCGTAATCAACTACCAGCTGGTCCTTGATATCCGCGCCATCCAGCCACTCGAGACATAAGGCCGTGGTGGCATGGGTGCCGGTGCCGAAGGCGAGGCCCGGGTCGAGTATCAGGTTGATGGCGGAAGGATCGGGCGGGATGTAGGCGGTGGGGCAGATCCACAGGCGCCTGCCGAAGCGCATGGGTTTGAAATCCTTCAACCACTCCCGCGCCCAATCCCGGTCTTCCAGGGGTTCCACCCGATGAGGCGGCAGGGCTTTCAGATCGAGCATCGTCAATAGCTGCATCGTCACGGAGCCCATGTCCGCATCGGCAGCGAACAGCGCCGTGAGTCGCGTGTCGGACCAGAGGGAAGGTTTGTCGGCGTCTGGTTCGTAGATGGGTTCGTCACCTGCATCTTCCAGCGTCACCGAAAGCGCACCGGCTTCCAGCAGCGCGTCTTCCACGCGCTCCGCATCCAGTCCACCCAAAGCCAATTTCAGTTCTAGCCAGTTCATGCGCTGATTTTATGGGATTTGTCGTGCAGTAGCTTTGAATCAGGCTTGCGACTTAGCTCACAGAGCGCATCGGCTACGCGCCTAAGCTCGAAGGTTCCATCCGCATCCCAGGAGGCTGTCATGGCCCGGAACCCCGCCCGCAAGATGTTGTCCACCAACAAGTCCGCCCCGAAGAAGGCCGCTGCCCGGCGCAAGAGCCGCAAGGTCAACGCCATCCCCAAGGGCTATCAGGCCGTCATCCCCTATCTCGCGGTACGCGATGGGGCTGCGGCCCTGGATTTCTACCAAGAGGTCTTCGGTGCCGAGAAACTCCAGGAGTTCCGCCCCGGCGGCCGCCTGGCTCATGCCGAACTCAAGATCGGCGGTGCCTATCTCATGGTCTCCGAGGCTGATCCCAAACAGGAGTTCAACGCTCCCAAGCCAGGCGCCGTGACCGACAGCACCATGATCTACCTGGACGATGTGGATGACGTGGTGGAACGTGCCGTGCACGCCGGTGCCCGCCTCGTGACCCCGGTAGTGGACATGCCTTTCGGCGACCGCTCCGGCACCATCGTGGATCCCTTCGATCACCGTTGGATGGTGGCTACCCACATCGAAGACGTCAGCCCTAAAGAGGCTGAGAAACGCATGAAAGCTACTCACATGCGTTGAAACGAGGCTGACATCTTCCCGGTGCTAAGCTTTAAGACCTCTTATCGGTCGCCAGGAGTTCACCATGGCCAAGAAGAAAGCCCGCAAGAAGTCCCCGGCCAGGAAGCCGGCCCGCAAGAAGAAGGCTGCCGTCAAACGCCGCGCGAAGGTCTCGGCTATCCCCAAGGGCTTCCACAGCGTCACTCCATACCTCGCGGTACGTGGCGGGCGTCAGGCCATCGACTTCTACGTGAAGGCCTTCGGTGCCAAGGAGCTCTCGGTGTTCCAGGACGGCGATCGCATCGCCCACGCGGAGCTGCAGATTGGCGATGCGCGCCTGAACCTTGCGGACGAGAACAAGGAATTGGGCTTCTTGGCCCCGGCACCCGGCCAGACCTCCAGTACCAACCTCATGCTGTATCTCAAGGATGTAGATGGAACGGTGGAACGTGCAGTGACCGGCGGCGCCAAGCTGGAACGCCCCGTGGCGGACCAATTCTACGGCGACCGTCTGGGTGTCATCGTCGATGCCTTCGGCTATCGCTGGTATGTGGCGACTCACATCGAGGACGTCTCTGACAAAGAGTTGATGAAGCGCATGAAAGCCATGGAGACGGGCTAATCCTGGCAGCCCAATGGCGGCGCGGGGTGCCGCTGGTAACGCCGTCCTGCGCTGGCAGTACTATATTTTAGGTATTGGGAAAACCAGCCCCGCGCATCGAGGCCTAAGGAGTCCGCCATGAACCTCAAGACCGTCCTCGCTTCATCCCTGAGCTTAGGTCTCGCTCTGTGCGCGTCGCTGCCCGCCGCGGCCATCGCGGACGACAGTGCCGTGGCCAAGCCGCCGCTCCTGGTCTCCGAATACCTGTCAGCGCCCACCTGGGTCTACTACAAGAATAGCGACCAGTACCACAGCCTCGCCTACGCCAATAAAGAGAAGATCTATAACCGCTTCACGGCGATGCGCTTCACCAACACCTCGGCTCAGGCCATCAGCAGCGTGCAGTTCGAGCTTACGGCCTATGACAATAACAGGCCGATCGTGGACGCAGACGGCAAGCCCATGGTGAAGCACCTGGTGGCGAGCGGCACGCTCGCACCGGGGGCGGAGCGCGTGGCCAAGAACGACAACACCGTCTGGGCACTGCCTCCTGATAACCAGTTCACCTGCGCACGACTCACCGCGATCAAGGTGAGCTATGCGGATGGCAGCAGCCAGGACCTGACTGCGCCCGACGCGGTGCGCCAGGCGGTAGGTCCCCAGGTGAACGTGGATTGCGGCGGTTCGTACTATCCCTTCATGGCGGGGGTCTATCCACCCCATGAAGTCATCATCGGTACAGAGGACCAGGTGATCTGGCACCAGCCCTTCGTGGCACCGTCAGATACGGTCGAACTGAATTAAGAATCCGGGCTGAATTCCAACGGATTGGGAAATTAGAGATTTTGGCCTCTGGCTAGGCGTGCGAGGCGAGTTAGGAGATCAATTTACCTGCTTGCGCCGGACGGCGAAAGCCGCGACGGTGCCGCCCAGCAACGTGACCGCTGCCAGCGCCAGCAGCCATAGCGTCATGGACGGCGGGGCATAGAGGCTGAGCAGGAACAGTGAGGCGGGTATGAGAGCGGCCACGCTGAGCAGCCGCCTTTCCGTGTCCAGCTTCTTATCGAAGATATCGTAGATGCACTTGATGGCCGGCAGCAAGACCAGGATGAGTATGCCGGGTGAGGGCTTGACCGGATGTCCCAGGTCTATATGCAGCAGCCGTAACATCACCGCGGTGCAGAGCAATATCAGCACCAGCAACAAGATCACATAGGCCTGGCCAGGCTTCCGCTGCACTTATAGTCCGAGCTTCTTTTCGAGGTAGTGGATGTTCGTTCCACCGGCGATGAAGGCCGAGTCCGCGAACAGGTCCCGATGTAACGGGATGTTGGTCACGATGCCTTCCACCGCGATCTCCTGCAACGCCACACGCATGCGCGCCAGGGCCGAGGCGCGGGTATCGCCGTAGGCGATGAGCTTGCCGATCAGCGAATCGTAGTTCGGTGGGACGGTGTAGCCGCTGTAGGCGTGGGAATCCACGCGGATGCCCGGGCCGCCCGGCGGGTGCCAGCGGGTGATGAGCCCCGGCGAGGGCGTGAACTTGCGCGGGTCTTCCGCGTTGATGCGGCACTCGAAGGCATGGCCGCGGAACTCGATGTCCTTCTGCTTCAGGGTGAAGGGCATGCCGGCGGCGACCATCAGCTGCCACTTCACGATGTCGATGCCGGTGATCATCTCCGTCACCGGGTGCTCCACCTGCACGCGGGTGTTCATCTCGATGAAGTAGAAGTTGCCGTCCTGGAACAGGAACTCGAAGGTCCCCGCGCCGCGGTACTTGATGTTCTTGCAGGCTTCCACCACCCGGTCGCCCATGGTGCGGCGCTGCTTGTCGGTGATGCCGGGGGCCGGGGCCTCCTCGATCACTTTCTGGTGGCGGCGCTGCATGGAGCAGTCGCGCTCGCCGAGATGCACCGCATTGCCCTGGCCATCCGCCATCACCTGGAACTCGATGTGGCGCGGGTGCTCCAGGAACTTCTCCATATAGACCATGTCGTTGCCGAAGGCGGACTTGGCCTCGGCCTTGGTCATGCCGACAGCGGCCACTAGGGCCGCCTCGCTGTGCACCACGCGCATGCCGCGTCCGCCGCCGCCGCCGGCCGCCTTGATGATCACGGGGTAACCCACCTCACGACCCATGCGCAGCATCTCTTTCGGGTCATCCGGGAGTGCCCCGTCGGAGCCTGGTACCGTCGGCACGCCGGCCTTCTTCATGGCGTTCTTGGCGGAGACTTTGTCGCCCATGAGGCGGATAGTCTCGGCGCGGGGGCCGATGAAGATGAAGCCGCTCTGCTCCACGCGTTCCGCGAAATCGGCGTTCTCCGCCAGGAATCCGTAACCAGGGTGGATGGCCACCGCGTCCGTCACCTCCGCGGCGCTGATGATGGCCGGCATGTTGAGGTAGCTCTCGGCGGAGGGCGGCGGGCCGATGCAGACGGACTCATCCGCCAGCAACACGTGCTTCAGGTCCTTGTCCACGGTGGAGTGGACCGCCACGGTGCGGATGCCCAGTTCCTTGCAGGCACGCAGGATGCGCAGCGCGATCTCGCCGCGGTTGGCTATGACGACTTTTTCTAACATGGGTTTGCCTTACTCAATTATGAATAAGGGCTGGCCGAATTCCACCGGATCGCCATTGTTAGCCAGTATCGCTTTGACCACGCCGGCCTTGTCGGACTCGATCTGGTTCATCATCTTCATAGCCTCGATGATGCACAGCACCTCGCCTTCCTTCACGGACTGGCCCACATCCGCGAAGGACTTGGCGCCCGGCGAAGCGGCGCGATAGAACGTGCCTACCATGGGGGACTTCACCGCGTGACCCGCGGGCAGGGCCGGAGCCGCAGGCGCGGCCGGGGCGACAGCACCGGCGGCAGGCGCGGCAGCGGCGGGAGCAGCCATCATGGGCGCCGCCTGCATCACCATCTGTTGCGGCGGGCCATTGTAGCGGCTGATGCGCACCGACTCTTCGCCTTCGGTGATCTCGATCTCGGCGATGCCGGATTCTTCCAGCAGTTCGATGAGCTTCTTGACCTTGCGGATATCCATGGATGTACCCCGTCCTTACCGAGAGGATTGCTACCGATTTAATTTTTGCCTTGCGGATTCGCCGGCATCTGCTGCAGGCGGCGCATCGCTGCCGTGAGCGCCAGCTCATAGCCGACCGCGCCGCAGCCACTGATGCAGCCGACAGCGATGTCCGTGAAATAGGAATGGCGGCGGAAGTGCTCGCGCCGGAAGGGATTGCTGATATGCACTTCCAGGAAGGGCAGCGCCACCGAGAGCAGGGCATCGCGCAGCGCGATGCTGGTGTGGGTATAGCCGCCCGGGTTGAAGATCATGATGGCGGTGCCGTCGGCGGCGGCGGTCTGGATGCGGTCGATCAGCTCGCCTTCATGGTTGCTCTGGTAGGCATCCAGCTCGTGGCCGGCGCCCTGCGCCAGGCCCTTCAAGTGCTTCTCGATGGCCGCCAGGGTATCGGGCCCGTAGAGGTGCGGTTCCCGCTTGCCCAGGAGGTTCAGGTTCGGGCCATTGAGTAGCAGGATCTGAGCCACACACACCTCATTTGCAGAAGATGGCATCAGGACCCGCCGCCCCTATTTGTAGAGGTGACGGAGCCGGTGGACCTGTCCCGTTGGGTCAGGCCCTTTGCAACACAATCTCGGAGGTTATCCGACGATGCCCCATAGTACCTGTGCGTTTGCCAGATTTTCTACCGGGTCTAGTCTCAGCCAGCCTTAAGGGCCAGCCCCCTGGTACTGGGGGTCGGATAATTGTGGTTCAGGAAAGGGGATTTGTCTACCCGCTAGGCCTTCAGCCAGCCATTCCTTGCTTTTTCGACGAAGATGACTGTCAGTTGCCTGGGGATGTATCCGCCAGACTATTTAGCCGTGGTTCCCGGCGTAGGCTCCGTGGCCGCTGGCGAGGCCGAGACCGGCAGGCCCGCCAGGGCCGCCCGCACCATGGCATCCGCGTCCTTCGGGTCGAGCTCCCCGGCAGTGAGCTTGATCACGTGGCCGTTGCGATCCAGGAGCAGGCTGAAGGGCAGGCCGATCAGGTTGCCGCCGAAGCCCGCCACCATCCGGTCCACCTTCTCATCGCCCATCAGCATCGGATAGTTCACCACCATCTTGCTGAGGTAGTCCTTCACGTCCTTGGTGGAAGTCTCGTCAGTGGCGATGCCCACCACCTGCAGGCCGCTGGCCGAGTATTGGGCCTGGAGCCGCACCAGGAGTGGGATCTCTTCACGGCAGGGGGCGCACCAGGTGGCCCAGAAGTTCACCAGCACCACCTTGCCGTGCCAGTCGTTCAGCGTATGGCTCGAGCTGTCGGAGAGGCCGTCGAACTTGGCGTTCAAGGCCTCCTGGGGCGACATGGGCACGGGCGCCGTCACCGCCTGAGCCACCGGCGTGCCATTGGCGGGCGTGGGGCCGGTGGTGGGCGCGAGCCATTGGTACACACCGAAGCCGGCGGCACCCGCCGCGACCAGCAGAAGCAGGATGATGGGAAGACTGCGAGGCGCTTGCATCAGTCAATTCTCCAACCAAAGCCGAATGGAAACCACCCTCATCCCAACCTTCTCCCGGAGGGAGAAGGGGAAAGAGCTAGAAGCATTTTAGACCCCTCTCCCTTTGGGAGAGAGCGAACGGCTAACGCCGTTCGCGGGCGTACACGGATTGTACGCCCTGGACTTTCGGACGGAGCAGGACGCGAAGTCTGAAAGGCGAGGGTTCCTTTCTCAGTGTGTCCCGAACGCTGCTTGCACGCGTTTCAGGAAATCATCCGCGTTCAAGTATCCCACGACCCGATCCGCGACGACTTCCTTGCCGTCACTGCCGAAGAAGATTACGCCCGGAGGCCCGTAGAGGCCGAAGCGCGCATAGAGCGCCTTGTCGTCGTCGTCGTTCGCCGTCACGTCCGCCTGCAAGAGCACCGCGCCATTGAGCGCCGCCTGCACCTTCGGGTCCGTGTAGGTATCGTGCTCCAGCTCCTTGCAGGCCACGCACCAGTCCGCCGCGAAATCCAGCATCACCGGCTTGCCGCCCGCCGCGGCGATGGCCGCGTCCAGATCGGCGGAAGTCTTGATCCTCTTGAACGGCAAGGCAGCCGTCTCAGATACAGCCGCGCCCGGCGTCGCAGTCGTAGATAGCCGCGCCAAAGGCTTGAAGGGATCATCCCCGCCCAAGGCCGCGCCCACCAGCAGGATCAACCCATATAAGAGCGCCAGGAGTCCTAAGCCCTTCCAGAGCCGGGACCAACCGGTGCTCTTCGCCGTCATGGGCTCGAAGGCCCCGAGATACACGCCGCAGACGATGGCAAGCGCTGCCCAGAGCGCCAGCGCCACCGGCCCCGGGATCACCCGGGCGATGAACCAGATGGCTACGCCCAAGAGGATCACGCCGAACACGTATTTCACCGCGTTCATCCAGGCACCGGCCTTCGGTACCAGCTTCCCGGCAGATGTGCCGATGATGAGTAACGGTATGCCCATGCCGAGGCCAAGGGCGAAGAGGGCGATGCCGCCGCGCATCGCCGAGCCCGTCTCGCCAATCACCACCAGCGCCGCCACCAAGGGCGCCGTAATGCAGGGGCCGCAGATCAGAGCCGAGAGCACACCCATCACCGCCACGCCCACGAAGGCGCCGGATTTCTGGGCATTGCTCTGCTCGGTCAACTTGGACTGGATGGCGCTCGGCATCTGCAACTCGTAGAGGCCGAACATCGAGAGAGCTAAACCTACGAAGATCAATGCGAAGATCGTCAGGACCCAGGGGTTCTGCAGCGCCACCTGGATGTTCGCACCCAGGAGCCCCACCACCACGCCCGCCACCGCATAGCTGATGGCCATGGCCAGCACGTACACCAGCGAGAGCGTGAAGGCGCGGCCGGTGGTGATCTTCTTGCCCTGGCCCACGATGATCCCCGAGATGATCGGGATCATGGGCAGCACGCAGGGCGTGAACGCGAGCAAGAGGCCGAAGCCGATGAAGGCCAGGAACACCCAGGCGAGGTTCCCGTCTTTCACCAGCGCCGCGAGCCGATCCTGTTCCGCCACTGGCGGCGCGCTCGTGGTGGGCGCCGCAGCGGCAGCAGCCGGCGCACCGGCTGCAGCTAAGTCGATGTCCTGACTCTTGGTCTGGGGCGGATAGCAGAGGCCCGCTTCCGCGCAGCCCTGGTACACCACCGTGAGTTTGAATTTGCTGGCGCCGTTGGTCACGGTCACCGGGATCAGCACGTCGATGTCCTGCTTATAGATCTCGCTGGTGCCGAGGTACTGGTCGTTCTTGATCTGCCCTTCCGGGAAGTCCGGCGTGCCGAGCTGCACGTCCGCGTTGTCGCTCTTGATGTCGAACTTCTGGCGATACAGGTAATAGCCCGGCGAGATGCCCCAATGCAGGGCCAGGGTCTTGGAATCCTTCGCCTGAGCGCTGAAGCGGAACACCTGATCCGGCGGCGGGAAGCTGTTGCCGCCACCGGTGGCGCCTGCCACCAGCGCTGCCAAGTCAGGCGGGTTCACCTTCGTACCAGCCGCTGGCGCTGGCGCGGCAGCAGGGGCCGCTCCCGGCATCGTGCCTCCCGCGGCATTAGTATTTCCCTGTACGTCACCAGGGCCAGCTGCTTCCAGCATCAGGCTCACATGCTTGCGCTGGGGCGGATAGCAGAAGCCCACCTCCGCGCAGCCCTGGTACACCAGCTCCAGATCGAGCTTCCCAACGCCCGTGTAGGGCACCGTCACCGTGACGGACTTGTGATAGATAGTCTGCTTGCCGAAGAACTGGTCTTTCTTCACCTCACCGTCCGGGAAGGAGGGCGTTCCCAGTCGGATGCCAGTGATGTGGCTGATGAACTGGAACTTGTCCTTATATAGGTAGTACCCCGGCAGGATGTCCCAATGGACGCTGATGGTTCCCGGTGTCGCGCTGGCGTTTAACTTATAGACCGTGTCTGGCGGGAGAGGGTCCGCGGCATAGGCCAAGACAGGGGAGAGCGCCAATAAGGCCAGCAACAACAGCTTCTTCATTTATAAGGTCACTCTTGTTCCGGTCATCGCGAATTTTCGATGAGCCAACTCATATATTTCGGGTCGCCCTCAGCCATATGCAGGGCGATGATCTCAGGTGTGTCGTACGGGTGCAGCAGCGTGATCGCCGCCCGGGTCGCCTCGAAGCGTCCGGCACCGGTCTTGATGAAGAGCAGGAGTTCGTCCGCCCGCTTCACCTCGCCTTCCCATCTGAAGGTAGAGACCACGCCGGGCACCAAATTCACACAGGCTGCGAGCCTTTCTTTCACTAAGGCCTCCGCGATCTTCTCGCCCGTGCCCTTGTCCGGGACCATGCAAAGCATAACTAGATGATTTTCCGACACTTTTTCCTACCTTTCCACATTCCATGTGGATACGAAAAGCCCTTGACTCTAGAGATTTAGACACTATTATTAGCACTCCTTTTAGGCGAGTGCTAATGCGGCTCGTCCGACCATTATGACCCTTATAACCCGTGGAGTTCTGCCCATGAAGATTCGTCCCCTTGGCGACCGCGCCATCGTGAAGCGTCTCGAGTCCGAGACCAAGACCGCCGGCGGCATCCTGATCCCGGATAGCGCCACCGAGAAGCCGAGCAAGGGCAAGGTCCTCGCTGTCGGCCCTGGCAAGAGTCTGAAGGGTGGCAAGCACCGCCCCCTGGCCGTGAAGGTTGGTGACGAAGTGCTCTTCGGCAAGTACAGCGGCACCGAGTACAAAGAAGGCAAAGACGAGTTCGTGGTCCTCCGCGAGGAAGACATCATCGGCGTGTTCGAGAAGTAAAAACCCGCGCCACCGCACAGATTCGTATTGTTACAGAACTAATTTCAGAGGAATAAGACAATGGCTGCTAAAGAAGTTAAATTCGGTGATGACGCGCGCCAGCGCATGTTCCGCGGCGTGAACGTGCTCGCCAATGCCGTGAAGGTCACTTTGGGTCCCAAGGGCCGCAACGTCGTGCTCGAGAAGAGCTTCGGCGCCCCCACCATCACCAAAGACGGCGTGTCCGTCGCCAAAGAGATCGAACTCAAAGACAAGTTCGAGAACATG
>DASYCJ010000020.1:0-71089 GCA_036500225.1 Gammaproteobacteria bacterium
TCGTAGGGTTTCAGGAACCAGGCGGTATGAGTACCCAGCGCTCCGTCTGAATACACCTCGCCCACGGCACGCACCGTGAAGTGATCGTCTGCGTAGCCGACTATGCGATGTGCAGGCAGGAAGCGCTTGAGCTGTTCCACCGACGGGTACTTGCGGTACTGAGCCGCAGCGTCGAGGCCGTAATCGCTATTGCCCGGGTCCACTTCTGCGTACAGTCTGAGGGGCAACTCGCCCTCCTCGGCCAATTTCTTCAGCTGATCGAGGGCCGCGAAACTCTCGCCCTGATCCACGAAGCCGGTGATGCCTTTCTTGAGTGCATCCTGTGAGGCGAGCTTGGCGGCCTCAAGGACGTATGACTCGTTCTCGCCCTCACCTCGTTGGTTGATGCTTGCGTCCAGGGCCTTATGCACCGGATCCATGGCGTTGTCCCTGAGGAATCCCACGGGCTCACCGGAGGCATCTTTCACGATCTGCCCGCCTTCCGGATCCGGCGTGCCCTTCTGGATACCGACCATCTTGAGCAGCACCGCGTTCACGTAGACGCCATGACCGCTGGCATGGGTAAGCATCACTGGGTTATAGGGCGACACCGCATCCAGGCTCGCGTGCAGCGGGTAGCCGTCCACGTTGGGCTGGGGCGCATGGGTCCACTTCTCCTGATGCCAGCCGCGGCCGATGATCCATTGGCCGGGTTTGGCTTTCACCGCGGCGGCTTTCACCAGAGCCACGATCTCATCCCAGTCTTTGGCCTTGGTGAGGTCCAGCTGCATGAGCGAGTCACCCAACTCCAGGAAATGCCCGTGGCCTTCGATGAAGCCCGGCATGACGAAAGCGCCTTTGAGGTCGATGACCTGGGTGCTCTTGCCTATATAAGGTTGGATGTCGGCATCGCTGCCCACGGCGACGATGCGGCCGTCTTTCACGGCCAGGGCCTGGGCCGTGGGTTGCTCTGCCTCAAGAGTGGCGAGGGTGCCGTGTTGCAATACCAAGTCCGCGGACGGCACGGCAGCAGAGGCTGCGCCCGTGACTGCGAGGCACAGGGACAGAGTGAGGGACTTACGCATGGATCTCTCCTAGGCGACGTCGTGTTCGTAATCAGTAGGCGAAGTTTGATCCGTAGCTTCCGACACCTTCAAGGCACGGAACGCCAGGGTCAACAGCACCGCGACCGTGAAGTTCACCAACAGCGAGTAGAAGGCGCTGTAGCCCGGCAGGACCCAGTCACCCAAGTGCAGGGGGAACGTAGGTTTGAATTGCTGGGATACGACCATCCAGGTGCCGAGAGCCATACCCGCGGCCCAGCCGGCAGCCAGCGCCCAACGGTGCAGCCAGCGGGTGTAGAGGCCGATGACCACCGTGGGCAGGGTCTGGATGATCCAGGCACCGCCGAGCAGTTGCAGATTGATGGCAAAGTTCGTGGGCACGAAAAGAATGAAGGCCAGGGCGCCGAGCTTGACGACCAGCGACAGCAGCTTGGCCATGCGCGCCTCATCTGCCGGCGTGGCGCTAGGTACCAGATACTCTTTATATATGTTGCGGGTGAAGAGGTTTGCCGCGGCGATGGACATGATCGCCGCCGGCACTAGGGCGCCGATGGCTACCGCGGCGAAGGCCACGCCCACGAACCAGGCGGGGAAGAATTTGAGCATCAGCGCCGGCACCGCGAAGTTGTTGCCGTACTGCTTGAAGTAAACCGCGTATGCCGGGTCGTCATGCACATGGGCCACAACTGCCACATAGCCGAGGAAGGCCAGCAAGGCCAAGGCCAGGGAATACGCCGGCAATAGCGCCATGTTGCGCTTGATGACTCCGCGGCTGCTGGAACTCAGGAGCGCGGTGATGCAATGGGGGTAGAGGAACAGCGCCAGAACCGAACCCAAAGCCAATGTCGCGTAAGCGCCGTAGGCGCCGGTGTTGTTAGCGGTGGGCGCGGCCAAGAGCAGCTTGTCCGGCGCGATGCCGGCGAAGATATGGCCGTAGCCGCCGAGCTGAGCCGGGATCACGGTGATGGCGGCGATCACGGTTATATAGATGAGCAGGTCTTTCACCACCGAGATCAAGGCAGGAGCGCGCAGGCCGCTGGTGTAAGTGTAGGCCGCGAGGATGGCGAAGGCCACGATCAGGGGCAGGTCCCCCATCCAGCCTTCGCCGGTGAAACCCATGGCCGCGATCACCACCTGGATGCCGACGAGCTGCAAGGCTATATAAGGCATGGTGGCGAGGATGCCCGTGATAGCCACCAGCAAGGCAAGGAGCGGGCTGCCGTAACGGCCGCGCACGAAATCAGAAGCGGTGACGTAACCATGCTTGCGGGCCACGGACCAGAGCCGCGGATAGACCACGTAGACGAAGGGATAGAGCATGAGCGTGTAGGGCACGGCGAAGAAGCCGATGGCTCCAGCGCCGAACACCAGGGCCGGCACGGCGATGAAGGTGTAGGCGGTGTAGAGGTCGCCACCCAAGAGGAACCAGGTGACGATGGTGCCGAAGCGCCGGCCACCCAGGCCCCATTCATGCAGGTGATTCAAGTCCGCCGCGCGCCAACGGGCGGCGATGAAACCCATGACGGTCACGAGACCGAACAGGATCACGAATACAGTGATGGCAGCCCAATTCACAGTTATATCTTCGCCAAGTACGCGAGGCCCGTGACGATGGCCGCGACGATTATTAGAACGAACTGGAACCAATAGAAGAACGGGATGCCGTAGAACGAAGGCTCCATGCGGTTGAACAGCGGTACGCAGATGGCCGTGAAGAACGGCACGAACAGGATCACGTACCAGACGGTACGCTTGAATTTGCTGGGACCCGGTGCGGCCATGGCTGCATCCCTTGTCATAACGAGGTCACAAGGTAACGATGCTAAACCCAATCTTCAAGCTCTGCCCTTGACAAGGCCCAGCGCTTCACGGATATTCGGCTGCATGGAACAGTTCCTATCCTTCACCGCCTCCGCCCGCTCCTGCATGGCCATGTGCATGTGTATGCACGCCTCCGTGCGGGCCGGCGTTGTTCATAGGACTAGAATCTGACGATCTGACCGAACACCGAATCCAGGACCCGCACGGCACGAGCCGTAGCGGGTTTTTTATTGCCTAAAGAATAACTCTCCCCTCCCGGCTCCCACTGAAAGGTCCATTCCATGCACATGGCGACATGTGCACAGGCCCGCTCGTCCCTGAAAAAGACGCGCAGACAGAGAGGAGCTTGAAGACCATGAGTGACCAACAGACGTATCGATATGAAACTTTGCAGATCCACGCAGGCCAAGAACCGGCGCCGGGCACCAACGCCCGTGCCGTGCCCATCTACCAGACCACCTCCTACACCTTCAACGACGCGGAACACGGCGCGCGCCTCTTCGCCCTGAAGGAGTTCGGCAACATCTACACCCGCATCATGAACCCCACCACGGACGTGTTCGAGAAGCGCATCGCGGCTCTCGAAGGCGGCGTGGCGGCACTGGCCACCGCCAGTGGCCAGGCGGCGCAGTTCCTAACCTTCACCACCCTCGCCCAGGCGGGCGACAACATCGTGGCCAGCAGCGCCCTGTACGGCGGGACTTACAACCAGCTCAAGGTCACGCTGCCGCGCTTAGGCATCCAGGCGAAGTTCGTGGACGGCGATGACCCGGAGGATTTCCGCCGCGCCATCGACGAGCGCACCAAGGCCCTGTATGTGGAGAGCATCGGCAACCCTGGCTTCAACGTGCCGGACTTCGGCCGGCTCGCCAACATCGCCCATGCTGCTGGCATCCCGCTGGTGGTGGACAACACCTTCGGCGCCGCCGGTTTCCTGGTGCGGCCCATCGAACACGGCGCCGACATCGTGGTGGCTTCCGCCACCAAGTGGATCGGCGGCCACGGCACTTCCATCGGCGGCGTGATCGTGGACTCGGGCAAGTTCGACTGGCGCAACAGCAAGTTCCCTCTGTTCACGGATCCGGCACCGGGTTATCACGGCCTCAACTTCGCCGAGACCTTCGGTCCCGAAGGCTCCTTCGGCAACATCGCCTTCATCATCCGTGCGCGGGTGGAGGGTCTGCGGGACATCGGCGCGTCCTTAAGCCCATTCAACGCATTCTTGTTGTTGCAGGGCCTCGAGACCCTGTCGCTGCGCGTGCAGCGCCACGTGGATAACGCGCTCAACTTGGCGCAATGGCTGGAGCGCCAGACGGAAGTGGCCTGGGTGAACTACCCGGGTCTGCCGCAGCATCCGCACCACGCCCGGGCCAAGCAATACCTGAAGCATGGCTTCGGCGCGGTCCTGAGCTTCGGCGTGCGCGGCGGTGAGGTGGCGGGTCGCAAGTTCATCGACAGCGTGAAACTCGCGAGCCATCTCGCCAACGTGGGCGATGCCAAGACCTTGGTGATCCACCCCACTTCCACCACCCACCAGCAGTTGAATGGCACGGAACAGGTAGCCGCCGGTGTGACGCCGGACCTGGTGCGGGTATCGGTCGGCATCGAGCACATCGAAGACATCAAGGCGGACTTCGCCCAGGCCTTCGAGAAGCTCAGGGCCAAGGCCGCTGCATGAGTGCAGTTCCAGTGATCGAAGACGACAAGGGTTTCCTGGCCCTCGAAGACCCGCTGGTCCTCGAGTCGGGAAACGAGTTGCCCCAGGTGACGGTGGCTTACCGCACCTGGGGACGGCTCAACGCTGCGCGGGACAACGCAGTGCTCATCTGCCACGCCCTCACGGGTTCGGCGGATGCGGACCAGTGGTGGTCAGGGCTCATGGGCCCAGGCCGCGCCCTGGACCCGGACCGGGACTTCATCGTGTGCAGCAACGTGCTGGGCAGTTGTTATGGCACTACGGGTCCCGGGAGCTTCTCGCCCTTCACCGGCAAGCGTTACGGCGCGGAGTTCCCGGTGGTGACGGTGCGGGACCTGGTGCAGGTGCAGGCGCGGCTCCTGGATGCCCTCGGTGTGGATGACCTGGCCCTGGTGATCGGCGGCTCCCTGGGCGGCATGCAGGCCCTGGAGTGGGCTGCGCTCTATCCAGATCGGGTGCGGGCCTTCGCCGCTCTCTCGGTGGGCGCGCGCCAGTCTCCCTGGTGCATCGGCCTCTCGGAAGCGCAGCGGCACGCCATCTATTCGGATACGCGTTGGCGCGGCGGAAGCTATGACCCCCTGGATCCACCCACCGGCGGACTCACGTCGGCACGCATGATGGCCCTGTGCAGCTACCGGCATCCAGCCGAGTTCGCTGGGCGCTTCGGCCGCGAGACCGATCACAAAGGCAGCTTCCAGGTGCAGAGCTATCTGCGGCATCAGGGCAGCAAGTTTGTGCAGCGCTTCGATGCCAATGCCTACGTGACCTTGACCCGCGTCATGGACAGCCACGACCTGGGCCGTGGGCGCGGCGGCATCGAAGCGGTGCTGGCAGCCATCCACGTGCCGGCCCTGATCGTCGGCAGCAGCAGCGACCTGCTGTATGTGCCGGATGAGCAGCGCGAACTGGCCCGGCATCTGCCCAAGGCCGAACTGGCATGGCTGGATTCACCCCATGGCCACGATGCCTTCCTCATCGACACCGACCAACTGGACACGTTGTTACGGGGATTCCGGCAACGCAACAAGTATTGCTATGGCAACCCAGTCCACATCTTCGCCTTCTGAGCGAGACCAGAAGGCGAGCCAAAGGAGACTACGACCATGTCTAGCGTGACTCCCTTATCCACAGACGAGATCCTGCCGGCACTGCGGCCTGCGCTGGCGGTGCGTCGCGTGCACCTGCTGCTGGCGGGCCATACCGGCCGCGTGGGCAGCAAGCTGGTGCAGGTCATCGCCGCCGAACGGACCCGGCTCGCTGCCGAGACGCACCTGGAGCTGCATGTACGCTGCGCCGTGAACCGCAGCCTCGCGGTATGGCATGACCCGGATAGCCCCTGGCGCGAGGATCGGGTGCCGCGCAGGCTGGACGACTGGTCCGCGCTGCTGCGCCGTTTCATCGCCGTGCCGGGACCTAAGCTGTTGGTGGACTGCACGGCTTCGCCGGAGATAGCAGCGCGTTACCTGGAATGTTTCGTGGCGGGAGTAGGTGTGATCACCGCCAACAAGATCGCCAATAGCGCCAGCGGTGAACACTACCGGTCGCTGCAAAGTCTCGCGGTGGCAGAGCGCGTGCCCTATCGTTATGAGACCACGGCCGGTGCCGCCCTGCCCCTACTCGCGGCTTTCGCGGACCTGCGCTCCGGCGGCGATCAGGTGACGCGCATCGAGGCGGTGTTGTCCGGCACCCTCTCCTTCATCTTCCAGCGCCTGAACCAGGGCACGCCCTTCTCCACGGCGGTGCGGGAAGCGCGGGACCAGGGCTATACCGAACCCCATCCGGCGGACGACCTCAAAGCCCTGGACTCAGCCCGCAAACTGCTGATCCTGATGCGGGAAGCGGGCATCGCCTGGGAACCGGAACAGGTGAAGGTGCACGGCCTCTCACCGCCGACCCTGGATGGAGAGCGGGACTCGGAGCGCTATCTCACGGGCCTGGCCGCCAGCGATGCCGAATGGGCGGGACGGGTGAAGACCAGTCAGCAGCAAGGTCTGCGCCTCGCCTGCCTCGCGGAATACGACGGGCACGAAGCGCGGGTGGGCCTAGCCCAGGTCCCGGCCGCGGATCCCTTCGCGCATCTGGCAGGCGGCGAGAACCTGGTGCGGGTCTGGACCCGCCGTTACCAGCCGGTGCCCCTATCCATCGCCGGGCCGGGCGCCGGCACGGAGGTCACGGCGGCGGGGCTGCTCACGGACATCATCAAGGCGGCCACCTTAAGCCAGCGGCTCTGAGCCGGTTCGGGTAGCCTTAGGGCATCGTATCTCAGGGGTTACAGATGACCTTCCTGCCAGAGGTGGCCGTGTTCCTCATAGCGGCCTGCCTCGCCGTGCCGCTGTCCCGTAAGTCCGGCTTCGGCTCGGTACTGGGCTATCTCGTGGCGGGCGTGGTCATCGGTCCCTGGTGCATGAAGCTCATCACGGATGTGCCGACCATCCTGCAGTTCTCTGAGATCGGCGTGGTGCTGCTGCTGTTCATCATCGGCCTGGAGTTGCAGCCCTCGCGCCTTTGGGTGATGCGCCAGACGGTGTTCGGCATGGGCAGCTTCCAGGTGGGTGCCACCAGCCTGCTCTTGGCTCTGGGCGCGCATTTCATGGGGCTCGGCCTGGTGCCGGCCCTGGTGGCGGGCTTCGGCCTTTCCTTGTCGTCCACTGCCTTCGTGCTGCAGATGCTGGGAGAGAAGAAACAGCTTTCCCTGAGTCACGGCCGCGCCTCCTTCGGCATCCTCCTGTTCCAGGACGTGGCGGCGATCCCCGTCTTGGCCCTGCTCAGCATCTTCTACGGCGACGGCGATACTCAGCACGCCCACATCGGCATGAAGCTCTTGATCATCGCGGTGGTGCTGACGGTGCTGGCCTTGGGCAACCGCGTGGTGTTGCGCTTCCTATTCCGCCTAGTGACCCAGTTCGGTAATCCAGAGATATTCACTGCCTCGGCGCTGTTGATCGTGCTCGGCGCAGGACTGGTGGCGAATTCCATCGGCCTCTCCATGGGCCTGGGCGCCTTCTTGGCCGGCGTGGTACTGGCGGATTCCAGCTATCGCCATGAGTTCGAGGCCAACATCGAACCCTTCAAGGGCCTGCTGCTCGGTCTCTTCTTCATGGCCGTGGGCATGTCCGTGAATCTGGGACTGATCGTGGAAGCGCCCATCACAGTGCTGTGCGTGTTGGTACTGCTGCTCACCATCAAGATGACGGCGCTCTACGGCATCGGCAAGCTCTTCCGGCTGCCGGAGGACGGGGCCCGTAATTTAGCTTTTGTCCTGCCGGCGGGTGGTGAATTCGCCTTCGTGCTGTTCGGCGCGGCAGGCACCTACAGACTCTTCGACCAGCACCTCACGGACCTCCTCAACCTGGCGGTGACCCTATCCATGGCAGCGACGCCTTTCCTGGTGTTGTTCAACGAGAAGGTGCTGCAGAGGCTCGTGGAGGAGCGCAAGGAACCGGAGTTCGACCGCATCGACGAGCCGGCGAATCCGGTGATCATCGCCGGCATGGGCCGCTTCGGCCAGATCGTGGGCCGCCTGCTGCGCATGCAGCAGATCCCCTTCACGGCCCTAGAAGCGGATTCGGAGCAGATCGAGACCCTGCGCCGCTTCGGCAGCAAGGTGTATTACGGCGATGCCTCACGCCTGGATCTGCTCACCGCCGCCAAGGCCGAGCAGTCCAAGTTCCTGGTGCTGGCCATAGACAACATCCAGGCCTCGGTGCGGGCCGCCGAGATGGTACGCAAGCATTTCCCGAACCTCACGGTACTGGCGCGAGCCCGCAACCGACATCACGCCCATCTCTTGCATGAACAGGGTGTGCAGGTGATCGTGCGCGAGACCTATTACTCGAGCCTCTGGCTTTCGGAACAGCTGTTGGAGAAGCTCGGCATGCAGAAGCCCGCCATCGAGCATCTGGTGGGCATGTTCGAAAAATTCGACCACGCGCTGCTGGAACGGCAGTTCGCCGTGTTCGAGGACGAGGAGAAGCTGGTGCAGACCTCAAAGGAAGCGGCGGAAGAACTCGAACAACTCCTCCAGGAAGACCGGAAACAGACAGGCTAAAGCTGCTGCGCTCGGCAGGGTGTTGTCTGTGGCAGGATGCATACGTGCCGCGGATCACAGGATGTGCGAAAGCGGCGAGCGCGAAGCGCGCCTACTCCCATTTCGCTGCGCAGTCCTGCTACGCGAAATGCAGGGTGGCATCCTGCCCACCCTCGCATCGCATGCGATGCGCCTTCGCTCGCGACGCTGTAGCCATACCTAGCACTTGCAGAAGGCAGGTCGTGGGAGTGGGTTCCCACGAATTAATCGTCTATGCTGGAGTCCACCCTACCCAGGGAAGGGGCATCGGCAGAGTAGGCGCTTCGCGTGCAAAGTAACCGTCTGATAAGGCTCTTGTGCTGCGCGCTGCTCGCTTGGGGCTTGGTGGCGCCCGCCTCTGCCTTGGAGCCCGGCAAGGCCTTCCACGATTACGCCGCCGACACCTGGTCCGTGGACCAGGGCCTGCCCCAGATCACCGTGCTCTCCATCGTCCAGGACACCCAGGGTTACCTCTGGTTCGGTACCCAGGACGGCCTCGCGCGCTTCGACGGCGTGAACTTCAAGCAGTACCTGCCCGCCCACTGGGTACAGAGCATGGCGGTGGCCCAGGACGGCAGCCTGTGGCTAGGCATGAATAAGGGCGCCGCCTATTTCGACAAGGGCGCGCCCCACATCCTGACCCGCGCTCGCGGCGAGAAGGACGTAAACCCGGATGCGGACATGCGCGCCCTGCTCATGGTGGACGGCCGGCTCATGGTTGCGAGCAGCGATGGCCTCTTGCGCCTGGACAGGGACGGCATCCACCGGGATCGTTCCCTGCCCGCGGTCCCGCTCTACTCCCTGCTGCAATGGCGCGGTGCGCTGTGGGCCGGCGGCATCGGCAAGCTCTATCGCATCACCAACCGCAGCGTGCAGACCCTGGATGCGCCGGAAGGCGCCGGCACCCAGTTCTCGGGGCTGATCGTGCGCGACGACGCATTGTGGGCCGGCACCAGCCGCGGCCTGTTCCGCCTCACGGACCAGGGCAAGTGGGTGCGCCCCTCCGGCGATCCGGCGGAACTTAGGCTCGCCATCAACACCTTCTACGTGGACTCGGACGGCAACTTCTGGGTCGCCACCAACGCCGGCCTCGCGCGCCTCTCGGGCGATGGCATGCAGCAGTTCTTCCCCAGCCGCGACAACGAAGCGGTGGCGCAGCTCGACTCCCTCTATGAAGACCGCGAACACGACCTCTGGCTCGGTTCCCACGCCCACGGCGTGACGCGCCTGTGGAATGGCTTCACCCGCCGCTACGCCGGAGGCGAAGGCATCAGCGAGCCGCTGGTGTGGGCGCTGACGCCGGACCACGCGGGCGGCCTGTGGGTCGGCACCGCCAACGGCGTGTACACATTGAAGGATGGCGTGGGTAAGCTCGCCATACCGGGCTCGGCCCTGCCGGAACCTACGGGCTACGTGCTCATGGACGACGGCGACAAGCTCTGGGTCGGCACCCACAGCGGCATCGCACAGTTCGCCGGCGGCAAGCTCAGTCGTCCCGCCATATTCGCGCCCCTGGATGGCATCCAGATCTCCGGTCTCTTGCGCGACCGCAGCGGCACGGTATGGATCGCCACTTTCGACGGTATGTTCCGCTACACCGACGGCGCCCTCACTCGCTTCGGCATGGAGTCCGGTTTCAAGGACGTGCGCTGCCGCGAGGTGTTCGAGACCCATGACGGCAAGATCCTGGTGGGCACCCTGGCCGGCCTGTATCAATTCGACGGCAGCCGCTTCAAGCCGGTGGGTGAGGAAGGAGCCCTGGGCGACGCCTTCGTCACCGCCATCGCCGAACCGCGAGAGGACCTGTTAGTAGTCGGTGTGTTCGACCAGGACCTGCTGTACATGTATGACGGCGGCAAGTGGCACACCCTGCGCAACACTCAGGGCCTGCCAGCGGATATCCCCACTTATATGACCAAGGACTCCAGCGGCGACTGGCTCTGGGTCGGCGGTCTGCAAGGCATATACAGGGTGCGGCTGGATGACCTGGAGGAGCTGGCGGCGGGGAAACTGCCGCAGATCAACACCCAGCAGATCTTGAGCGAACAGGGCAAATGGCAGGGCAGCGAGAAGGGCCTGTGCTGCAACGGCGCCGGCAATGCCCGCGGCTGGTTCGACGGAACCGACCTCTGGCTGCCCACACGCGGCGGCGTGGTGAGCGTGGATACCCGCCACGTGCGTTTCAATGAAGTGGTGCCGAATGTGGTGGTGGAATCCGCCCGTTACAGCGGCATGTGGCATGACGACCTGGGCGAGAGCATGACCATCCCGGCGCGGGTACGGGACCTGGCATTCCGCTTCTCGGTGCTGAGTTTCCAGAACCCCGCCAGCGTGCAACTGAGTTACCGCCTGCAGGGTTATGAGGATGACTGGCAGATGGTGGAAGACCCGGCGCGCCGGCTGGTGAACTACACCAACCTCTCGCCGGGAGACTATGTATTCGAAGTGCGCGGCACCAACAACGCGGGCGGCGCCTCCGATGGCTCCGCCACCCTCGCCGTCACCATCCAGCCTTTCTTCTATGAGACTTGGTGGTTCCGGGTGCTGGCGGTCCTGGCGGTGATGCTGCTGACTTACTTAGGCTATCGACTGCAAGTGCGCAATCTCAGCCGTCAGCGCCAGCAACTGGAGCGCATGGTGGCGGAACGCACCGAGGCCCTGCGCCAGCTCAACCGCCAGCTGGAAGACGCCAGCACTACCGATCCCCTCACCGGCCTCAAGAACCGCCGCTACCTCGGCCAGCAACTGCCCTCGGACCTGGCGCATTTCCGCCGCGAACGGGAGAAACCCGAGAACGCCGAACAGGTGATCGCCTTCGCCATCGCCGACGTGGACCACTTCAAGAGCATCAACGACCGGGCCGGGCATTTCGCCGGCGACAGCTTGCTGAAGCAGATCGCCGAGCGCCTGGTGGCGAGCGTGCGTGCCGGACATTACGTCGTGCGCTGGGGCGGTGAGGAATTCCTGATCGTCTTCCGCCCCATGCCCCGGGCCGAGACCGCCCACGTGGTGGACCGCATCCACAAGGCCATCAGTGAGACGCCCTTCACCCTGCCCGGCGGCGAGAAGCTCACGGTCACCTGCTCCGTGGGTTTCACGGAATACCCTTTCCTGCCCGGCGCTCCGGATCGGGTGGATTGGGAGCTCTTGGTAAACCTGGCGGACCACGCCCTCTACGGCGCCAAGGAAGCGGGCCGCGACAAATGGTATGGCCTGCGCCCCGGCCCGCGCTTCGACGCCGCCATGCTCCGAGACGATCTGGAGAAAGGCCTCGCCCATGCGGTCAAGACCAAGAAGCTCTTGTTGGTGGAGAGCGATGGGACCGATGAGCCGAAGCGCGGTAAGGGCAAGACCCGCAGCTGACTCCGATGCGGAAATTCTGGCCGGCCCGAAGGTCGGCCGTGACGGATAGCGCTGCGCGTAAAGGCTTGTCGAAAGTGCGCGCAGCTCTAAAGAGTGACGAACGGCTTGAAACCGCCCCAGAACATGCGCTTGCCGTCGAAGGGCATGCTCTTCGGGTCCATCATCTCGGCGAGCCGCGTGTCCTTCATGACTTTGGCGTTGGTGCGATCGCGATGCGCACGCGACTTGTATACGACCCAGGCGAATATCACGGTCTCGCCCGCTTTGAGCTTCACAGCCTGCGGGAACGAGGTGACCTTCCCTGGTTTCACATCGTCGGCGAGGCACTCGTGGTATTCCAGGGCGCCATGCTCCCGGCAGATCTTCCCGAACTTCATTGCGATCTTGCGGTAGGCCTTCAGTTTCCGCTTCGGGACCGGAATGACAAATCCATCAACATAGCTTGCCATGACATATTCTCCTATCTGTCAGGATGCAGTTTTCAAGGCTGCTAGATTAGACCTATCGCTATCCCGACAGCCAGCCACTCGATGAACTAGGCGATGCCGGATTGGATGGTGAACCCCCAGCCGATCAGTACGCGATCTTGGGATACCAGTCTTTGCCGCGCCCCTCCGGCGTCAGATCCAGCAGGTTCCACAGCGGCCAGATCATGTCCGCATGCCGATGCCCATGCCCCTTCTCGGCCTTGCCCAACAATAGCTCACTGCCCCAGGAATGCCGGACCTTGCCGTCTTTCTTCACGAACACGTTGAGCATGGGCCACTGGCGGCCTTCCGCGTCTTCACCGTGATAGAAACGGTTATAGAGGCTGTCCGAGGAAGACAGGAACTTGAGGTTGCGCCAGCCGCGGTTGCGAGCGAAGGTGAGCATGCGCGGCAGCGGCGACTTGGCGACTACGGCGAGGTTGACCCGCTGACCCACGTGCGCCGCGGCGCCGTCCAGGGAATCGACGATGGAGGTGCACATGGGGCACGGCGCCTGCATAGCCGGGGAATACATGTAGCTATAGAGGATTAAAGTGTCCCTGCGGGGCGCGAAGAGCTCAGAGAGCTTCACCTTGCGCATACCCACCACTTCGGCGGGCTCCTCGAACACGAAATCTTCCGGCACCGCGCCGCCTAGGGGCAGCATGCGACGGAGCTTCGCCACTCCCTCGGTCTGGCGGCGTAACGCAACCTCGGCCTTGAGCAGCTTGTCCCGCGCCTTGCGATAGGCGGCAGTCTCGTTGGGGAAATGGCCGATGGGCTTGGCGGCTTTGCGTGCGGTCTTCTTCTTGACCATGGGGCTGGCTCCTCTCAGTAGTCCAAAGCATACCCCTTGGCCGCCTGAGGCTGAGAACGTCGTCGCTCGATCCGGGCCTCATCGAGTAATCTGGATGCCATGGACAGAAAGTCGCATTGGGACGGGGTCTACGCCCAGAAGGCTGAGGACGCCGTGAGCTGGTTTCAGGGGAGCCCTGGACTATCCCTGTCGCTCATTGCCTACGCCGGTCTGGCAGAGGCCGATCCCATCATCGACGTGGGCGGTGGCACCTCGCGGCTGGTAGACCGGCTGCTGGCCGCGGGGCATCAGGATGTCACGGTGCTGGATATCGCCGCCGCGGCCTTGCAGAAGAGCCGTGAACGCTTGGGCCCGAAGGCGGAGCGAGTACGGTGGTTGGCCGCCGACATCACCCGCTGGCGACCGACGCGTCGCCATGCTTTGTGGCATGACCGGGCGGTATTCCATTTCCTCACGCAGCCGGTGGACCGGCTCGCCTACCGACGCGCGCTGGCCGCCGGCCTTGCGCCCGGCGGCACACTGATCATCGCGAGCTTCGCCCTGGATGGACCGGAACGCTGCAGCAGCCTGCCAGTGCAGCGTTATTCGCCGGAAAGCCTAGCGGCAGAACTCGGGCCGGGCTTCCGCCTGCTGGATTCACGGGCGGAAGATCACCTCACCCCCGCTGGCAAGTCGCAGCGCTTCCAGTACTCGGTGTTCAGGTCTGTGACGGATCCGCGCTGACGCGGGCCGGCGACCTTCCCGGCTTATAGATAGCTTCCACCTATGATGGTGATGCTATAGGTCACCATGACCTGGCCGAGAGCCGGGTCCGGCGCGAAAGCGCCCGTGCTATCCGATACGCCGATGGAGAAGAGATACGTCTCGCCGGTATCTCCCGCCAGTGGTACGCCGTAGATAACGCCATGGGTGGGATCCAAGAGAAGGCCGGGAGGCAGGGAACCGGAGATGATCTGCCAACCCGTATAGGGCGGCGTACCACCGTAGACCGGCAAGGCCAAGCCGAAGGAGAACCCCGCCGGGATGCTGGCGAGATGCGGCGCAGAGCTGGGCGCGCCCATGGGATAGAAACCGAAGTCATGCTTGGCGCCGAAGTTACTCTCGTTGACGTCATAGTCCGTGACGGAGCCGAGGGTCTGGAGCTTGCCGTCCACCGCCAGCGCATCCGGCGCGCCTAGCACGATGGTGGTGGGCGTATCGCAGCTGACACAGGCCTGGGATCCCGGATCGAAATCATAGATGGTGACATCGCTGCTGGCGGTATCGGTGCCGTCAGTGACGGTCATGGAGACCTTGTAGGCCTTGCCGCAAGGGGTGGAGCTGCCCGCACAATCGAAAGGCACTCCACCGGTGGCATCGCTCAGCACACCGGTCAAGGTGCCGGTATGGTGATCGAGGCTCATGCCGAAGGGCAGCTTAGATCCCCCGGTGATGCTCCAGGTATAGCTCTTGGCCGGCGCCCCACCCTCCGCCGTGAGTCGCACGGGCTCGAAGCGCGTGCCGATGCCCGCCACGCTCAGGGTCTCGATGGTCAGGGGAAAGATGCTGTTCTCGAACGTACCCTGCCCGCAGGATTGCAGTGCGAGGGCGATACAGCCGAGCACGCCGAACATGCAGTACCGTCTTAGCCAGGACATCCGATCACTCCCTGGTAGGTCCGGCGATTATAGACGACCTGTCAGAGGCCCATCCTTTGACGCCTGTCTGCGCTCTGCCAGCACCAGACTGACGATGATCGCCATCCCCGCCAAGACCTGGGCCGCCAAGAAACCCGGCACGTCGATAGGCCGGATACCCGTATAACTATCCGTGACACTGCGGGCCAGGGTTACGGCGGGATTGGCGAAAGACGTGGACGAGGTGAACCAATAAGCCGCCATGATGTAGAGACCGACAGCATAGGGCGTGGCCTGAGCTTGGCTGCGGGTGCTGCGATGTATGAGTAACAAGAGCCCTGCGGTGGCTACGAACTCGGACCACATGAGTGCGACCCCCGGCCGGGGTTTGGCGGCGACCTCCAACAATGGCATGGCGAACATGGCATGGATTGCCAGCACACCTACGATTGCTCCGGCGAACTGCGCCATCACGTAACCTGGAACCAGCACCCAGGCCAGCTCCCCCCGAGCGGCGAACAGCAGGCTCACCAAGGGGTTCAGGTGCGCACCGGATACGGGACCAAACATCAGGATGATGGCCACCAGGCCGGCACCGGTGGCGAGGGAGTTCGCCAGGAGTGCGATAGCCTCGTTACCGCCTGCAAGGCGCTGAGCCATGATGCCGGAGCCGACGATGACGGCGAGCAGGAACGCGGTACCGAGGAACTCGGCGAAGAGCGGCTGCAAAGGCTTCACTTGGAACCGATGTCTTGGATGTGTTTCTGGATGGCTATCTTGTCTAACTTATCCAGCGGCAGACTGGTGAAGACCTCGATGCGACGGCGCAACGCCAGGAGCGTGTCGCGGAAGGCACGGCGCTTTTCCTCATCCGTACCCTCCACCGCCGCCGGATCAGGCAGGCCCCAATGGGCCGTCATGGGTTGGCCGGGCCAGTACGGACAGGACTCTGCCGCTGCTTGGTCGCAGACCGTGAACACGAAGTCCATCTGCGGCGCGCCGGACACGGCGAACTCGCCCCAGCTCTTGCTGCGCAGGCCATCTGTGGCGAATTTGTTGTGGATCAAGGTCTCAAGGGTCCTGGGGTTCACCTCGCCCTTGGGATGGCTGCCGGCGCTGAAACCGCGAAAGCGTCCATGGTTCAGGGCCGGCTGGTTCATGAGCACTTCGCCGAATACGGAACGGGCGGAGTTGCCGGTGCACAGGAACAGGACGTTGTAGACCTTATCCACGTCTAAGCGCCAGGCTGGGCACAGCAGGCGCCGCCCTTCTCCACCTTGGGCTTGCCGGGACTCATCTGCACCTGTTCCTGTCGCTCGCTCTCTCCGTAAGTGGTGCTGTCGCCGAAGGTGTAGAAGCTTTCCCAGGCGATGCCTTGCGGATCGGCACTCCAGGTCTTGCTGGATTGCGCATAACAGCAGCGGGTCGCAGCCTGGTCCTGGGTCGCGACCTCCGCTTCCTTGAGGCGCTGGGCGATCTCGCCCAGTTCTTCGCGGCTCTCCGCCTGGATGCCCAAGTGATCGAGGCCCGGCTTCTTGCCGCGGGTAGAGATGGCGAAGTTCACGCGCGGATCCTCCAGCATCCACTTGGCGTAATCGCCCTTCTCCACCGCCGGTGCGACGCCGAACAGGGTGGAATAGAAACGGAGGGACTGGCTGAGATCAGCGACGGCGACGTGTACGTGCAGGCGTTTCATGAACTGGTTCCTTCTTGGCAGTCTTGGCGGTGGGTGCGCAGGCGACGCCGCAGTCGGCGCCTTGGCAGCAATTCTCTGAGAGATAGCCGATGAGATCATTCATGGCGCCGTAATCCGCGGCTTGATAGAGGGTGCGGCCGTCGCGGCGTTCAGCCACCAGCCCGGCATAGCGCAGGGCGGTCAGATGGAAGGAGAGCGTGGCCGGCGCCAGATCGAGCTTCTCCCCGATGGCGCCGACAGCCAGTCCTTCCGGACCTGCCTGCACCAGCAGGCGGTAGATGGCGAGGCGGCTCTCATGGGCCAGGGCCCCTAGGGCGCGGATAGTAGTCTTTGATTCCATATTTCCAATATTATCGAAATAAGGACTGAAGTCAAGCCGCTATGGACGCGGTGCCGGATTCACTCGGCGAGGATCTTGGCCATGAAACAGGAGGAACTGGGGCAGAGGCTCGCGAACTGCTCGGTACCAGCGATGCCAGCGGGAGCCTGTTCACGGTATACCTTGAGGTAGCCGAGACCGGCGAAAAAAGCTTCTGCGGTGGTGGTGAGGAGATAGAGTTCTCGCACCCCCGCTTCCCGGGCGTGCTCTTCGATGGCTGCCACCAGATCCTTACCGAGGCCCATGCCACGGTGCGCTTCGTCCACGGCGACGGAACGCAGCAGGCCCGCCTCGCCCAACACTTCGAGACCCGCAGCCCCGACGATGCCGTGATCGATACGGGCCACCAGGAAATGTTCCAGCATCTCGGGGGTGATGTCTTCACCGGAGAGATCAGCGGCTTGCAACAACAGGCTCAGAGCCACCTCATCCCGGTGTTCGTAGATCGAGATCGCAGGCTTACTCATCGAGACTCCGGCATGCAAGATCGGCTACAAAGCGGGTACAAGCTTTTGATTCACTGGATACTGTGGGGAGGCAGATGCCGGCGCAGCAGGGAGCTGCGCAGTTCCCACTCCTGCTCTGGTGAGACTTCACCTATGAACTTCACTTCCTCCGCCACCTGCACCGCCACGGGCTCGCCGTCCCGGTACAGAACGCGGTTCTCGCCGACGATGGGCACCCGCTGGCCTGGGGTGATGATGCCGACGAGGTTCAGGGCATCCGCCGCGGACACGGACACGAGTTCGCCGAACTTATCGCGACGGCGTACTTCACGCAGGGCGCCCACCGCTTCCGGCAGGGCAAACTGCTCGCCGGCGAAACCATCCACGAAGCGCCCGCCCCGCACCTCACCACGAGCCTCGAGCCTTCTATATATATAGAGCAGGTCGCGCCAGGGTGGCAGCGCACTCTCCCGCTCCAGGACCTTGCGGAACACCACGCCATAACGGCGCAGCAGCACATCCGCCAGATGAGTCAGGGCCGCCGCATCCGTGGAGGTCTCGCCGCCCTGCACCGCCTGACGCGGCACCAACGCCCAGCGGCCCGCCTCATCCACGCCCGGCGCCGCACCGCGGCGCATGCGATAGCGCGTGGAGCGGGTGAGCATGGGCCGCTTGCTGGCGGGGGTGATGAGTGCGCGCAGGCCCGCATAGGTGTCTGCCGCCGTGAGGCCCCAGGCCGTGAGTTCGGCGAGGGCCTGCTCCAACTGGGCATGCAGTAATCCGGTGAGCCGGATCAGATCCGAGAAGAACAGCGCGCCGTTGGCCCGCAGCACGTCATGCACCGTGCGGGCGCCATGGCTGAGATTGATCGCACTCGCATCCGGCATCTCCGCCAGTGCGCGCCAATGGTTGAGGGCGTCACGCTCCACGAAGGCGATGGGCGTGCCCCGCACGGGGCCGGCCCGGCGTTCGTCATCCGTGGCACGGGGCGGCACCAGGCGCATCCAGGCCACGCTGCCACCGGCGCAGAGCTGATCCAGCATGTAGGGCGCGTAATCCAGCACTCGCGCCGGCAGGATGTCCTGCTCCCAGGCGAACGCCGGAGCTGAGAAACCGGAAAGCTGTTCCAGAGCGGCGGCGAGTGCTGCCTGACCTTCACTGCGCTCGGCACCCACGCCATGCCAATCGAAGAGGAAGCGCATGTAGTCCGCCGGCATGACCGGCTCGATCTCGCTCCTCAGGCGCTTCAGGGTGTAACGGTGGATGCGGGCCAAGAGGCGCCTTTCGACCCATTCGGTGTCCATGACGCCGGCCGTATATTTGCCGCGCATGACGCCGCCCTCGGCTTCGAGAGCAAGCAGCGCAGTCTCGATCTCGGTACGGGCGAGCCCCAGCATATCCGCGAGAGCCTGTGCCATGATGGGGCCTGAGCCTTCCAGGCGGCTGCGGATCAATTCCCGCAGTGCATCTTCCCGGGCCGGCGGTGTATCGCCATTCAGGAGCTGCAAGACAGGTTCGAGGGCCGCATCCGGGAAAGCGGCCAGGAATTCATGCAGGCGTTCCGCCGCGACCCAAAGCACCTGCCCCGTGGCCAGGGTGGCAGACGTGGCACGGTTCGCATCCTTCAAGATCTGGAACAGATTGCTCCAACCGAAATCCAGGGCATCGCCGGTATTGCCGCGCTCGCCTTCTTCTTTAGTCAAGAAGCCCAGCACCACCAGGGCATCGTGTAACTCGTCTGCGTCCCGAGCCGTGGGCCAGACTTCTTCCCGCACTCGGACGATGGCTTCCGGATCGAGAGAGGTAAGTGAACCGGCTTCTTCGAGGCTCATGACGCCGCGGGATTGCACCGCCAGAGTGCGACGCTCCTCGGCGGGTGCGTCGTCCAGGAAGGCGTAGGGCCGCGCACCGAGGATCTCTTGCGCAAGAGGCGAAGGCGAAGACAGGTCCCGGGCGACGACTTTGAGATCACCGCTTTGCAGGCGCTCCAAGAGACGGATGAACCCGTCCGAGTCCATGACCTCGTGCAGGCAATCCTTCAAGGTCTGGTGTACCAGAGGATGGTCCGGCACCTCGCGGGCACCCGCCAGGTTCTCGGCGCAGGCCAATTGATCCGGGAATATCACCGCCACTAGGTCTTCCGCATCGGCCCGCTGGAAAGCCGGCGGATTGCGATGGCCGTTGCGGTTGCGCCGCACGGCGAGGGCCGTGGTAGCCACCCAACGCCAACGGGTGCCGAACATGGGCGCGGCGAGCACCGCCTGCACCAGGATGTCCATGGCGGTATTGGGGTGCAGGTACTTGGCGGGTTCCTCCAGCGGGAAGCTGTGGGTCGCGCCCAAGGAAAGCACCAGTGTGTCTTCCAGAGCCGCCGCCTGCAGCTCAAAGTTGAACTTGCGGCAGAAGCGCTTGCGCAGGGACAAGCCCCAGGCGCGATTGATGCGCGCGCCGAAAGGAGAATGGATCACGAAGTGCTGGTTCCCCGTCTCGTCGAAGAAACGCTCGAACACCACCCTGTCTTGTGTGGGCAGCGTGCCGAGGGCCGCTTTCGCAGCGGCAAGGTACTCTGCCAGTTGCTGGGCTGCTGCTTGCTCGATGCCGCACTCGGACTTGAGCCAGGCGATCAGATCCACGCCTTCGCCGAGCTTCTGGTCCGCCTCCGCTCGCAGGCGCGAGACGGACTTGGACAACTCATCGCTGCGGGCCGGTGCTTCGCCGAACCAGAACGGAATGTTGGGCGGCTGGCCCCTGGCGTCTTCGACGAGCACCCTGCCCGTCTCGACCTTGAGGATGCGGTAGCTGGTATTGCCCAGCTGGAAAATGTCGCCGGGGATGCTCTCGAAGGAGAAGTCCTCGTTCAGGCTGCCGATGCGCAGACCTGAAGGGCTGAGGATCACGTCGTAATCGAACTGGTCCGGGATGGCGCCCCCATTGGTCACGGCGATCAACTTGGCACCACGCCGGCCGCGCAGTTTCTTGTTCACTTGATCACGGTGGATATGGGCGCTACGCCGGCCGCGGCGAGTCGAGAACCCTTCCGCCAGCATCTCCACCACTTCGGTGTAGTCCTTCTCGCTCATGGCCTGGTAAGGCCAGGCGTGGCGGAAGGTTTCATAGAGCTTGGGTTCGTCCCATTCCTGACAGGCCACTTCGCCCACGATCTGTTGGGCCAGCACATCCAGAGGGGCATCCAATACTTTCAACGTATCAAGTTCACCGCGCTTCACGGCAGCGAGCAAGGCAGTGCAATCCACGAGGTCGTCCCGGGTCAGCGGGAACAGTCTGCCCTCCGGCAAGGCACCGACGCCGTGACCGGAGCGGCCCACCCGCTGCAGGAAAGTGCTGATGCCCCTGGGCGAACCCAGCTGGCAGACCAGATCCACATCGCCGATGTCGATACCCAGTTCGAGAGATGCCGTGGCCACCAGGGCCTTCAACTCGCCCCGCTTCAGGCGCTGCTCTGCATCGAGGCGATGGGCCCGGGCCAAGGAGCCGTGATGGGAGGTGACGTATTCCTCGCCGATGCGTTCGGCGAGATGTCGTGCCACCCGCTCCGCTTGGCGGCGGTTGTTGGCGAATATCAGCGTAGTGCGATGGGTAGCGGTGAGTTCCGCCAGGCGATCGTAGAGTTCGGTCCAGACTTCGTTGGACATGACCGGGCTCAGGGGCGAGCGCGGCATCTCGAGGTGCAGACTACGATCGCGGATGTGGCCCGTGTCCACGATGGTGCAGGCTTCGCCTGCGCCCGTGAGGAAACGCGCCACTTCTTCGATGGGTTTCTGGGTGGCTGAGAGACCGATGCGCACCGGCGGCTTGGGCGTGAGGGCCGCCAGGCGTTCCAGAGACAGAGCCAGGTGCGCGCCGCGCTTGTTGCCGGCGAGTGCGTGGATCTCATCCACGATCACGGTGCGCACGGTGGAGAGCAGCTTGCGGCCCGAGTCCGAAGTCAAAAGGATGTAGAGGGATTCCGGCGTGGTGACCACGATATGCGGCGGCTCACGGCGCATGCGGTCCCGCTCGGACTGCGGGGTATCGCCGGTGCGCACCCAGGCCTTGATCTCCACATCGGGGAGGCCCTGGGCGAAGAGTTCATTGCGGATGCCTTCCAGCGGCGCTTGCAGGTTCTTCTGCACGTCGTTGGAGAGCGCCTTGAGGGGCGATATATAGAGGACGTGACACTGGTTCTCGAGACCGCGCTCCAGGCCTTCCCGGACAAGATCATCTATGGCCGAGAGGAAGGCCGCGAGAGTCTTGCCGGAACCGGTGGGCGCGGCGATGAGCGTGTGTTGGCCGGCGCCGATTGCGGGCCACGCCTTGACCTGAGCGCCGGTAGGCTCAGGGAAGGTCTGGCGGAACCAGGCGGCGGTGGCTGGGTGGAAGCGTTCGAGTGACATCCACCTATGATACTGCGCCCGTCAAGCTCCGGGATGTGTCGCGGCAGCCGACGTCGCCTGCGGCGCATACAGCACGGTTTTAAGGCACTTACGGTAGGCGTCCGAGAGCCGCACCAGGGTGGGGATGCTGAGTTTCACTCCCGGCAGGCCGCGGTTCTCGCAGGCCGCGTCGGCTCCCGCCGCCGTCACCGCGTCGCGGAAATCCTCGTCGGTGATCACGGCGTAGGCGCGGTCCAGCCAATCGTTGGTGGCGCGGTACACTTCGTTCAGGTGATCGGTGGCCATGCTCTCGTGGGCGGTCCAGTCGCTGGCGTCCTGGTTGGCCTTGGCGTATTGGGCGTCGAGCTTGTCCTGCTCCGATTGCAGGGTAGCCGTGTCCGCGTTCAGATCGCCGGTCTTCTGGTTCAGGCTCTTGGCGTCCTTGTTGCAGTCGGCGTTATGGCTAGTGCTGTCGGCGGAATCGGCGCAATTGGACTTGATGGACTTCAGGGTCTGCTGCTGGTTCGCCGCCACTTGGTTATGGGCCGCGCTCCGCTGGTTCAGGGTGTCCTGCTGTTGCATCACCGCCTTCTGGGTGTCCTCGATCTGTCTCTTCTGGGCCAGGAGCGCTTTCTGCACGCCCTCCCACTTGTGGCGTGTCTGCAAGAGGCTGTCCGATTCCCTGGCGAGGGTCACCACTTTCTGTTGCAGGGTATCGGGCATGACGGCGAGCACCAGACCCGGCGATACGGACAGCATGGTCAAGAGGACTAAGCGACGCATACACGGACTCCCGATACTTTAGGCCTTCTTCTGCATGGCCTGCAGGGCTTTATACAGTGCCTGGATACGCGGCGCCCAGGGATGGTTGCCGCGGGACTGCAGCGGCGTGAGCAAGGCCAGGGCCACCCCGTCCTGCTTCTGTGCCACCAGGGCCTGGGCTTTCAGGAATTGCAGGCTCACCGCATCATCCCCCTGGGGAGCTCGCGCATGCACCGCGGCACCCAGGGCCGTGAAGAACTTCAGATGCTTATCCTTCAAGGCCTGCTCCGCCAGCAGCCCCACTGCGCCGGGGGTATCCGGCAGGAAAGCCTTGTCCAGATCCAGGCATTGCTCGCATATCTCTAGAGCCCGGGCCACGCGCTTCTGCAGCAGCAGCAGGCGGATCAGGCGCTGGGCTTGCACCATGGAGAGTGCGTCCTGATGCCGCAGGCGCAGGGCCTCGAATAGTTCTTCGTGGAAGGCCCGCGGGTTGGCGAGCTCGGCACCGTCATCTGACAGCAGCACGTCCCGGGCGGCCTTGGTCTCCCGCGCCTCCAAGTGCCGGTCCACCTCCGCCATCACTTCCGCCACGCGCATGGCCTGGGTCGCTTCGGCGCGGGTCTCGTCGGTCGGCTTCTCCACTTGCACGGCGATATCCAATTGATCTGCGTGGTGATAGGCCACGTAGCCCACCATATGGCAGACGAAGATCAACCCATAGATCAGCAGGATGTCGCTGGAGAGGGCGGAGACGCGACCCGAGAGGGCTATGCCTAAGAAACCCACCACCGCCAGCACCGTGGCAGCGAAGAAATACGCGAGTCCCGTGTGCCACATGAACTTGAGCATGAGCAAAGGGTTCAGCACCGAGAGGGCGTCCGGCTGAAGCGCTAGGGACGCGAGGAACGCTGGCAGGCAATACACGCCGAGTGCGAACAAGAAGATGCCGAGACCCTTCTGGTCCGCATGGTAGGCCGAGAGCACCAGCAGGACGAAAGCGCCGAGATAACCTACCAGCATGGCGAGCCTGAGCTTGTCGCCCTGAAACATCACCTCGCTGCCCATGGGCGGCGGGATCGCGTGGCCCACAGCGCTGCGCTGCACCACGTCCATGAAGTAGTAGCCCATCCAACCGAAGATGATGCCGGCGGCGGGTATGCCCCAGACACCCGCGTAACCGATGATCCAGAGCGCTATACCTAAGGTGATGGTCACCATCAGGCCATAGCCACGCACGGGATACGCCAAGAGCCGCGGCAGATACAGCAACAGCTCCGGCGTCTCCGCCATGAGCTGGTCTGCCTCCGGGTCATCTAGTCTGAAGTCGCGTGCGCTGTCGGTCATCTAGTCCAAGCCCGGTACTCCCACGCTTAGAGTCTACTGGCTGGCGGGCACGAAAGTGATGGCGAAGGTGACGTCCACCCCTAGGCCCACGTACTGCGGGTCATCCCATTGGCCCTTACCGATACCGTAATCCCGCCGTTCCAGGGTGGTCTTGGCATCCAGCTTGGCCTGCTTGCCGTCTTTCGAAGGAGTCCAGGTGAAAGGTACGCTGATGGCCTTGGTCACGCCCTTCAGGGTGAGCTTACCGGCGACCAGATAATGGCCCGGCGAGACCAGCTTGAAGGAATCGCTGCGGAAGCTGCCCTTGGGGTATTTGGCAGTGTCGAAGAAATCCTCGCCCTTCAGGGCCTCGTCCATCTCCGACAGACCGCTGTCCACAGAGTTGAGATCCACGTCCACTTGCAGCTTGTCCTTGCTCAGATCCTTTTCGTCCAGGCATAGCGACGCCGTGTAGGACTTGAACTCGCCAGGGAAGGGTGCGCCGCCCTGGCTCGCGACGAAGGTGAGGCTCTTGGGTGAAGGCACAGGCTTCCAGCAGCCAGCGGAAGCCGCGGCACTCCAGGTGAGTACCACGCAGGACAGCAACATGAGAGCGGTCTTCATCGTGACTCCTTAGGGCGACATCCAAAGCGGCAACATGCGGCGCAGCACGCCGTCCTTGCGCACCAGCTCATGCCAGAACGCGGCGGCGATGTGCAGACACACCAGTGCCAACAACAGCCACGCACCCAGGTCATGCAGGTGCTTGGTGAGGTTCGCCAGCCAGGGGTCCGCTCCCACCAGGTTCGGTAGGTTGAAGGTGAAGAACCAGCGCACCGTCAGGTTCGAGGCATTGGAAGTGAGCCAGCCCAGGATCGGTAGCACCAGCAAGAGTGTGTACAGGAGCACGTGGCTCGCGTGGGCGCCGATGCGTTCCAGGGGCTTCATGCCCGTGGGCAGTTTCGGCGCCGGCGTATACAGGCGCCATAGCAGGCGCAGGATCACTAGGGCGAACACTGTGATGCCCACGGACTTATGGAAGGTGAGCATCTTCAGGCGCTCGATGCCCACCGGCAGATCCTTGGCGTAGATACCCACCACGAACTGGCTGAGTACCAGGAGTACGATGAGCCAATGCAGTATCTGGGCTACCGGGCCGAAACGATCAGCGCTGTTGCGTAGCGGAATAATAGCGGCGCTTCCTCTGGTACTTATCAGGACTGATGATAATGGTATTAGAAGGCAGGACATGATGCGCAAACCAGCTATTCCTTTTTATGTGATATCCGCGCCTCTATTGATGTGGGCGGCTCTCTCGCTGTTACTCGCCGGTTGCCAGACCACACCGCTGAAACCAGGCAGCACCGCGCCCACCGCCGCCCTGCCCTCCAAACCCGCTCCGGGCTCGGTGCATTACACGGTGGATGCTGCTCATTCAGAGGTCTTGTTCCTGGTGTACAAGGCCGGCACCTTCTCCGCCTTCGGCCACAACCACACGGTGGAAGCTCGGAGTCTCACCGGCGAGGTCTATCTCGCTCCTGACTTCAAGGACTCGATCTTCGCCCTGAAACTACCGGTGAAGAGCTTCGAGGTGGATAAGCCCGAGACCCGGGCAGCTGAGGGCGTGGACTTCACCAGCCACCCCAGCGCCCAGGACATCCAGGGCACCACCGAGCATATGCTCGGCGCCGACTGCCTGGATGCGGAGAAGTATCCGGACGTCAGCATCCAATCGGTCTCCGTGAGCGGCACGGAAGCCAAGGCGGAGATGACCCTGCGCATCACCCTGCACGGCACAGCCCGAGACCTCAAGGTGCCGGTGAGCGTGAGCCGGGACGGGGATGACCTCACCGCCAGCGACGACTTCGAACTCCGGCAGAGCGAGTTCGGCATCAAGCCTTTCAGCGCTCTGGGCGGCGGCTTGCAGGTGGCAGATACCCTCAAGGTACGGGTCAAGATCCTCTCGCATAAGAGCTAGGGGCCGAGCTCTTCACATATGGCGGAATAAAGCCTCGGGATTGCGAGTTAGCTCGCAGTAGGACGGCATGGGGCCGGCCATACTTCTGTCCCCGAACGAGGTGATGCCATGCGTAGATCCGCCACCGTCATAGGCCTGACTACGGCCTGCCTCAGCGTGCTCTTGTTCCTGGGTTGCGGCGGAGGCGCCGGCGGCTACGGCAGCAGTAGCAGTAGCGGCAGCACCCCCTCCAACATCGCCACCGAGATCGTCATCTCGCCCTCCACTGCCGCGATCTCCATGGGCGGCATGCAGCAGTACAAGGCGGTCACCAAGAACTCCAGCGGCACCACCATCACCGGCGTTATCCTCACCTGGACTTCCTCCAACACCGCGGTGGCCACCGTCGACAGCAACGGCAATGCCAGCGCCGTGGGCACGGGCACCACCTCCATCACCGCCTCCGTCACCTATAACAACAACGGCGTGTATACCACCGGTACCGGAACCACCTACACCAGCAACATGGCGACCCTCACGGTCACCGCCATGAACGCGGTGATGGGCACCGCCGCCACCGGTCACGCCCTGTCCGGCGCCCTCATCACCCTCAAGGATGCGGACGGCAAGAGCCAAAGCACCGTGAGTGGTGACGATGGTCGCTTCAGCTTCTCCACCGCGGGCCTGAAGGCGCCGTTCCTGATGAAGGCCGACGATGGCCGCGGCCGCGTGCTGTTCGGTACCGCTGCTGCGGACGGCGGCGCCAACATCGATACAGCCACGGACCTCATGGTGCGCAGTTGGTACATGGCCCACGGCAGCACGCCGGAGGCGGCCTTCCCGGACATGCAGAACCATCCGGCCCCGGATGGCAAATCCCTGTCCCTCATAGACAAGCACTTCACCCGCCTGCTCGGCACGGCCCTGACGGCGGAAGGCCTGGACAGCCGCCACTTCAGCTTGGTGTCCACTTCCTTTAACGCCGACGGCACCGGCTTCGACGCAGTGCTGGATCACACCCGGGCTCTCACGGGCTCGCACCTGCAATTGCAGGATGGGCTCGCGGGCCAGGTGACGGACATCGGCTTCGAAGGCAAGACCATGAACCTCAGCACCCGCGGCATGGATGACGCGGCGCCGACCACGGTGCGCATCGACCTTCCCTGATAAGGGTGCGGACGCGACGCCGTGTGTCGGCGGTGTCGCATAAAAAAGGCCGCCTAGGAAGGGCGGCCTTTTTCTTTCAGCCTCTTCAGTCAGTTCAGATCGAACAGCTCACGCCCGTCCCACCGATTCCGCAGTAGCCATCCGGGTTCTTGGCCAGATACTGCTGGTGATAATCCTCGGCGTAGTAGAACTCGGGCGCCGCACGCACCTCGGTGGTGATGGCGGGGTAGCCCGCTTTCTTCAGAGCATCCTGATAGTCCTTGA
The DNA here is from genome assembly GCA_036500225.1 of Gammaproteobacteria bacterium. Lineage (GTDB taxonomy): Bacteria > Pseudomonadota > Gammaproteobacteria > Natronospirales > REEB76 > DASUBN01. Next base: position 27,257 of record DASYCJ010000020.1, read on the forward strand.
GCGAATCCTGCGCGGCTTGCAGTTGCTCCTCACCATAGGTGTAGATCGTGGAACGGTACTGGGTGCCCACGTCATTGCCCTGGCGCATACCCTGGGTGGGATCGTGGGCTTCCCAGAAAGCCTTCAGTAAAGCGCCGTAACTGGTCTGCTTCGGGTCGTACACCACCAGCACCACTTCCGAGTGTCCGGTGCGGCCGCTGCAGACTTCCTCATAAGTGGGGTTCGGCGTGTAACCGCCCGCATAACCCACGGCAGTCACGTACACGCCCGGCAGCTTCCAGAACTTGCGCTCGGCGCCCCAGAAACAGCCCAAGCCGAACACTGCCTGTTGCAGGCCTGCAGGGAACGGGGCTTTAAGGGGATGGCCGTTGACGAAGTGCTTGTCCGGCACGGCCACGGGCGTGGCGCGCCCGGGCAGGGCCCGGCCTGAATCGACCATCTGGGTCTTGTGGCTACCGAACATGGGGAACCTCGCGGTCTTTGAGACTTGCGTCCAGGGATATATGCCTAGACCTTAATGAGGGCTCGATTATTACCTTCAAGCCCCGCGCTTGGCAGCCTTGAACTCGGCACCGACCTTGTGCAGGTCCACGGAGGGCTTGGGGTAGCTCATCTTGAGGGCCTCCAGACGCTCCACCACGATGCGCGCCACCGCCAGGTTGCGGAACCACTTGTGGTCCGAGGGGATCACGAACCAGGGAGCCGCCGTGCTGCTGCACTTGGAGAGGGCTTCCTCATAAGCCTTGGTGTAGTCGTCCCAGTAGCCCCGCTCGGAATAGTCGGCTTCGCTGATCTTCCATTGCTTGGAGGGATCCTCGAGCCGGTCCTTGAAACGCTTGAGCTGCTCTTCCTTGGAGATATGCAGGAAGAACTTCAACACCACGGTCTCGTGATCGATGAGTTCACCCTCGAAACCATTGATACGCTTATAGCGCTTGGACCAGATCTTCTTCGGCACGAGGTCATGGACCCGCACCACCAAGACGTCTTCGTAGTGGGAGCGGTTGAAGATCACCACTTCGCCCCGGGCCGGCGCGGCTTTGTGGGCGCGCCACAGGAAGTCGTGTGAGGCTTCCTCTTCCGAAGGTTGGCGGAACTTGGCCACCCGGCAACCTTGCGGGTTCATGGCGCCGAGCACGTGGTTGATGGTGCCGTCCTTGCCGGCGGTATCCATGGCCTGCAAGCAGATGAGCAGCGAATGACGGTTCTGCACGTACAGGAGTTCCTGCAACTCCCGCAGGCGTTCTTGATAGTGGTCGAGCTGGGCTTGCGCTGCCTTGTGGCTCTCGAGCTTGTCGGTAAAGGCGGGATCGATGTCGGCGAGGTGCAGCCGCTTGCCGGGCTTCACGCCGAAGCGCTTCTGATAGTCCACCTCTCGCCTCCGAGTATCGACGGGAGCGACTACCTTAGCGCGTTTGGATGAGGCGCGCCGGGCAGGGCGTCACGCCCTGCCCGGCCCCCTTATGAAGCATCCGGCCTTGGCGGTGCTCATGGCAGCCCGCATCTTGAGACGGGCATCCAGGCTGTAACTGCCCGCGCCGCAAGCGGCCACGTACAGGAAGCCGCCGGTGAGGGCCATGTTCTTCATGAAGTCGATGAGTTGGATCTCATCGCCGTCATGCAGGTGCACCAGGAAGCCCGACATGACGCAGAACACGGCGAGCGCGACTGCAGCAGCACGGGTGTGGAAGCCGGTCAGCAACAGCAGGCCGGCGCCGATCTCCCAGGCCACCAATATCGGTTTGATGGCACCGGGTACACCCCAGTCCGCGACGTAGTTATGGATGCTGGTGAGGCTCATCAGGCGGCCGTAGCCGGTCCAGAAGAACATGGCCGCGAGCAGCACGCGGCCCACGAGCATGGATAGGTTCTGCATGGTGGTCTCTCCCATGGTCACTCTCCCGATTCATTCGTGGTTACGGCCTACCCCGCTGGCGGCCGCCCTATAGCTTACGTCAGGAGAGGTCCTAGCGGTCGTCCGACATAAATAAGCCGCCGACCCCCTGGCGGAGACCGGCGGCTGTCTCAGGGCCCGTTTAGGCCGCGGCTTTCTCGGCTTGCAGGGCGGCCTTGACCTTCGGACGGTCCGCCACGCGCTGGCGGTAGTCCGAGAGGTTCTTCCACTTGGCGAGGTCGATGTCCACGTGCGGGGACCAGCTGATCACCGTGTAGAGATAGGCATCCGCCACCGTGAACTGCTCGCCCATCAGGTATTTATGGGTGTGGAAGTGCTTCTCCAGCTCGTCGAAGCGCTTGCCGAGCTTGTCCTTGAAGATGGCCTTGGCGTCGTCCTTCAGGTCCTTGTTGAACAGCGGGCTATAGGTCTTGTGGATCTCGCTGCTGATGAAAGTCAGCCAGCTATTGGCGCGAAGACGGTCCACAGTGCCCTGCTTGGGGATCACGGCGGAAGCCGGGGACAGGTCGCCGATGTACTGCAAGAGGGCCGCACCTTCGGTGAAGACTTCGCCGTCGTCCAACTGCAGGGCCGGTACGTAACCGCGGGGGCTGATCTTGTAGAAGTCGCTGCCATCCTTGAGCTTGTGCACGCTGGTATCGACGCGCACCAGCTCGACCGGCACGCCGGCTTCATGGAAGGCGATGCTGGAAGCCTGGGAACAGGCGCCGGGGGAGAAATACAGTTTCATGGTCTGGACTCCTTGTTGGTGTTTGGATTCGCTTCAAGCTGCTGCGCTTCGCAGCGGCGGGTAATCGATGTAGCCCTTGGGGCCAGGGCTATAGAAAGTGGCGGAATCGGCCTTAGCCAACTCGGCGCCGTCGCGGAAACGATCCACCAGGTCCGGGTTGGAGATGAAGGGGATGCCATAGGCGACCATATCGGCGCGGCCCGCCACGATGGTCTCGTTGCCCTTCTCCCGGTCATAGCCGGTGTTGGTGATGAGGATGCCCTTATATAGATGGCGATAATGGCCGGTCACATCCGCCACCGCGCCCGCCGGGACCGGGCCGGCCGCATCCCGCAGGTGCAGATAGGCTAGGCCATAGTCAGAGAGCTTGCCGATGACGTGGTCATAGAGGGCCACGTTCTCGGAATCCAGCGGCGAGTTGTAGGCATTGGAGGGTGAGAGCCGGATACCGGTCTTGCCGGCCCCGACCTCTTTCACCACCGCTTCCACCACTTCGAACAGAAAGCGAGCACGGTTCGAGAGGCTGCCGCCGTATTCGTCGGTGCGCTGGTTGGAGCTGTCACGCAGGAACTGCTGGACGAGATAACCGTTGGCACCGTGGATCTCCACGCCGTCGAAACCGGCGGCCATGGAGTTCCGTGCGCCTTGGGCGAAGTCCTGTACCACCTGTTTCACTTCTACAGTAGAGAGTGCTCGCGCCGCCACCGTGTCTTTCTGTACACCGGCCGGCACATAGGCCTTGGTCTTGGGGTTGTAAGCGGAGGCGGACACCGGCAACTCGCCGCCGTGGAAATCCGGATGGGAGACTGCGCCCACATGCCAGAGCTGCAGGAAGATGCGCCCGCCGCGGGTATGCACGGCTTCGGTCACTCTCTTCCAACCTGCGATCTGCTCCGGCGAGTAGATGCCCGGGGTGTTCACGTAGCCCATGCCCTGGGGTGAGATCTGGCTGCCCTCGGTGACGATGAGACCGGCACTGGCACGCTGCGCGTAGTACTCAACGTGCAGATCCGTGGGCGCCAGGGCCGGATTGTCGGCCCGATCACGGGTCATGGGCGCCATGACCACGCGGTTCTTGAGTTGGTAGTCGCCGACCTTCACCGAGGTCAGCAGGGGCTGCGTCTGGCTCATATCCATATCCTTCGAGTGTGCGTTGGTTGTAACGAAATATCTATGAATGTCGATATGTCTAATCAGAAGAGTAGCCCCTTCGGGCATGCGACGCGGTCGCACTGCATCTGACTTGAATCAGCTCAAATTTCTTCCTTGAGGAATTTGCTCAGATCCTTGAGAGCGTCTTCGTTGCGCTCGTAGTACGTGAACTGCCCTTCCCGGCGCGGCACCACGAGACCCGCCTTCATGAGCATGGAAAGGTAATGGGAGGCGGTGGACTGGGAGAGGCCGAGCTTCTCCTGGATCTCGCCCACGCACACGAGCTTGCCGCGGGGACCGCCGCCGGGGCAGGAACCGCCGAAGTGCTGCTGCGGGTTCTTCATCCAGTGAAGGATCTGCAGCCGTGACTTGTTGGCCAGTGCCTTGAATATCAGTACCTGATCCATGTCGGCATTATATCGAGATTCTTCGATATGTCAATGTCCTTGCCAGACCCACCCATTGGGCCTCTGCCGCCCGGTTTACCGATGGCAGGCCCCGCGCCTAGACTCCAAACCCTCTAAACCCCAAGCCCTCCCCATCCATCAAAGGGACATGGAAACAGCCACCGCCATGCATGTGACCGAACTCAAAGCCGCGGCGGCCAATGACGACCACAGCCTGGCGGACCGGGCCCGGAACGGCGATACCAAGGCCTTCGAGCAGCTATACCGGCGCTATGTGGGCCGAGTGCATGCGGTGTGCCTGAGGCTCGCCGGCAACAAGACGGTGGCGGAGGAATGCACTCAGGACGCCTTCGTGAAGGCATGGGAGTCCCTGAAGAGCTTCCGCGGCGACGCGGGCTTCGGCACTTGGGTACACCGCATCGCGGTCAACGCGGTGCTGGAACGGCACCGCACCCAGATCCGCCAGGGCGCCTGGGTCAGTGCCGGCGACCAGGAACTGATGGAGTCCGTGCCCGGCGCGGACGCGGATCCCGGCCACGGCCTGGATCTCGAACAATGCATCGCGGAACTCCCGCCGGCAGCACGCATGGTGTTCGTGCTGTTCGACGTGGAAGGACACAGCCACGAGGAGATCGCCGGCATGACCGGGCTCGCCGTGGGTACCAGCAAAGCGCATCTACATCGGGCCCGCCAGATATTGCGGGCGAGGTTGGACTCATGAACCAAGAACACGACAAGCTCGACTCGACCTTGAAGCGCCTGCCGCGCGAGGTGCAGCCCAGCCACGACCTGTGGCCCGGCATCGACGCGCGCCTGAAGCGGCGGCACGCGGTGCGTCCCTTATGGACGTACGGCATGGCCGCGAGCCTGCTGGTGGCGGTCGCCGCCGGCGCGCTCTGGTTCGGGGTCGGCATGCACCACCAGGCGGGCACGCCGCAGGAGATCGTAGCCTCCGGCACCGGCAGCCCGCAGAACGCGTATCTGACACAACGCGCGGCCTTCGCCGAGGACAGCCTGCAGAGCGCCAAGGACCTGAGCCCCGCCACCCGCGCCGTGATCCTGAAGAACCTGCGCATCATCGAGGGCTCGATGCAGGACATCCAGGCGGCCCTGGACAAGGACCCCAACAATCCGCGCCTCCGGGCGCTGCTCTTCGACCTTTACCAGAACGAAGCCCGTCTGCTGGCAGCGACCCAGCAGGCCCAAGCCAAGACCACCGCGAGGGACTCACTATGAAACGCCTTCTCATCATCCTGGCCTATGCCTTGTTCGGGCTCACTGCCGTGGCGGGGACTTTCACCCTCATGGCCGTGACCTCCGGCACCGCCTATGCCCATGACCACAGCCACGACAGTGACAGCGACGATAACGACGACGATGACGACAGCGGCAGCCGCCAGGGCACCCGCACCGTCAATGCGAGCCAGCCACTCAAGGCCGATGGCGAAGTGCGCATCGACGACCTGGCCGGGACCGTCAAGGTACTGGCCTGGGACAAGAACGAGGTGCAGGTCACCGGCACCATCGGCTCGCTGGTGGAGAAACTCGACGTGCACGGCGATGCCAACGGCGTCGACATCAAGGTCGTCCTGCCGCACCACTCCCACAGCGGTGACGACTGCGACATCTGCGGCGAGTTGCAGATCCAGGTGCCGAAGGGTGCCCACCTCGAGGTCAGCACCGTGAGCGCCGACGTGGAAGCCAACGGCCTCGCCGGCCCCGTGCTGCTCGGCACCGTGAGCGGCAGCGAGACCTTGAACTCCACTTCCGGCCACATCGACCTGCGCACCGTGAGCGGCGACATCACCGCGGTGGGCTCGGGCAAGGCCGCGCAGATCGCAGCCAACAGCGTCAGCGGCACCGTGCGGCTCTCGGATGTTGACGGCAGCGTGGACGCGGAGAACGTGAGCGGCGAGATCAAGCTCACCTCGCGCACGGTCAGCAACCTCAAGATGAGTGCCACCTCCGGCGACCTGGATTTCCAGGGCGTGCTGCTGAAGGGCGGCAACTACGACATCAACAATGTCAGCGGCGACGTGAAGCTGTCAGTGGGCAGCTCGCCGGATGCGCGCTTCGACATCTCAAGTTTCAGCGGCGACATCGACAACAGCTTCGGACCGAAGGCGACCCGGGTCAGCAAGTACAGCCCCGGCATGGAGTTGCACTTCACCAGCGGCAACAACTCCGCCACCTTCACGGCCCGGACCTTAAGCGGAGACATCCGTCTCCAGAATTGAGGCCGGTCACCGGAACCCGGACTCCGAGGGCGCCGCAAGGCGCCCTCGCCTTTTGGAGGCCCAAGCGCAGCGCGGGGGTTGCCGGCGGCTTTACCTAAGTCAGGCGATCTGTGACGCGCGTTCAAGACGGTCTGTGCGCCGCTTCCGCGCCAGGACCGGGAGCCGGATTTAAGCTCGAAGGCGAGACCGGCGCTAGCCGGGCGGGCGCGGGGATTTCTTTTCCTTCTTGTCTTTCTCGGCTTCCGGCACCAACTGATAGAACAGGCTCGACTCGCGCTTATAGAAGCCTTCCGTATGGAAGGAATCCCCGAGCTTGAAGTACTCGTAGTCCAGGTGGTGCCCCAACTCGTGCAGCAGGGTGCGCAGAAAGGTCTTGAAGGCCACTGGGCGTTTCTTCATGGCGGTGCGCATCCACAGGCTGATGCGCGCGGTCTGCATGCGACCCTCGATGCCTTCGTAGTAACCGTGCAGTTCGCCGGAACCGTCCGCGGGTCGCACCGCCAGCACCTTGAGCGCCACCGGCGCGACCTGCAGCTGCTTCAGTATCCCACTGCCGATGGCCTGGGTGACGAGCTCCACCTTGGCCCGCGCATCCTCCTCCAGGGCCGCCTTGAGCCGCGGCATCAAGGGCCAGAGGCTCGCCGCATCGGGCAAGGGCGTCCGCTGGATGCGATCGCTGGCATCGTATATCTGCTTGTCCTTGGCGCTCAGGTTGCGGTAGTAGTTGAAACGCATCGATTAAGGAGTATGTGGGCGGCGACACTTATAATAAACCCATGAGATCCCCCACCCCCGCGACCCTCGGCGCCCTGGCCCTGCCGGCCCTGACATTCTTCCTCGGCAGTTCCTTGGTGCTGCAATACCTGCGCACTGACTATGACTGGATCGCGGCACCCTTGAGCTTCTATCTCGTTGGCCCTTACAGCGGCTGGCTGATCGCGGGCTTCTTCGCCTTGAGCCTAGGGACCTTGTGTGTCGCCCTCGGCCTCTATACGAGCCAAGGGCCGGCCCCATTCAAGCGCGTGGCGTTCACGCTATTCGCGGTAGACGCAGTGGCCACCTGCCTCGTGACCTTCGCCGACACGGACCTTCCCGGCGGGCCTAAGCACACTACCCATGGCTTACTGCACTATGCCTTCGCCACCACCGCTTTCTTGAGTGTGACCTTAGGTATGCTGGTGCAGTCTTGGAGCTTGCGCCTTGATCCCTACTGGCACCGGCATTTTCGTACCGCCTTCTCCCTGGCGGTATTCACGTTCGCCGCGCTCTGCGTGTATGTGCTGTGGCGTGACTTGCCCCGCGGCCTCTCGGAGAAGATCGTGATCCTGCTGATCGTGCTGTGGCTGCTCATGGCCGGCCGCTGGTTGATGCAGGCCCGGCTCAAGAGACAAGCATGAGTCGCTGGCGTCCCGCTGCCGAGAAGTCCTCGCCCTATATCACCAGCGAAGGCTATGCCGTGCTGCAGGCAGAGCTACAGGCGCTGTGGGAACGGCGCCGACACGTGACCGCGGCCCTGAGCGCAGCGGCGGCCGAGGGTGACCGTTCCGAGAATGCCGAATACATCTATCGCAAGAAAGAATTGCGGGAGATAGACCGGCGCATCCGTTATTTGCAGAAACGCATGCCGGATCTGAAGGTGGTGACCGAGTCGCCGGCGGAACAGTCGCGGGTGTTCTTCGGCGCCTGGGTGACGCTAGAAGACAGCGCCGGCGCGGAAGCCGAGTACCGCATCGTAGGTCCGGATGAGTTCGACCCCGCTAAGCGCTACATCAGCATGGACTCACCGCTGGCCCGGGCGCTGCTGAAGAAGGCTGTTGACGACCAAGTGGAGGTGAAGCTGCCAGCGGGTCTCGCCCATTACTTCATCGTGCGGGTGCGCTACGGCAGCTAGCGCGCTTATGTAGTCCGGCATTACGGAAAGTGGACTGGCGGCCCCGCAGATGACGGCGCATCATGAAGCCATGAAAGCACAAGCCAAACGCCCCACACCGTCCAACGACGTCGGCCTGGACGAAGCACTGGCCGGCACCTTCCCTGCCAGCGATCCCGTCGCGCCCCCTTCTCACATAGAGGAGGAGATGGAACGACGCCGCAGGGTGCTGGACGAGGACGCCGCCAACAGACGCAAGGACTCCGCTGAGGAAGCCCTGGACGAGGCGCTGGAGGAGACCTTCCCCGCCAGCGATCCCATAGCGGTGCACCACAGCGAAGCGCGCGAGATGCCCAATCCCGATGACAAGGACGAACACAAGGAGCGCCGTTCGGTGCGCCGCAAGCGTCCTGCCGGAAAGAAAAACAAGATCGCGAAGAAGAAGCCTGCGCGCAGCAAGAAAGTTGCAAAGAAGAAACCCGGAAAGAAGAAGACTGCACGCCGGACCACCAACAAGAAGAAGAGGAGCCGTTAGATGGCCGCCAAGAAGAAAACGTCCCTAGGTCCCAAGGTGCGTCTGCTGCTGGAACAAGCGTTGTTGGAAGCATTGAAACGCCACCTCGCCTCCAAGGGCCACAAGTCCCCCGCCATCGCACGCAAGAAGAAAGCCAGCAAAAAGAAGGTCGCGCGCCGCCCCGCCAAGAAACGTCCGCGCAAGGCTACGGCACGCAAGGGCGCCCGCCGCTGAGCCCGTAGGCTTGATTCCCCGCGGGGCCACCCCATATAAGGTGGCCTCAACGATCGCCGGGGATTCCCATGTCCGATAGCCTGCATGTCGCCTGCTCCGCCTGCGGGGCCAGCAACCGCCTGCCCGAAACCCGCCTCGGCGAAACCCCTAAGTGCGGCAAATGTGGCACGGCTCTGTTCAGCGCTCACCCCATCGCCCTTACCGATGCCAACTTCGAGAAGATCGTAGGCGGCACAGACCTGCCCGTGATAGTGGATTGCTGGGCCAGCTGGTGCGGGCCCTGCATGCGTTTCGCGCCGGTGTTCGAGGAAGCAGCAGCGCAGCTGGAACCCAAGGTGCGACTCGCCAAGCTGGATACAGACGCGAATCAGGCTACTTCTGCCAGACTCGGTATCCGCAGTATCCCCACACTCATCGTGTTCAAGGGCGGCAAGGAGACAGCGCGGATCTCCGGAGCGATGCCGCTAGGTCCATTCCTTGAATGGGTGAAGCAGCACGCCTAAAGAGGGCTTGCTGTCGCAGATTACCCGGCCCAGCATAGGGACGTGGAATCTCTACAGCAGGTACAGCTGAAGTCACGCTGGGTGGCAAGCGCCCACTGCGGGTCGCCGGAAACCTGCTGCTGTTACTGCTGATTTCCGCCACGGCACTCGTGATAGGAATCCTTCCGTTCGACCTGTCTGAACCCCGCGGCCCCACACTGCCTACTTGGATGACCCTTTTCATCCTGGCGATCATCATCATCGGCGCAGGATCGTTATGGTGGTTTTGACTATCGCTCAAGGTCTTCCATAGCCAGGTCCGAGGATGACCTGTCCGGGTAACGCATTAGTCATCTTGCCCTGATCGACCACCGGCACGCCGTTGACCAGCACGTACTGCATGCCCACCGAGAAGCGGTTGGGATCGTCGTAGGTGGCCACGTCGTGCAGCTGTACCGGATCGAACACCGTCACGTCCGCCCACATGCCTGCCTTGAGCACACCCCGGTCCTGCAGGTGCTCCCGCTGCGCGGCCAGTGAGGTGAACTTGCGGACGGCGTCTTCCAGCGTGAGCTTGTGCTCCTGGTTCACATACTTGGTCACGATACGCGGGAAAGTGCCGTAGGCTCTGGGATGAGGGTGCTCGGTGCCCATGATGCCTTCCGGCGAGGTTCCGGAAGCATCGTTATCGATGGATACCCAGGGCTGCTGCAGGATTAGGGCCACGTCTTTCTCATCCATGCCGAACACCGCTACTTCCGTGGAAGCGTGGTCCTTGATGAGGAAGTCGCAGATGGCGTCGATGGCATCCTCGTGCCACTGTTTCGCAATCTCATCGATGCGCATGCCCTGATACTTGGCCATGCTCTTGTCGGCGGCGGCAGTGATGATGATGTCGTGGGGCCCCTCGATGGCCAGCCACTCATTGTCCCAACCTCCACCCGGTGTAGTCATGTCATGGCGGATCCTGGCGCGAGTGGCCGGATCCTTGAGGCGCGCGATCATCTTCTCGTTGCCGCCGTCGTGGGCCCAAGGAGGGATGAAAGCCGAGAAGGAATTCTCCCAGGCGGTATAGGCATAGGTATCCGCCGCCACGTCCAGACCCGAAGCGCGGGCCGCTTCGATACGCGCGATGACGTCCGGCGCCTTGCCCCAGTTTTGCTTGCCGGCGGCCTTGAGATGGAATATCTCCACGGGGATGCGGGCTTCGCGGCCGATGCGGAAGGTCTCGTCCAAGGCCGCGACTTCGCCATTGCTCTCGCTGCGCATGTGGGTGGCGTAGATGCCGCCGTAGGCGGATGCGGTCTGAGCGAGTGCGATCAGTTCCGGGGTCTTCGCATACGGTGCCGGCGGATATTGCAGCGCCGTGGAGAGCCCCATGGCACCGGCGCGCATGGCATCCGTCACCAGACCCTGCATCTTCTTCAGTTCATCGGGTGTCGGGTCCCGGTCTGCGTAGCCGATGACCATCTCCCGCACCGATGCGGCACCCACGTAGCTCGCCAGGTTGATGCCCATGCCGTTCTTCCTCAGGCGTGCGAAGTAGCTGGGGAAATCCCGCCAATCCACCGTGAGGTGGTAGTGGTCATACCCCGGCTGGTTCTCCTTGATCATCTCCTCGTCCAGGGGCGCTGCCGATTCGCCCTCGCCGGTGATCTCGGTGGTGATGCCTTGGAAGATCTTGGAAGGTACCCGCGGGTCCACCAACATGGAAAGATCCGACTGGCCCAGCATGTCGATGAAGCCCGGCGCCACGGCGAGACCGTGGGCATCGATGACGCGCTTGGCGGTGGCATTCCCCAGGCAGCCGATGGCAACGATGTGCCCGTCCTTGATGGCCACATCCCCCTCATACCAGGGAGAGCCGGTGCCATCGTAGATGTGACCGTCCTTGATGATGAGGTCATAGGTGGGCGCCGGAGTATCGGCGACGGCGGGCAGGACCATAAGAAGCAGGAGTAGAGAGAATCCAGTCATACGCAAGGACATATGCATCTCCCTTGAGTCTTCTAGTCTTCGTTCTTGACCCCGAAAAGCTTATCCAGTTCTGACCGCGCTGGGTCCGATTTGTTCTCTTCAACGCCACCGCCAAACAGGGCATCCAGTCTGGCCCGGGCCGCATCCGCCGGCGTGCCGTCTTTCGGTTGATAGGCGCCGGCGCGGGGTTCCAGGTATTCGCAGAAGTTGGCCCGCTCCTTGATCTGCACATGCTCGGCCCGCTCTTCGCGGCAGCCATCGTTGAGCTTGGGATCATGGAAGCGGCACATGAGACAGGTGTGCAGCTCGGAGCCGCACTTGAGACAGACAGAGAGCCGCGACAGGGGCATGGGCACGCCGTCCAGCGCCACGCCGCATTTCCAGCAGATGAGGTCGGTGCTCATGGCGCCCGACGTGCGCTGAGGTCAGCTTGGGCTACGCCCAAGCTGCATTAGAATCCGTGGGGGAATGGAAGTAGTCGCTCTCCTCCGCCGAGAGCTGCACTGCCTTCACCAGTTCCGCCTGGCGAAGGCTCGCGGTCGAGACCGGTGCGCAGTCCTCGCACATGGGATCCTCGCAGGGCTGGCGGGAGTACAGCCAGTAATGCACCGCGCCGGCCAGGACGCCGTCGGCGATCTCCCACACGTCGAGTTCCGGATGCTTGTCGGCGATACGGTTGGCGAGTTCCACCACCTGGCGGGCGGCGTCATCGAAGGGGGAGACATCGGGGGTTTCGGCGGCCATGGCAGTTAAATCCGGGGTGCGCAGCTGGGAGGATTAGTCTAGCAGACGGGGCAGGAACCCCTCGGGCGGCGGCACATAAGCTGGCGCCGCCGCGCCCGGAATTGTTAGGATGCGACCTTTCACCCCACCGCCACGCAGGCAGTACCATGGCCGAAGAAGACCTGAAACTCGAATTCGATTCCGCCAACCTCTACCGTGAAGAGGTCTTCACCGACCAGAAGATTGGCACCATCCGCCAGATGACGCCGGTGAGATCCGACGGTAGCACCGACGCCGCGCGTCCGGTGTTGTTTGTGGGTGAGACCAGCCTCATGACGCCGGCCGGCACCCTGCCAATCCATTTCCGTCTGGAAGGTCCTTCGCTCGGCGAAGCCGCCAACCAGTTCTCGGACTCTGCCAACAAGGCGATCCAGGACACCATGGAACAGCTGCGCGAGATGCGCCGCCAGGCGGCCTCCTCCATCGTGGTGCCTGACATGAGCAAGGGCGGCATGGGTGGTCTGGGCGGCGGCGGCAAGATCCAGATGCCCTGACGGGCAGGGCTCAGAGCCGGCCGGAACGTTTGATCGAGAGATAGGCTTCGGTGAGCGCAGCCGGCAGGCGTGCGCTGGTGGTATCCAACAACATGACACCACTGCGCTGCAACTGACGGTGCGCTTCGCGGCGTGCCGCGAGATAATGCGCGGCTCCGCCGGCCAGCAGCGCATCCTCGAGCCCGGTCGGGCTGCGTGTCATCACGTCTTCGATGCTCTGCTCGCGCAGCGAGGTGATGCACACCAGATGCCGGCGCGACAGCAGCCGCACCGCCGGCAACATCTCATCCATATCGTCGTCACGCAGGTTGGTGACCAGCATCACCAGCGAGCGTCGATGCTGCCGTGCCGCCAGGGTGGTGGCGGCGGTCAGGAGGTCGGTGGCCACCGGCCGGGCCTCCAGGTCATAGAGCGCATTCAGCAACACGTTGATGGCACCGGCGCCGCGCTGCGGCGGCAGCCAGCGCCGCTCTTCACCGGTGGTCATGAAACCCATGGAGTCGCCCTGCTGCAGGGCCAAGTAACCCAGCACCAGGGTCGCATTGAGCGCATGGTCGAAATGCGAGACCCCTTCATCCAGCGCCAACATGCGCCGGCCGGTGTCGAGCAGCAGCATCAGTTGCTGGTTGCGCTCATCCTGGTATTCACGCGAGATCGGCCGACGCAGGCGTGCGGTGGCCTTCCAGTCCACCTGCCGCAGACTGTCGCCGATGCGGAACTCGCGCAGCTGGTGGAATTCGGTGCCTTCACCGCGCCGCCGTTGCAGGTGCGCGCCAGTGATGCGCGTGGCGCGCTCGACGCTGATGAGGGCGAAACGCGCCAGCGGCGCGAAGTTGGGATACACCCGCACCTTCTCCACCGCGCCCGCCACTCGGCGTCTCAGCCACAGACCGAAGCGTGAGCGCTCGCGCAGGCCGCAGCGCTCGAAGCTGACCGTGCCGCGATCTAGGGGGCGCAGCCTGTAGCTCAACCGCACTTCCCGCCCCGGCGGCAGGATCGCTTCAGCCGGCAGGCCCTCCGCGGGCCAGCCACCCGGATGCAGGTCATAGACCTGTACGCGGCGCGCACGGCGCGAATCTTGGCGCATGCGTAGTTGGATGTCGGTGGGATTGCCATGGGCCAATGCCGCCGGCAGGCGGCGGTGCACTTCGATGCCCGGCAGGAGCATGAGTTCAGCCGCATCCAGGATCGCCAGCAGGGCCAGGGCCGCTCCTGCCAGGGCCCACAGGCCGAGGGGCAACCAGCCGAGCTCACAGCCGAGGCCGAGCAGAGCCCAGCCCGCGCAGCCCCCCAGCAGGCGTGTGCCGGGCAGCATCACTTGCGCGGCGCCTCCACCTTGTCCAGCAGCTGGCGCAGCACGTCGTCAGCCTGCTGGCCCTCGATCTGCAGTTCCGGCGCCAGGATGATGCGATGCCGCAGGGCCGGCAGCGCCACGCCGCGGATGTCATCGGGCGTGACGAAGTCACGGCCACCCAGCACCGCGAACGCACGCGCAGCACGCACCAGCGCGATGCTGCCGCGCGGGCCCGCACCGAGCATGACGCCGGGCCAGCTGCGGGTGGCTTGGGCGATACGGACCGCGTAGTCCGCCACCACCTCGTCCACCGGCACGTTGGCCACCAGGGTCTGGGCGGCCACCACCTGCTCAGCGCTGAGGCTGCGCTTCACGCCGTCCAGGTTGAAGGCATTGGCTGCTCGCCCGGTGGTGACGGCCGCGACCATGCGGGTCTCATCCGCGGCGCTGGGATAGCCCATGCGGATCTTGAAGAGGAAACGGTCGAGCTGCGCCTCAGGTAGCGGATAGGTGCCCTCATGTTCCACAGGGTTCTGGGTGGCGATGGCCATGAACGGCGGCGGCAGGGGCTGGCTGCTGCCTTCGATGGTGACCTGGCCTTCCTGCATCACCTCGAGCAGCGCCGCCTGGGTCTTGGCCGGAGCGCGGTTGATCTCGTCCGCCAGCAGCAGGTTGGTGAAGATCGGGCCGCGCCGCAGGTTGAAGTTGCCGGTCTTCGCATCATAGACCGCGTGGCCGGTGACATCGCTCGGCATCAGGTCCGGGGTGAACTGGATGCGGCCGAAGTTGCAGCCGATGGCGCCGGCCAGGGCGCGCACCATGAGGGTCTTACCCAAGCCGGGCACTCCCTCGATCAGCACATGGCCGCCGGCCAGCAGCGCACAGAGCATCTGCTGCAGCACCTCATCCTGCCCCAGCAGCGCGTGGCTGACCTGCTCCTGTAGCGCGGTCGCGAGGCCAGCGAGCTTGGCCAGGGTGGCATCGTCCAGGGTCCGTGGAGTCTCGTTCATAGACGCTTCCTGATTTCAATTAAGGTGGCGATACGGTCAGTGAATCCATCACGCAGGTCCACACCGTCCTGGGCCAGGCCGCGACGCACTCGCGCGCGCGGCAGGCCGGTGATGGCGGTGAGGGCATCGAGCAATTCCCGGGATCTGGCCCGGCTCGCGGCCGGATGCCGGCGGCGCAGCGTCAGCAGCATATCGGCGCGCACCGCTTCATAGAGCGCGCGGGTATCGCCGTCGCGCCACAGCATCTCGCCGGTGGCGCGTACGTGTTCAAGGAGCGAACGCCGCGGCATCTGCGCTGCCGGCAGCGGCGGTCCGAAGCGCGTCGCAGCGCGCAACAACAGCAACAGCAGGCCGAGCGCCAGCGGCAACAACACCATCCAGCCGTACCTCAGCAACAGGATCGGGAAGCCCTCACTGTCCATCGAATAGATCAGGATTACACGGCCCTTGCCGGGGGTGGGCTGCAACACGCGCAGCATCAGGATCTCGTCTTGTGGGTCCTTCAGGGCGGGGTTGGTCATGAATTGCAGGTCGGAGAGTGCCGCCACCCAGCCGCGACCGAGATCCTTCTGCACGTATTGCTGCCGGTCGCCCGTACCGGCGGCATAGCGGAATTGCGCCGCGCTGCCCTGCACGCTGTTGGCGCCGCACATCCAGACGGCATGCTTCCTGTCCAGATCCGTCACGGCGAGTTGCGCGCAGCCACCGCCGCGCGCCACCTTCAGGCCCAGCATCTGCAGCAGCTTCACCTCCTCCGCCTGGTCATCCTGGGGCAGACGCACCACCAGATGCCCACCCTGCGCCACCCATCTATATATCTGCAGGACCTGATCCGGCGCGAGAGTGCGCAGGTCGCCGTAGTACACCAGCGTATCGTCGGTGCCGGGCCTCAGGGCCTGCATGTCCAGGAACGGCCGCAACACCGTGTCCACCCCGTAGGCCTTGAGCGCCAGGGATGCGGCATACAGAGGGTCGTAGATGGCCTGGCCGCGCGGCGCCTCGGGCTCATCTTCATATATATATTGATAGTTGCTGAAGAACAGCCAACCGAGGCCGATGACGATGACACCCAGCACCGCGAGCACCGCCAAACGGAACTTCATTGCCGCGCCTCCAGGTCAGCGCGCCAGGCCGCCAAGAGCTCACTGAAGGCCGCCTTCTCCGGCAGACGATGTGCATAAGCCGCGTACTGCCAGGCACGCACCACGCGCCGCAGCGTGTCGGCGGAAGCGCCCGGCAGGTGTGCCGCCTCGCCCAGGCACTGAGCCTCGGTGGCGCCGTGGGGCAACTCCCGGCCGGTGATCTCCTGCATCCGTGCCACCCCGCCGCGGTACAGGAGCGCGAGCGCACGCCGCGCTTCACCACGCTCCCAGAGGCCGTGGGCCGCGGCGGCCACATCCGCCGGCAGCGCTTCCTCCTGCTGCATCACCTTGAGCTGCGGATCGAAAGGTACCGCGACCGACTTCTTCTCCAGGGGTCCGAACCAGGCCAATAGCCAGCGGCGATACCGCACCATGAGTGCCAGCAGGATGAGGCCGATGATCCAGGGGAGATAACTGATGCTGGCGGCGGCGCTGTCGCCGAGCCAATGCACCCAATCGGACAAGGTAAGCCACCATCCTGGCAACGGCTTGGCCTCGGTGGACTGCTTGTCCGTCTGTTTGGGGCGCCAGTGCCCTACCAATTCGTGAGGCGAGAGATCGGGGTCCTGATAGGCGCGCGCTGCACTCTTCTGGAAGCGTGCCTCATCTCCCTGAGCGACGTCATCTGGGTGCGAGAACGGCACCAGAGTCGCGGCCCGCGGCACCTGCGTAGTGGACGCAGCTGGAGTCCCGGCAGCGTCCGCCGGCGCTGGATGCAGCAGGCAGGCGAGGCACAGGGCGGCGATGGCAAACACCGCGGCGATACCCTTTGCAGTTGCCAGACGCTCAGTCATGCGCTTCAAGGCGATCTCCAGATCCCAAGCCTCGAGTTCAGTGCGGCGGTTGAGATACAGGGCGAAGCCGCCGGCTACATAGAGCGGCTCCATCACGCTGATGGCGAGATACCAGACACTGAGGTTGATGAACTGGTTGAGGGGCGTGGCCTGGGTCATGAACGCTGCCCACAGGGCGCGGAAAGACTCCGGCAGATAATCGAAAGGCACGAACATCAGCGCCAAGGCCCAGGCGCCGATGAAGAACGCCATCTCCATACCGAGGCAGGCGAGGCTCAGCACCACTCCCGGTCCGCGCGCATTACGTTGGAGCAGGCGTTGACGTCTGCTGCCGAGCCGCCATTTCAGACCCTCCAACTGCGCCACCGGCATGTCCAGCGAGCGTGCCAGGTCCAACCGCTCCCAAAGGATGCCGGCAGGCAAGGCCGCGGACCACAGACCCGGCAGGGCCCGCAGCACCGCCAGTGTGCCCGGTGTCTCGCCGAATAGGCGGCGCGACAGCACGAACAGGGGCACGCGATCGAGCATGGGCTTCAACCACCACAGGGCCAGAGCCGCGATCCACATATGGCCGAGCACAAGGCCCAACAGGGCGCAGAGCAGGAACACGGGCAGCGTGGCGGCGAACCATGGCAGCCACAGGCGACGACCCGCATCGCGGGCCATCGCCATACCGAGGTCTATGGCTTCATAAGGAGTGCGCGGCCGGATCGCCGCGGTGACGTCATCGAGTTGCACGGCGGCCCCCGGTGCCGAGCCAGGTGAGTACCACCGCCCACATGCAGGCGCCGGCTGTGTACTTGACCGCCGGCGGCAGCCATACGATCGAAGACCAATAAGCCTCGATGAAAGCTGCCACCACCAACATCAGGAATGCGCCGAGTATCAGCGGCGCCGCCTCGCGGCCGGCGGTGACCAGCGCGTTGGCTCGGCTGGCACGCCCCGGAGCCACGAGCTTGGCGCCGAGCTTCAAGCCCGCCGCACCGCTGATCACGATGGCGCTGAGCTCCCAGGCGCTGTGCCCCACCACGAAACTCCAGAAGGTGGCACCGAATCCCACCGAGGTGAGGTAGCCGGCCACCGCACCTATCATCAGGCCATTCACCACCAGCGCGAACGCCGCACCGATACCGGCGAACAGCCCGCCGGCCATGGTCTGGAAGCCGATGCTGACGTTATGCATGATGTAGAAACCGAAGGCCGCCATATCCGACTGGGTGGTTCGGCCGATGCTCTGGGTATGCTGGCTCGGGTCGTACATGGACTCGAAGGACGACACGGTGCTAGCCGGATACAGGCTGTAGATGAGTTCAGGCTTGTAGCGCACCAGCGCCATCATCGCCAACATCGGCACATACAGCAGCAAGGCCGAAGCCAGTACGTAACGCCAGTCACGACGCACCCGCCGCGGGAAATCAGCCGCGACGAAGCGCTGTGCGATCCGCCATTCAGGCCGACGCGTACGGTACAGGCGCTGATGGCCAGCCTGCACCAGCATCTGCAGCCGCGCCACCAGCTGTGGGCTGTAGGCGCGGATGCGCGCCAAGGCCAGTTGCTGGCAGAGGCGGCGGTAGGCGTGGGGGAAAGCGGCGCCATCTAGGCGCTTGTCTTTCTTCACGGGCTTGGTGGGCACAGCGATACCCGTGTCCGGCGCCGAAGCCTTGGACTTGGCCTTCGGCGCTACACCCAGCCAGGCCTCCAGGGCATCCCACTCGCGGCGATGCTTCTCGATGAAGGTCGCCTGTTTCACTGGTGGCCCGCGATCCAACTCGCGTAGGCGAGCAGGCGCTTCACCGCCTTCGGCCCGGTCAGGCCGGTGACGGGTTTGAGGCAATCGGCGAGTTCCATCTGGCGCCCCGCGGTGAGATAACCACTGCGCTCGGCGAAGCTGAGCAGCGTGACCTGGTCCTCGGTGCTGAGCGCCAGCGGCGGCCGGATCGGCTCGACTGCCTTGGGCGGCGTCAGCTTGGGAGGCCGCGGGTCATGCACCACCAAGGTGCCGGCTACCCGGTCTCCCAGGCGCCGGGAGTCGCGGTCCAGCAGCATGGAAGTGAGCCCGAAGGCATACAAGGCCGGAAACATGTCCGCGACCCGCAGCAGGTTACGCACCAGCGAAGCTATCCACGTGACCGGCAGGGCGTCGTCGTTCACCACCCTCAGCCCCATGATCATCTTGCCCGGCGTGCGGCCCTGATTCAGGCACTCGAACAGCACCATGTAGAACCAGTACAGCAGGAACATCGCGATCATGAAGATGCCGATGCCGACGACGTGCAGTATCCCCAGTACCGCGCTCAGCAACATGTAGATGCCGAAGCGGAACGTCGCATCGATGAACCAGGCAGTGGCGCGCGGCGCCAGCCCCGCCGGACGCAGGAACAGCGTGACCCCTTCCGGGGTCTCGACCTGTTTCAGCGTATCGAGCATCAGGCTTTGATGACGACCGTGTCCGCGATGTAGTCGTGCACGCATCGGTGTGGTTCACCGAAGATGAACAGCGTGTCGGTCAGGCCATAGAGCCAACCTATGTAAGGCACCATGCCCGGTATGGCATTGACCACGATGCGTAGCCAGAAGATGCGGGCCAGCGAAGCGCGTTCGCCGTTCTTGCGCACGATCTTGATGCCGACGATCTTCTTGCCGATGCCCTGGCCGTTGCGGTACAGCAGTACCAGGTTAACCACAGCCAACAGCACCGCGTATAGGGTCACGCCGGCCAACACCGCCCCGCTGGGTATCACCTTGGACTGGCGCACGTAGATGAACAAAAAATACAGCGGTATCGCGAGCAAACCGTCCAGGATCGCGGCGCCGAGGCGGGATCCGCGATCGGCCAGAATGTATTCCCCTTCTGGTGCGACATCGGCGACGGCCGCCGCGGGCGCGGCGTAAGGATTCTCAGCCATGGTCCATCTCCCTTATGTAATGTCAGTCCCTGTGGCGAGTATATGACGATTCCCCCGCGATGGTGAATGGGCGCCGGCAGTGGGACGGGCCTCCCCGCGCCGGCTATGGGTTTTGGGTATATTGGCGCCCTGCGACGTAGCGGCGACATAAGACCGGACCATGATCATCAACTGCGCGATCTATCAACAAGGCAAGAAGCTCACCGACATCCCCTTGTCGGATATCGCGGGCTATCTCAAGCGTTCCGATTGTTTCGTGTGGGTAGCGTTGCGCGACACCGACGCCGCCGAGATGAAGACTATGCAGGAGCAGTTCGGCCTGCACGAGCTCGCGGTCGAAGATGCTCTGCTCGGCAAGCAGCGCCCCAAGCTCGAGGAATACGGCGACTCCCTGTTCGCAGTGCTGCAGACCCTCGAGATCCAGGAAAGCGAAGTGCGTGTCGGCGAGATGTACATCTTCGCCGGCCCCAACTACATCCTCTCCTGCCGCCGCAATGCCGAGAAGGGCTTCACCGAAGTGCGGGCCCGCACCGAGCGTGAACCCGAACTCCTCAAACACGGCTCCGGTTATGTGCTGTACGCGCTCATGGATGCAGTGGTGGACCGCTACGTGCCGGCGCTGGAAGCCCTGGAGGACGAGCTCGAGACCCTGGAGGAGCGCATCTTCACTAACAGTTCGGCCCGCGACAACATCCAGGCCCTGTACGAACTCAAGCAGAAATTGGGGATCGTGAAGCACGCTACCGGTCCGGCGCTGGAAGCGGTAGGCAAGATGTTCGGCGGCCGGGTACCCATGATCTGCCTGAACCTGGGGGAATACTTCCGGGACATCTACGACCACCTGATCCGGTTGAACCAGGGCATCGATACGGCCCGCGACACCATCTCCACGGCCATCTCCGTGAACCTGTCCATGATCGCGTTGCAGGAGAACGAGACCACCAAGAAGCTCGCCGGTTACGCGGCCCTGATCGCGGTGCCCACGCTCATCGTCGGCATCTACGGCATGAACTTCGAGCACATGCCGGAACTGCACTGGACCTTCGGTTACCCACTAGCGCTGGCAATGATGACCGGCATCGACTTCTACCTCTACTACTGTTTCCGCAGAGCCGGCTGGCTCTGAACCACTGGGGAAGACCATGCACGACATGAACATCGCGTATCTCGCGATCCTGACCATCATCGTCGAATACGCCCTGCTGGGCTCGATGGTCGCGGTGGCCCGCTCCCGCTACAACGTGGCGGCGCCAGTCGTCACCGGCAACGTGGACTTCGAGCGTTACTTCCGGGTGCAGCAAAACACCCTCGAACAGCTCATCATAGTAATCCCCTGCCTGTGGATCATGGCGGCCACCTTAAGCCCCTTGTGGGCGGCGGTGCTTGGTTTCATCTTCGTCGTCTGTCGCGCTTGGTACGCCTGGGGCTACTACAAGAGCGCTGGCGGCCGCCATTACGGCTTCATGTTCGGTTCCTTCGCCACCGGCGCACTGCTCTTGGGCGCCCTGTTCGGCGTGCTCCGCAACCTCTATCTCTCGGCGGTGGTCAGCGGCTGAAGTTCCAGGCCAGCTTGACGATGAAGGTGTCCGCCACATCCGGCGTGCCGGGTGATATCTGCATCACCGATTCCCGCCAGTTGCGGTTCCACACCACGTAGAGATCTTTGTCGGCGGTGATGGCCCAGTGCAGCCGAGTGTTGAAGCCGAGCTGGTCCTGACTGGTATCGTATTGCACGAAGCTGGTGATGTTCAGGTCCGGGGTGAAGGACCAGGCAGCATTGAGCTGCCAGAGCTTCTGCACGAAGTGCCCCTGGGGCAGGTCCGCGAACACATCCTCGTTGGTGAGTCCCAATTCCAGGCGCCCCTCGAAGCCCGCGTAGGCCAGCGACCAGTATTCGTCCTTGGCGTTCCCTGAGTAGAACCCGCCGCCGCTGGGCCGCAGGGTAAAGCGCACCGGGTAGGACACCGGCGAATCGTATTCCACCTGCCAGCGCTGGAAGCGGTAGATACCCTGGGGGATGGCGACGTTGTTGTCGATGGCGAAAGGCTCAGCCACCGCTTCGTACTGGCGGAACAGCTGCGGGTAGAACTGGCTGCTGTCGGTGAAGTACACGCCGGGGATGAAGTGAGCCTGGTAACTCTGCAGCCGACCGCTCAAGTCATCGATCTGATTGTACTGCTGGTCGATCTGCCAGTAATTGATGCTGCTGGGCGGCGTGGGAGTCGGGAACCAGCCGAATTCCTCCCAGTATTGGCGCGTGCCGGGACGAGCCACGAAACCCAAGGGCAAGTTGAAGGCATCGCCGAACTGGTTCATCTGTAAATCGCCGTACCAGGTGTAGTTCGGGTAGGTGAGCTCATAGCCATAGCCGCGGGTGAGTCCGGGATTGGCTGCACCGCTGGTGTTGGCATCCCAGGCGGTAGCCTTGAAGGCTTTGCCCTGCCCCAAGAAGTCGAAAGTCTGCCAGGCCAGATCAGCGCCGTTGAAGGATGCGTCCGTGCGCCCGGAGGGATCACCGCGGGTGAGCAAGGTGCCTATGCGAAAGCTCTGGCCGAGGTCGTAAGTGAAGCGACCCACGAACAGGTTCTCGGTGGGCACGCCTCCGGATATGCCGGACACGGAGCCCGTATCCACGTCCAGCACGCCCAGAGACAGATCGCCGATGTGGCCGGCGAGCTTCGCGCCGTCATCGATGGGTACGGTCTGGCCCATGGCCAGGCCGATATCCCGCGAATAGAAGGCGGTGAATCCGCCGTTGAGGTTGCCATTCATGTTGCCGCCGTTGAAAGCAAAGAAGCTGCTGCCGTCCAGGAAGAACTGGCGCTTCTCCGGGAAGAACAGCGAGAAGCGGCTCAAGTTGATCTGCTGGGAATCGGCCTCGGTCTGAGCGAAATCCGTGTTCACCGTGAGGGTGCCTTCCAGTTGCGGTGTGAAGTTGTATTTCACCTCACCGCCCACCTCAGCACGCTTGGCGCTGGGATCTATCTGATCGCTGCGCGCCAGTATGTAAGGATTGATCTCAAGACCACTGCCGGACTGCAAACCCGCCATGCCATCGATGATGCCGTAGCGGGAGGGGCTGAACGTGCCATCAGCAGCGTTGATATAGGCCCACTTCGTCACCAGCGCGAAGCGTGGCACGCTGCGCGAGACGTTGAAGCCCCAATGGTCCACGGCGGTATCGAACTGCAGGCTGCGAGTGCTGAAGGCGATCTCCGCATCCCAGCCATCCGCCACCCGGCGGGTCTTCACTTCCCAGATGCCGTCCCAGCCGAAATCAGCATTGGTGGAACCGTTGGCTTCCAGGCCGTCGTCCCGGGCGCCGCCAGCGTTGATACGGTAAGCATAGGCGTTCTGGTGGTCATCGAAGGTGTTGATGACGATGGTGATGTGGTCGTCCGGATCCTGGTTCGCATCCCGCTGTAGGCTGTGTATCAGGACCTTGCCCGGTTCCGGATCTATGGCATGCACGGCCACGTAGAGATGGTCGTTGTCCCGCAGCAAGCGCACTTGGGTATGGAACGGTGTGGGCTGGCCAGTGAAGGGCAAGACCTGGAGAAGGTCCGGAATCACCGCGGCCTG
The DNA here is from genome assembly GCA_036500225.1 of Gammaproteobacteria bacterium. Classification (GTDB taxonomy): domain Bacteria; phylum Pseudomonadota; class Gammaproteobacteria; order Natronospirales; family REEB76; genus DASUBN01. The sequence continues at coordinate 50,780 of DASYCJ010000020.1, forward strand.
CTGCCACTCGGGCTTGCTCAAGTCCCCGTCGATGACCAGCGCATGATCGATGCGCGGTACCGTGAGATGCGGCTGGTAGTTGGCGAGGTTGGGCGGCTCCGCCGGAGCGGGATCCGCTAGCGCGCCGGTGCTGAGCAGCGCCAGGCTGAAATATAAGAGAGCGGTCTTCATGGTTTCCCCTAGAGATCGAGCTTGAGGATCACGGGTTGATAGAGCTGGTCCAGCGGCGGCAGCTTGCCGTCGGCACCGACACTGTCGAACTGTGAGTTGGCGATGTAATAGAAAGTGCTGCCCACCACCACGCCGGTGGTGATGTGCGCGAACAGCGGGTTATCGAGTTCCAGCGGTGCGCAATGCAGCGCCGTGAGACCGTCTTCCGAGAGGTCGCAGCGAGACACGCGCTTCAGATCCGGCTGCAGGAAGATTAGTGCCCGGCCGTACACATACAGGCCGTCCACAGCGCCGAGCTTGAAGTGCTCCGGATCCGCCACCGGCGTGCGGGCCCGGTCTGCGAGGTCGATGGCGCTGATGCCCGCATCGTCCGCCACATACAGGCGTTTGCCGTCGGCACTCAGGGCGATGCCGTTGGGGTCGTGGAAAGCCGCATCGCCCCTGTAGAAAGGCGCAAAGGTGCCAGTGGCGGCGTCCAGGCGCCAGACCTGGGCGGCGTCGAACATGTGGGTCACATAGACGTCGCCCTGGGGCGTGAGCACCAGGTCGTTAAGGAAATGCACGACTCCCGGTTCATCCAGTTCATACCGAGCCAGCAGCTGTCCGTCGTCCAGATCGAACTTGAACAGTCCAGCCGGGTTGCCGTTGCCGGCCTTGTGGCCCACCAGGTTGCCGCCATCCGAACTCAGCACCCAGAGCAGGCGCCGCTTGGCATCGGCCTTCATGCCGATTACCTGCCACAGGCCGTGGGCCCGCGCCGGCACGAAGTCCTGCTCGTGGCAACCGGGGGTGACCCGCAGGATCTTGCCCTTGCGGGTGCTACCGACGAAGAAATCCCCGGACTTGGCATCGAAGGCCAGGTTTTCCGGCAACAGGTCCTTCTCCTTCAGGGTGAAGGCGATGCTGCTGTGGGAGACCACCGGCTCCGCGCCTTGCGCGGGGATGGCGTGTCCGAGCAAGGGACACATCAGGAATACGGCCAGACGGCTCATGCGGGCTGCCTCGGTTTCAGGTGCGCGGTAATATGCGGACCTGGGGCTCCGGACCGCCTGAGGGATGCCGGACTTTTCCTGACTAAATGCCGACTTTTCTCCGCACCCCTACCCGCGGGCGTGGTCAATAGGCATCATCGATACACCGGGGAAGCCAAGTGGCGCGTGCGAAGACCGACGTCATGCTCGACAACGAAGCCGAATACCATCTCTGCGACTGGCGCGTACAACCCGCCCTGAACCGCCTCACCCGGGACGGCGCCGAAGTGCGCCTGGAACCGCGGGTGATGCAGGTGCTAGCGCAACTGCTGGCGGCCAGGGGCGAACCCGTGACTCGCGACAGCCTGATGCAGACGGTATGGGGCCATGAGTACGTCACCGAAGACGCCTTGAACCGCACCGTCTCCAAGCTGCGCAAGCTCATCGGCGATGAGCTGGGCTGCGACGCCGAGATCGAGACCATCCCCAAGACCGGATATCGCCTGGTGCAGCCGGAAGCGATGGCCAAGCCTGCCGTTGCCCCGCCGGTACGGAGCCTGTCCTATCGGAGCTGGCTCGTCACCCTGGCGGTGATCGGCGCGGCCATGTTGATCACCTATATAGTGCGGAACCGACACCAGGACACGGGCATGGTAGTGACCATCGACCCCGCTGCATCCCTGACACCCCTGACCAGCCTCGAAGGCAAGGAGATGGATCCGACGCTCTCGCCGGATGGCAGCCACGTGGCTTTCGTCTGGGAGCAAGATCCGGGTGCTGCCTCGCCCCAATACCACATCTACGTGCGCGCCCTCGCTTCCGAGACCCTGCTGCAGATAACCAACGGCGCCGGCCACGAACACATGCCCAGCTGGTCGCCGGACGGCAGCCAGATCGCCTACATCGATATCGACGACATGAGCTGCCAACTCATGAGCATCTCGCCCTTGGGTGGGCCTTCGCGCAAGCTCGCAGACTGCGACAAGTTCGAAGGCGACAGTCTCGGCTGGTCGCCGGATGGTGCCACCCTCGCCATGAAGGGCCCCGATTCCAAGGGTATCGACATGCTGACCCTGGCGGACGGCACGGTGCGTCACTTCACCCAGCTACCCCCGACGGACCTGCAGGACACGGATCCCAGTTTCTCGCCGGACGGGAGCCTGCTGGCTTTCATCCGCTGGCATGCTTCCGGCGTCGCTAACGTGTTCGTGGTGCCGATGAACGGCGGTGAACCCAAGCGCCTCACCTTCGACAACCTCAAGGTGGAAGGCCTCACCTGGGAACCGGACAGCCGCCACATCGTGTTCTCATCCAACCGCGGCGGGCCCTTCGGCCTGTGGCGCGTGGACATCGACGGCAACCCGGCGCAACGGGTGCCCCAGACCGGCCGCACCGCCTATACGCCGGTGCTGAGCCACGACGGCCGCCAATTGGTATATGAGGAATGGACCGGCGCCACCAACATCTTCAGCGTGGACAGCGGTAAACCCGCAGCGGATCCCAAGCAGGTGACCTTCACCACCCGCTGGAACTGGAATCCCGCAGCATCGCCGGACGGCAAGTGGCTGGCCTTCACCTCGGACCGCAGCGGCAGCAGCGAGATCTGGGTGACGGACCTCAAGGGCGAGCAGGCCCTGAAACTCACGGCCTTCGGCGGCCCCTATACCAGCGGCGCTTCCTGGTCGCCGGACAGCACCCACATCGTGTTCGATTCGCCGGCAGTGGACGGCAACTTCGACATCTATGAAGTGGAAGCCCATGGCGGCGCGCCACGGCGCCTCACCACCGCACCCGCTGAGGACCGCTTCGCCCACTTCTCACCGGACGGCAAGTGGATCTATTTCTCCTCGCGGCGCAGTGGCGCCTGGGAAGTGTGGCGCATGCCTGCCAGCGAGGGCAGTGATGCCAAAGCCGAGCAGATCAGCTTCGATGGCGCTTACTACAGCATGCCGGCGGCGGACGGCTCCGTGTATTTCTCACGGGACTGGGCTGAAGGCCTGTTCCGTCTGAAACCCGGCAGCAAGCCGGAGCTGGTGGTGCCGGACCTGGAGCCGGAAGATTGCAACAACTGGCAGATCGGCAAGGACCGCATCTGGTATGTGCAACGACCCATGCGTGGGCCCGCCAACCTCGCCAGCCACGGCTTCGCTGCCGGTGGTGACGGCCAGAAGATCCTGCCGCTGCCGATGCTGAGTTATAAGACCGGGTTAGGCCTGACGCCGGACGGCAAGATACTCATGGCGCAGGTGGTGTCCGACGAATCGGACCTGATGCTGTTATCGCATTAGACGCAGCAGTCCGGGCGGGCTTTTGCTTGGCCTCAACGCCGCGGCGGCAGCCGCGTGCTGGTCTCAAGCCACCAGGTGGTCATCTTGCGCTGCAGAGGCTCGTGGGCCACCGCGAAGGCTGTCTGGCCGGCGCGGTTGGTGGTATCCGGCCGCGCACCGGCGCGGATCAAGAATTCAGCTACATCCGCCTGGGTGCGCCCCGCCGCGAGATGCAACGGCGTGTTGCCATTCACGTCCTGCAGGTCGAGCCGCGCCCGATAGGTGAGGCACAGGCGGATCATGGTGATGGAGCCCTGCTGAGCAGCTTCATGCAGCGCAGTGCGGCGCGTGCGATTCTGGTGGTTCACATTGGTGCCGAGTTCTAGCAACACCCGCGCGATGGGTTCACGACCCTTGCGCACGGCGATCTGGAAGGCGGTGTCGCCGTCATGGTTGGTGGCGTCCACTGGCACGCCACTCGCCACCATGGCACGGGTGCCCGCGGCGCTGGAACTCGCGGACTGCACATAAGCATGCAGCACGCGGCCACGGCGGTGCCCGGTGATGGTGTTGAGTCCGGCGGCCAACGCACGGCGCATCAGCGTGGTATCCGCCGATTCGCTGCGCTCAGGCAGGGACTCCTTAGGCTCAGGGCCTTTGAACCATTTCCACACGAAACATAGGCTCCGGAGCTGATAGGGCAGGCCCGATGATACCAGTGTCCGGGATTCCCAGAATCCCCTCCCCTAGCGCTCATGGAAGCACGGACACGCCGCGAAGCCTTTATTCCCAAGCCGCTTGTAGGGATGCGGGGCCTCGGGGTAGTTTAGGTACAACCATCGCGAAGACGGTGGCTATTGGGGACACAGGAAGTCACGGTATGGCGGACGAACGCCGCAGACACGAACGCAGGCCGCTTCAGGACCGCGCGGTGATCCGTCACCAGACGGAAGGCGAAGCCGCGCCCGCCACGCTCTACTGTACGACGGTGGACATCTCCGCCGCCGGCTTGCAGTTGAAATTGAAGCAGGCCCTGGATGCGGGTGAGCGCGTCGATATCGTGATCCACGTGCCGGGCCACAAGGACTCATTCCATCTGCGCGGCGAGACCCGGTGGAACGCAGCCGTGCGCCAGGACAAGAGCTTCCTCCTGGGCATCGAGATCGACACCGGCGAAGGCAAGAGCCGCGATCTGAGCGCGTGGAAGAAACTCTTCAGCTGAGTGATTGGGGATCCAATCAATAAAAAAGCCGCTCCATGAGCGGCTTTTTATTTACATGTGCCACGCCAACAAAACTAAGCCCCGCATCCAGCGGGACTTTTGATTTATTTCAACCACCCGCCCCTACGTCCCTGTAGGGCGTTCGCCGCTTCGCGGCTCACCCTCCAGGCGGCGGAGGCTGTTGCGGTTGCGGCGGCGCCTGCGCCTCTGGGCTCGAGTTCGCCGGCACCTGCTGCCAGCCGGTCGGACACGCCGGCACGTACGGATAGTAGGCGTTGGACGCCGGGCAGAAATACCAGAACTGATCCGTAGCCGCGGCCGGAGCTGGCTCGTCATCCGGCGTCGGAGGCGGCGGCGGTGCTGCGAAGTCCGAAGGCACGTATGGATCCGGGTACGGGTATACGGGCACCGGATAGAAGAACCAGACGCCGGACACGACCCACCACCAGCCGAAGCGACCGCCGTACCAGGCGTGATGCCAGTAACCGCCGTGCCAGGCGTAGAAGTCGCGCTGATGGAAATAGCGGATGTCGCCATGGCCCCAGTAGTGCACGTAGTGGCCCGGACGGCCGGCAGCGAAGTACGCGCCATGCGGCGCCGCAGGCGGGATACCGCGCCAGTAACCGTTGCCGTGCGGCGCTGTCGCATGCCCGGGCATCGGCGCGTGGCCTGGAGCGTGATCCGTCGCATGCACCGGTGGCGGCGCGTGACCTGCAGCGGGAGCGATGTTATGGAAGTGATCATGAGACGAGGCCACCGCGCTCATGGCAAGACCCATGCCGAGCAGCAGGACAAATAATCTCGATTTCGCGCCAATCCTCATGAGACCTCCTGCCAACCCTAAAGGGGTGGCCCGTTACAGTATTAAACGCCTTGGGAGTCCGGACGTTTACGTAGTTACATAACGTTACAGCGGCTGCTGGGGCGCGTCCAATCAGGGCTTTCAGCGTTTATTCCCAGCCTCCTGTTCTTATATCTGCGGGCATGACATAAGCGTGTCGCGCGCCGCTCGCAATACGTGCGCTTTTCCATAAGACACGTACGCGCATGCCTACAGAAGAAATATCCGCGTGATGACGTGTGCTCACGCACTCCTTACCTAGTATCTGAATCTTGCTCTGCTAATTTTAGATGGGCGAAAAATCACGGCATAAAAGGCCGGAGAATCCTGGGGAAATATGCAAAGCGCATATATGTCGTCCTGACGGCAGGCCTCTGCATCTCTGTCCCCCCTTCGCCGATCCGAAAACAAACAGGGAGTCTTGAATCCATGTACATATCCATCCGCTCCATCACGCACATCATGCTGGCCGCCGGCATCGCGCTCTCCGCTTCCGCTGCAGAAGCGGCCGGCCATTCCTACATCGCCTTCACCGAGACGCTGAATAGCGGCGGCAACCAGGGCGTGTGGCTCGCCGACATCGATCATCTCGGCAATCCCCCCTTCCAGATCACCAACCAGATCCTGGATGGCAGTCAGAGTTCCTCTGCTACCGTGGCGATCCTGGACGACTGGACGCTGAATCCCACCACCCACCAGGCCACCGGCGTGACGCCGCAGCTGTTCGTGTACGGCACCGGAGGTCATCTCTATAAAGTGAACCTCAAATCCATCCAACCCGTGCAGCAGTTCACCAACGCTACCTATCAGGAACTCTGCAGCCTCACGGCCCTGGATGAGCGTCCCTACGCTGCCGCCCGGGCCTATGTGCAAGCGGTGGTGGAACCGGTCGGTTCCAGCCACCCCTGCGCCTCCGGCCTCGGCACCCAGACTTGGCTCATCTCCGCCAATGCCGACAACACCGTGGCGCCGACCATGGAACCCACCAACTGGCGGGTGCTGAGCGCCTTCACGGACCCCACCGACGGCAGCTTCGTGCGCTGGGTGGTGTGGACCGGCAACGAGGTGGACGCCTACAAGGCCAACTTCAGCTCCCACACCACGCTGCTGGTGGGTCCGGCCACCGGCCCGGCCCCTGCTGTGTTCGCGCGCATGGGCGGTGACCTCTTGATCTCCGCCGCCAGCGATGACGGCACCAACCACACAGACTCGCTGTACCACGTGGCCATGACGGGCTCAGCGCTGGTGAGCAACTTGAGCTATCCGGACACGGCGCCTTGCGCCTCGGCCGGCAGTCTCGTGGCCGGCGCGATGCTCGACCCCAGCAACGGCAAGGTGAGCATCGCCGAGAACACAGCCTCAGGCTACGCGATCTACTCCACGACCGTCACCGGCGCGGCCGCATCGCAGATCTACAACGATGCCAGCGGCGTGAACTGCGGCGAGATCTTCGGCGATACCGTCTCAGGCAGCTTCGTGGGTGTGAACGAGTCCAGCCTCATCGATGGCTCGACCCGCGTGCTTGGCGTGAACGAGAACGGCCCGGCCAACCAGACGGCGAACGTGCTGGTGGCCGGCAGCGACACCTCATTCCCGTTCATCCGCTACACCGTCGATGGCCATTTCTGGATCACGGTGTTCGACTTCAGCGGCCTGAACGAGGCCTTCTCCACCATCGTGGCGGACGGCGACGGCACCCTGGTGCAGACCTACAGCAATGCCCGCGTCGGCGATGACATCTGGGGTGGCTTCAACGCAGCCGGCACCGTCCCGGGCGTGGAACGGGACGTGATCTACCTGTTCAGCCCCAACGCCACGCCCTGCACCGGCGGCACCCTGGCGGCCATCGACCCGGCGGCATTCACGTCCACCAACATCAGTGGCGTGCCCTCCGATACTTGCAGCTCCCTGGCCTTCGGCTGGCAGCCAGCCAGCGTGGGCTATTTCCAGGAGAGTGGCGGGAGTTCGCCCATCGAGATAGACCCGGTGGGTGGCAAGGCCTATCAGCTGCTGGGCGTGGACCCGAACGGACTCTTCAACAACCTCACGGCGCTGCCGGGCTATCCGTTCTATTGATCCGGATAGATCCTGCCAGGACAAAGGGGGTGCCGCGAGGCGCCCCTTTTCTAATGAATAAGGCCGCTTCGGAAGCGGCCTTATTTGCAGATCCAAGACGCGATGCTTAACGGTGCTTCGCGCTCTTCTCCAGCCCCACTCGCGCGGACTTGTGCTCTTCCAAGAGCGAGGCCAGGCGGCTTTCGAGGGAAGCATAGTGCTGCTTCGCCTTCTCCAACTGCTGCTGTTGCTGGGCCTCGGCCTTCTCGGATTCGGTTTCGTAGGTCTCCAGCTCGGCGTTGAGGCTTGTCACCTGCTTCTGCAGATCGGACTCGCGGCTCTCGGAGTCCTCCAGGCGCCGTTCGAGATCGGCCCGATCCTTGAAGAGAGACTCGTTCTCGGTCTGCTGCTTCTTGCGCATCGCCTCGGCTTCCGTCTGCTGGCGTTTGAGCGCAGCACTGGCATCGGCCAGCTGCTTCTCCAGATCCTGGCGCGTCTTGTCGACGCCAGTGAGTTTCTTCTCAAGTTGGGTCGCGTGGTTCTCGGCACGGCCCCGGGCCAGAGTGGCGACGGAGACCTTGTTGTTCGCTTCCGTGACCCGTTCGTTCACGGCGGCGCGTTCCGCCGAGAGACGCTCCTCGGCCTGCATCTGGGCGATATCCCAGACCCGGGAGCTGAACTGCAGGGCTGCATCCCTCAACGCGGCCGGTGCTTCGCTCTGGGTCTCTGGCTGGGCCAGGCTGAAAGCGCGCTGGGACCACCAGTTACGGAAGCCGCTCAGCGAGCGGGAATACAGAGACGGTGTGAACGCCCCGTTAGCCGTCTTGGACGGCTGGGCTTCTTGCTGTGAAGGCATGATGGCGACTCCCCTGTGAGTCTTTGTTCTTGGAACCCCTGAGGGGAAAAAGCCTACGCCTGATATGTTAAGTAAGCTACTTATTTGCAAGTGGCTGAATAAGCTCGATATATACAGCGTAATTTAGGGATTGTTCTGCCCGCGCCCGGAAGCGGCGGGGTCCGAACCGCTGAACTACGGTAAAGCGCCGTGGCGGCCCGCTGAACCTATTCAGCGGGCCGTCTCCGGTGATCTCAGGGCTGCAGTGCGCGGCCAGCCGCGATAGCCGCTTGTAACTTCTGCTCCCCACCCTTGGCGTCAGCATCGAGTTCCTTGAAGACGGCGTATTGCGCCGCGTCCGGGCGCTGGTAGGCCGAGCCGATCTCCGAGGCCAGATAGGCCAGGTAGCTGCGCAGCTTCACAGCATGCAGCAGGTCGCCTTCGCTGGAATGGATGTTGAGCTCCACCAGGTTGCCGATGGCGTCATTCAGATCGGTGACGGCCTTGCCGGCCCGCGCGGCGTCCAGCCGGTGCTCATCCATACCCTTCTGCAGGGCGGTACGCATGTCGATGGCGTCGTTCAGGTCCTCGTTCAGGGTGTCGAGCGCGGTATGGATCTGTAGCGCCAGGGCCAGACGCTCGGCCAGTGCATCCTTGTCCGCAGGGAGGCGCGGATCTAGGGCCACGTCGAAGTCCTGCTGCTCTTTCTTGCCGCCGTAGTCCAATACCACGCGATAGCGGCCCGGGATCACCTCAGGTCCATCCGTCTCGTCACTGAGTCCACCACCGCCCTCGGCCGGATAGTAGTCCTTGACCTCGGTGGCGTCGGGATAGTTGAGGTTCCAGCGGAAGCGGTTCATACCCGGGCTGACAGCCGTGTGGGTCATCTCGCCATAGGCCTTCTGCTCCGCCGGCGTCATGGCATCCAGTTCGTCGTCGGTCTTCTCCTTGAAGTCTTTGGGCTTCAAGTGCAGGTCGAAGCGGCGGATGAGCGTGCCGTCGGCGCCCGTGAACGACAGGCTCACCGGGGTCTTGCCGTCGTAGCCCGCGGGCAGCTGGAAATACACCATGGCCCCATAGGGCGGGTTGTCGCCGGAGTTCGGCGTGCGGTTGTCGGCCTCCGCCTGCCCGTAGTCGTGGCTCGACCAAGCCGTCTCAGGAGCGAACAGGCGCGTCTCGCCGGAGGGCAGCGATCCTGTCTGCTGCTCCAGGAACTTGAGGTCATCCAGCACCCAGAACGCACGACCGTGGGTCGCCACCACCACTTGGCCCTGGCGGGCGTCCACCGCCACGTCTCGCACTTGCACGCGCGGCAAGTTTAGGGTGAGAGGCTCCCAGCTCGCGGCAGCGTCGAAGCTCACGTACAGGGTGCTCGCGGTGCCGAGGAACATGAGCTCAGGATCGCGAGGGTCCTGGCGCACCGTGAAGGCATAGTCGCCCTCCCCCACACCCTTGCCGGCATCGCTCCAGTGGGCGCCGTAGTCGCGGGTCACGTATATGTAGGGATGGAAGTCGTCCCACATGTACCGGCTTACGGTCATGTAGGCCGTGCCCTTATCCTTGTGGGAAGGTTCGATGGAGCTGACGTACGCCGTCTGCGGCAGCTTCGGCGGAGTGATGTCCTTCCAACTCTTGCCGCCATCGGTGGTGACGTGCACCAGGCCATCGTCGGAGCCCGCCCAGATGATGTCATCCGAGAGAGGCGAGACCGCGAGCGCTGATACGGTAGCGTAGACCTCCGCGCCGGATTGGTCGAGCTCGATGGGTCCGCCGCTCGGCGCCTCGCTGGCCGGATCGTTGCGCGAGAGGTCCGGGCTGATTTTCTTCCAGGTGCGCCCGGCATCCTCGCTCTTCATGACGTACTGGGAGGCGACGAGCATCTCCTTCGGATCGTTGGGCGAGAACAGGATGGGATGGGTCCAGGCCCAGCGGTAGGGCTGCGCTCCGGCGGAGTCGCCATCCTGGTATTTAGGCCAGGGACTCACGTCCTCGGACTCTTCCGTGGCCGCGTCGTATTTATAGAACAGACTGAAATAGCCGCTACCGAAGTTCACGCCTGGCTTGCCGGGTTCCGGCACCGTGAAAGTGCTCTCGCCATAGGCCACGGGGTTCCAGGCCTCGGTCGGCACCTCACCGTAGCTCGTAGCGCTCGGGCCCTCGAAGGAGCCTTCGTCTTGCTGCGCACCATAGATGTGATACGGGGAACGGCCATCCAGGTTCACATGATAGAACTGGCCGGTGGGCTGGTTGATCTCGGAACTCCAGGTCAGGCCGGCGTCGGTGGACACGGTGGCGCCGCCGTCGTTGCCTTCCAGCAGAATCCGCGTGTCGTCCGGGTTGATCCAGATGATGTGGTTGTCGCCATGGGGCGTGTTCAGCTTGGTGAAGGTCTTGGCTCCATCATGGGAGACCCAGAGCGCGTCGACCTCAGGCATGTACACTGTGTTCACGTCCTTGGGATCGGCGTACAGGGACATGTAATAGAAGGCTCGCTGGCGCAGCTTCCACTCATCGTTCACCAGCTTCCAGGTGGCTCCGGCATCCGAGGAACGGAATACGCCGCCCCCGACCGTCTGCTCGATGGCGTAAACGACCTTCGGGTCGGCCGCTGAGACTGTCACACCGATGCGGCCCAGCAGGCCCTGGGGCAGGCCGGGATTACGCGAGATGTTTTGCCAGTGAGCGCCGCCATCGCTGCTCTTATAGAGACCGCTGCCCGGGCCGCCGCTCACCAGTGACCAGGGCGTGCGCTGGGCTTGCCACATGGCGGCGTAGAGCGTCTCGGGATCCTTCGGGTCCATGACGAGATCGATGGCGCCGGTCTTGTCGTCCACGTACAGCACTTTGTTCCAGGTCTTGCCGCCATCCTTTGACTTGAACACGCCGCGATCCGGGTCCGGCTTGAACACATGGCCCATGGACGAGGCGTACACCACGTGCGGGTCCTTGGGGTCGATCACGATGGCGCTGATGGTGTGGGTATCGCCAAGCCCCGCCGCTTTCCAGGTCTTGCCCGCATCGGTGGACTTGAACACGCCGTCGCCGGTGACCATGTCACCGCGGATGTCGGCCTCACCGGTGCCCGCATAGATCACGAAGGGGTCAGATGGCGCCACGGCGATGGCGCCGATGCTGTCGCTGGTACCCGGTAGGGTGCCGTCCGTGATGTTGGTCCACTTCACACCGTAATCGGTGCTCTTCCACACCCCGCCATCCACCCCGCCCATGTAGAAGAGGTCAGGTGTGCCGGGCACGCCCGCCACCGCAACTACCCGGCCGCCGATATATGGGCCGACGCTGCGCCATTCGAGTTTGCTGGTGAGAACTGTGGTCGTGGTATCTGCGGCATCCGCTGCCGCCACCCACGACAGGGCCAGAGGCAGACACAGAAGCAGGGAAATCCGGGAAAGGACCTGGCGCTTCATGGTGAAACTCCGTGTATGCAGGCTGGGATCGGATGATTATGCGCGTGGGCGAGTAGCATCGCCACGAGCGACAGTGCAGGGGCTGAAGCAAATGGCGAACCAGGGATGAGGCCGCCTGTCGGTTCACTGTCACGAAGTGTTCGTTTGAGAGAGTATTCTCGCCGTCCCAGCGATAGGCCGCCAGGGTGCCGCGAGGCCTGGCGACGGAGTAATCCACGCAGGCCACGTTCGGCGCCAAGCGTTCCAACGTGCCGAACATCCAGTAGTGGGCCTACGAATACAGGAGGTGCATCGGCGGGTAGGACTTAGCGATGCGGAGCTCGGGCCTCTTCCCCTCCGGTAGGCTATCGCGTAAGTCACGCGGACCCACTACTAGCAGGAGGAGCGTATTCTTTAGTGTACGTGACCGATTGCGAATCCGAAGCGGAACAACACCGGGGCCCACAAAGACCCATTTTGGTCGAGGGCAGTGGAAGCGCGTAGGCTATACAGATGTCTACATCCAAAACCACAGCTAACCCGCCCGAAAGTTCCTTTCGGGACCTAGGCTTAAGCGATTCCATCCTCAAAGCCCTCGGCGACGTGGGATACGAATCCCCCTCGCCTATCCAGGCCCGGACCATCCCCCACATCCTCGCTGGGACGGATGTACTCGGCCAGGCGCAGACGGGCACAGGCAAGACAGCGGCTTTCGCCCTGCCCTTGCTCTCGAAGCTGGACCTCAAGAACGCGGCGCCCCAGGTGCTGGTGCTGACGCCTACCCGGGAGCTGGCGATTCAGGTGGCGGAGGCTTTTCAGAAATACGCGGCCCACATGAAGGGCTTCCACGTGCTCCCTATATATGGTGGCCAGGACTACTACAGCCAGCTGCAGCAGCTGCGTCGCGGCCCCCACGTGGTGGTGGGCACGCCGGGGCGGGTGATGGACCACATCCGCAAGAACACGCTGCAGCTCGTCTCGTTGCAATGCCTGGTGCTGGACGAGGCGGACGAGATGCTGCGCATGGGCTTCATCGATGATGTGGAATGGATCCTGGACCAGACGCCCTCGGAGCACCAGATCGCGCTCTTCTCTGCCACCATGCCGCCGGCCATCCGCCGCATCGCGCAGAAGTACCTGAACTCTCCCGAGAGCATCAGCATCGAGAACCGCACCACCACGGCGGAGAACATCCGCCAGCGCTATTGGCTGGTGAGCGGTACCCACAAGCTGGATGCGCTGACGCGCATTCTGGAATCCGAGACTTTCGACGCGATGCTGATCTTCGTGCGCACCAAGCTCGCCACGACGGAGCTGGCGGAACGGCTGGAGGCGCGGGGCTATTCCGCCGCGGCCTTGAGCGGCGACGTGGTGCAGAAGACCCGCGAGAAGACGGTGCAGCGCCTGAAGGACGGGAACCTGGACATCCTGGTGGCCACGGACGTGGCGGCCCGGGGCCTGGACGTGGAACGGGTGAGCCACGTGGTGAACTACGATATCCCCTATGACACGGAAGCCTATGTGCACCGCATCGGCCGCACGGGCCGGGCCGGGCGCGTGGGCGATGCGATCCTGTTCGTGGCGCCGCGGGAGCAGCGCATGCTGCGGGCCATCGAGCAGGCGACCCGCCAGCCCATCACGCAGATGCAGCTGCCCAGCACGGAGATCATCAACGACAAGCGCATCGCCAAGTTTCACCAGAAGATCACGGATACGCTGGCGGCCGGCGAGCTGCAGCTCTTCCAGGAGCTGATCGAGCGCTTCCAGCAGGCCCAGAACGTGCCGGCCCTGGAGATCGCCGCGGCCCTGGCGAAGCTGGCCCAGGGCTCGACGCCGCTCCTGCTGAAACCCCAGATCGAGACGCCGGTGCGGGACGAGCCCCGGGAACGGCATCAACGGCAGGGCTATGAGAGCCCACGACGTTCTACTGATGAACGGCCGGCTCGCGGGCCTCGTGCCCCGCGCCCGCCGCGAGGAGACAGCGTGCCGGAGACGGGCATGGAGACTTTCCGGCTGGAGGTGGGCCTGACTCACGGCGCGAAGCCGGGGAACATCGTGGGGGCGATCGCCAATGAGGCGGGCATCGAAGGCCGCCTCATCGGCCGCATTCGCCTCTACGACGAGTACAGTACGGTGGATCTGCCGGAGGGCATGCCGGCGGACATCTTCAATGGCTTGAAGAAGACGCGAGTGGCGGGAAGGCCGCTTGAGATTTCACGGGTAGGTGCTGCTGGAAAGAACCTTCACCCTAGCCCTCTCCCGGAGGGAGAGGGAACGGAAAAGCGGAATGCGGCTGAGGCGCCGGTCAAACACCGTTCGAAAGAGAACCCGCCGGGGACGGGGAAGCGCAAGAATAAGGATAAGAACAAGTTCAAGAAGCCGAAGACGGGATAGACCGCTTGATGCCTTGTGATCAGTACAGTTTCGTTATCTGCACGCTGTTCACCAGGGCCAGAGCCTTCTGCATGAAATCCGGGTCCTCATCTCCGGGATAAAACCGCTCGGAATACCCGACGTTGAATGCCGCCTTGTCCGGATGATCCGGATGCAGGCAGTTCAGCGAGACGATCTCCAGGATCATCATCTTGCCCGAGCCGCTGTGTACCGCGGGCGAGTGATCTTCCGCGACCATATGAGAACGGGCACAGGTGGCACTCCCGATGGATACCGGGACCACCTCGTGCACCTTCATCACAAAGCGGGGGGCCGAAGTGTCTTGCTCTTCCTGCTGCTTAACCTCTTTGATGAAGTCGGCTCCTGGCTCCAGCGCCGTCGGCTTGAAGACAAAGGCATCGATGATGACAGTCTCGTCTTCGCTGCTACCGGTCTTGCCGATCTCCAGCTCCAGGGGCGTGTGGGTCTTGACCATCCAGGGGCCGGCCGGCGGGGCATCGAATGTCGCTCCATCTATGCTGAGCGTCTTCAAATCCGGCGGGAGGGTCTCGTACTGCACCTGGGCGCAGCCGCCGATCGCCAGCAGAAGCAGCAAATATATATTCTTATTCATTTCCCAAGCGTTGTTGTTACCTGCCCTAAGTATGCCTAAATGACACAAACCGTTACACGATCTTGGTCAACTGAGCCATGGCGCCCCCGTTAAAGGGATTAGCCCCCACGCATAGGAGTTGCATTCTATGAAGCTCAGAACCGTATTCTTAGCGGCCTTGATGGCTATGGCCGGCACGGCCTTCGCGGCTACGCCGACGCCCCCGCCCGCCACCAGCGTCGGTCCCGGCGCCAAGCATATGGGCCCCTGCGAGAAGGATCCCAGCAAGTGCCAGGCGGATGCCGCCAAGTTCGATAACTGGTGCGCTGCCAACGCCGAGAAATGCACGAGCCTGAAGGCCTGGGCCGAGAAGCGCGTGGAGTTCTGTCAGGCCAACGCCCAGAAATGCGAGGAGCACAGGAAGGCATGGGAAGCACGCCATGCCCAGATCTGCCAGCAGGATCCTTCGAAGCCCCATTGCCACGCCATGAGGGCGAACGTGCAGCCGGGGGATGAGGACCAGACTGACGATCAGATGCCGCCGCCCCCACCGGCTGCTTAAGACCATGATTGGATAAAAGTCGCCCCGCATAAGCGGGGCGACTTCTTTTCAGGATTTGGGCGCGGAGCCCTTGGACAGGAATTCCCGCCGTACCTTATCGGTGCGCAGCATCTGGATGACGCCGGCGAACACGGCGATGAAGATGAGGCCCATGACGGCGAGGGTGCCGCCCATGCCCTGCAGCATGGCGCCCATGCCGGCGGGGCCTCCGGTGACGCCGATCAGGACATACAGCAGGTTCCAGAGGATGCCGATGACGAGCAGCACGATCATGGATACGCGCGCCCAGGGCTTGCGCATGATGAGACCGACGGCGGAGAGCAGCACCCAGGTGAGCACCACGAATATGAAGAAGAACACGCCGCGCATGACGTTGATGAACAGGGCCGGGTCCGCCTGGGCACCGTCCGGCGGCTGGGGCAGCTGGGCGGCGAGCTTGTCCAGGGGCATGAACAGGAACATGAGGCAATTGACCAGGCCCAAGATCGCCAGGCCCGCGAAGACCCACCCGACGACGGTGACGAAGATAGAACGCTGCTGCATGAACCTACTCGGAGCGGTTTGTGAGGCGGGATTCTAACACCCGAGACCCCTGCCTACCTCAGGTTGTCGAACAGCGTGACGACATAGACCAAGAACAGCAGTACGCTCACCACGGTGAAGACCTTGTGGAAGCGTTCGTTGGGGATGAGCGCCAGGGCGAGGCTGCCGCCGATGAAGAAGAGATGGAAGCCGAGATTCGCGCCGTAGGGCAGCGTGCCGAACACCACCACGTCCTTCAGCATGCTGAACAGAAGGGCGACGATGAAGAGACCATAGAACCAGGGCGCCTGCTTGAAATAAGTGCGACGCAGGTCTGCATGGCGGTCTTCATTGAAATCCGGCAGCACCAACGCCGCCACCATGTAGATGCAGGTGTTCTCCAGGAGCACCACGGCGAATTGCAGGAAGGTCCAGCCCTGATGCTCCCGCAGGCCGAACATGGCCCACCAGGATTGCACGGCGATGACGAGCACCAATGCGGCCCAGGCAAGCGAAGGCCAGTAGATGACCACGTGCTCGCGGGCGTGCAGCAATCCCCTAAAGCCTTGGAGGATCTGCGTTATCGCGAGTCCGAGGATTATCGCAATCAGGACTGAGAGGTAGCTGAAGGCATCCATATAGATCCGGCTCCCCTGGAAAAGAATAAGGCCGCCGAGGATGACCCGGCGGCCTCATAGGATGCCTATCGATCATCCCCGCGATGCGCGCTTGGCAGCCTTCTCGGCGCGCTTCTCTTTCAGGGACTTGGCGGGCTTCTTCTTGTCTTCTTTCTTGCGTTCGAGACCTTTGCTCATGGCGCGCTCCTCATCAGGTGTGTGTTGAAGCAATCAGGCACAAAGCCCATAGGACTCAATATTAAGCCACGGTGGCGACGCTAGGCTAGCTCGCAGCCTTCAACCGAAGGGTCCAGAAATCGCCGGCGAGCTTGGGGTTTGTGGCATAGCCATAGGGCAGCCAGAAATAGCCGTCCATGCCCCAATTCGGGCCCATGGAGTTACGCATGAGCAGGCGCTCGTGGGCATCTTCATAGCCCACCGCCAGGACCGCGTGGTTACCTAAGAGCTTCTCCCCGGCTTTAGGTGTGGGATAAGTCTCGGCGTGCTGAGCTTCCTTGGTCTGGGAGCCTGAGTAGATGCCGAAGGTGAGCACGAAGGGCGAGCCGGAGGCGAGGCAGGCCTTCATATGCGCCAGGTCCTGGGTGAGACGTTCATAGACCAAGTCCCGGTATCGCATGGCCTGCTGGTAGCAGGGCTCGGGCGGCTCGGCATTCACTTGCTCTGGGATATAGGGCCAGTGGTGCTCGGGGCAATCCCCATGTTTGGCCAGGACCTTGATGGCTTCCCGCAAGGGGGCGCCATCGTCCTTGTGCTGGGTGCCTAAGAGTTTCCTCTCGTTGTAATAGATGAAGAGCCGGGAGGGCGTGAACTCGGGCGTGATGCCGTGCTTCATGCGCTCGAATTCGACTGCCGCTGCAGTGGCGTTGGCAGTGCAACTTTGGAGCGGGCGCTGGTCATAGACCGGTGGGCACTGGGGCCGGAGGTCGACGGACTTAGGCAAAGACTTCAGGAACTTGAGTTCGGGGACGTAAATTTTGTCCCTGGCGTCGGGCGCATCACGGTGGGCGCCGAAGTGGCTGATGGGTTCCATGGACTAATTATATAGAGAGAGGTGGGTTTCACCGCCGCCGGGAGGCGACAGAACGGGATTTCAACAAGGATGTTGCCTGGATCGCGCGCGAGGCGCAGCAGCTTCTAGATGCCGAGCTGTTGGGGGTCGACGCCATAAGCTCCATTTTGGAGGCATCTGTCGATCCAGAATTGGCCGCTATCCGCCCAGGGATTATCGAACATCATGTCCACCACCGCCGGGGACTCCATGCGCTTCTTCTCCGGGTCCAGTACCAGGGCCACTCGCGGCCGCAGACGCTGCTGGTTCTGGGCCAGCACGACTCCGACGGCGCCGGTGTTGAGTTCGATCACAGAGCCCGTCGGGAATGCACCGACGAGCTGCATGAAGCGTTCCACCACTTCCGGTTGGAACAGGGTGCCACGCAGGCCGTATATGTAACGGATGGCTTCATGGGGGGAGCGCTCGCCCGCATAGGGGCGGAAGCTCACCAGGGCATCGTAGGTATCTACCATGCCGGCGATCTTGGCGAAGACGGGGATGCTGGTGCCATTCAGGCCCTGCTTGTAGCCGCCGCCGTCGAAGCGCTCATGGTGATGCTTCACGAGTTCCATGATGCGCGGGGTGATGCCATCCATGCCGCGCAGGATGCTCAAGCTCATATCCACGTGGCCGCGCACGGTCTCGGTCTCCGCCGTCGTGAGGGGGCCGGGCTTCAAGAGCAATGTCAGTGGCAGTTGGGTCTTGCCCACGTCGAAGAGCATGCAACCCAAACCTACTTCGTAGATCTCTTCCTTGTCCAAACCGAGATGGCGGGCGAAGGCCAAGCCCCAGATGGAGGTGTTGAGGGCGTGGCTGAATATATAAGAGTCGTGCTGCTTCATGCGGCTGAGCCAGATGAGCGCATTGGGATTGCGCATCATGCTGTCCAGCATGGGCGTCACGGTGTCGCGGGCGAGATCCACGTCGAGCCGGCCACTCTGCAGCATCTGGGTGAAGATCACCTTGGACGCAGCGCTTGCTTCCTTGTGGATGGTCTTGGCGCGGACGATCTCTTTTTCGACGGGTTGGGTGACGGCATAACGCTCGCCGATGTGGCGCGCGGCGGACGGCGCCTCTTCACGGCGCTCGGCATCCACGAAGACGAAGCGGCAGGCGCGGCGCAACTCTTCCAGGGTCTCTTCGTTGCGGATGAAGAAGCCCTGGTACATGAAGCGCGTCTCGGTCCACGGACGATCCAGGCGATCGACATACATGCCGATCTTGAGATCGCCGGCTGAGACTTTCTGCAGTTTGTTCGAATCCATCCGCCATCCTTGATGCAAAGCGCTCTCCCTCTTTCCTGAGCGTTGCATCTTTACGGACTGGCTTCCTGTCCTGTCCGGACCGGCAAGAATATGGACCCCCGCCCGGGCCCGGGCAAGGGGGTGAAACCGCTTGCATGGGTAGGCTATTCCCTACCCGCCTTAGGTGTAGAAAATCGCTATGGATTCAGGGGATTAGTGCGCGTGGAGAACCGCCCCGGCGGCAATGAATGTGACAGCCGGGGCGGATATTCAGGCCTTGGCGGGCTTGGAGATGCTGATGCTGCGCAGGGCCGGACGCGTCATGCACAGGAGCGCGATGACGCTCAAGGCGATGCCTGCGCCGGCGAAGAGCTCAGTGAGGGTGACGAACTTGAGCATGAAGCCGGCCACCGCCGCGGAGAGCGGGCCGACCCCGAGAAAGGTGAAGAACAACACGCTCATGGTTCGGCCCATCATGGCCTGGGGCACGCGCTGCTGGATCCAGCTGAACAGCGCCACCTGGGCGATGCCGGCGAAGCAGCCGACGATGGCGAGCAAGGTGGCGCCATACCAGGTGGCGTGGGTGATGGAGAAGGCGGTGAACAGGAGACCCGCCACCGTGTCCAGGCACAGGATCATGAGCCCCAGGTGCCCACGCACCACGCGGGTGACCAGCACCGAGAGGCCGTTGCCGATGAGCATCCCTAAGCCATAGCAGGTCATGAGGATGCCGAAGGCGGCGGCGCTGTGCAGGCGTTCGTCCGCCAGCACCGGCAGGCCTACTTGTACAGGGCCGCCTACAAATAGCGAGACGATGCCGACGTAAGTGATGAAGGCGCGCAGCTGCACGTCTGACCACACGCCCTTGAGGCCCTTCCACACGTCCGCCAGGATGCCACCTTCGGGCTTGGGCGGATGGAAGTCCGAGTGGATGCGGATCATATATAGGGACACCAGCGAGAACACGAAGCTCGCGGCGTCGATGCTGAAGGCCAGACCGATGCCGCCGGCATCCGCCAGGCGCGCATCCTGGTTGGTGTTGAAGCCGGTGGCGATGAGCAGGCCCGCGAGGATGGGACCGACGATCATGGCGACCTGACGCATGCCCATAATCATGCCGTTGGCGGCGGGCAGCTGCTCCTTCTCCACGAGCTGCGGCAGGATGGCGCTGCCGGCGGGATAGACGAAGGCAGTGGAGAGGCCGATGCCGAGTGAGATGGCATACACCTCCCACATCTGGATCGCGCCGCTGACCACCAGGACCGCGAGGATGGTGACGAACACGGCGTTGATGGCGCGGGAGATGAGCAACACGCGGCGCGCGGACATGCGATCCACCACGGCGCCACCCACGAACATGAAGAGCGCGCGGGGCAAGGCAGTGATGAGCGCGACGAGGCCCACAGCTGCCGGGTCATGACTGATCTTGAGCACCAGCCAAGGCAAGGCCACCAGGGTGAAGGTATCGCCGATGGCGGAGATGCTGCTGCCGCCGAAGAGCAACAGGAAGTCGCGGTTACCGAAGACGTTGGGACGCTTGG
>DASYCJ010000021.1:0-76774 GCA_036500225.1 Gammaproteobacteria bacterium
GTCATTCAAGTACGCCAAGAACTACTTGGGCCGGACGATCTATCACGACGTGCAGGCTACTTATCACTTCGACGACTGGAACACCGACTTCAGCCTCGGTATCCGGAACTTGTTCGATAAGGAACCGCCGACTGCACTGGCTGCCTTCGCGAACAGCTTCCTGCCCTCGTTCTACCGAGTGCCGGGTCGCGAGTTCTACGGCCGCATCAGCGTGAAGTTCTAATAACGAACCGTTACAACGGTCGATTGAATGGCCCCCGCAAGGGGGCCATTTTTTTGTGCTGTGACAGGGGCTTGCGTGGGCGGTTGCATTGGGGGCGGAGTTGGACCCATATTGTCCGGCATCGGCACCGGCATCCTGTGGGGGGGAGCATGCAAGCCACGCGAATCCATACCGTCGAAGGACGGCAGATCCGCATCTACGACGGGTTGTTGAAGGAAGCGGAGAACCAGGCGCTCACGGCCCTGTTCGATCAAGGCGCGTTCACCCGCAGTGAGTGGGCACGGGATGATACCCAGCAGTTCCGGCATTGGGCCCTGAACATCCCTCTGGATGCTTCAGCCCGCTTGCCGGTGTATCAGCCCACGGTCGAAGCGGTCGCGGATTTCGATGCCACGAGCCGTTATCGCGTCTACCGGAGTTATTGCAACCATTCTGCCTACGGAGACATGTTGTTCATCCACACCGACTCCAGGCCCGGAGAGCAGGGTCTGACGGCATTGTGGTACGTAGCGCCCGCCTGGGAGCCAGAGTGGGGCGGTGAGACCCTATTCTTCAACTCGAAGATGGATGCGGAGGCGGTGGTGAGCCCGCAGCCGGGCCGGCTCGTGATCTTCGATGGGTCCATCGCCCATGCAGGGCGCCCGCCCAATCGCATCTGCTACGCACCCCGTTATACCCTCGCCTACAAGTTCGATCGCGTCACCTGATGGCTTAGGGCTTGTAACCGAACTCATCCAGGAAGGGCCGCAGCACCACGCTGGCTTCGCCGAAGTATCTCTGGTAGTTCCGCCAGCGGTCCAGGGATTCCCGGTAGATCGGGCGACTCACCTGGTGATAGCTAGGGGTGTAGATGCGGCCGCGCTTGCGCGCATGGGCTACGTGATCGATCAGAGTGGGATCCCAGGCCAGCCCCAGGTACTCAAGAGTCCGGCGCAGTTCCGCTTCCTTATCGTCCACCAGTGACTCGTAACGTAGCTCATGCACCTGCAGGGGCAATGCGACGCGGTAGCGCAGCCACAGCGTCATGACCCGTCGGTACAGCTCAGCGCCGCCCATGAGGCTGGTGAAGTTGGCCAATGCCGGATTGCGGCCGAAAGGCTGCATGAAGCAGGACAGGATGACCGCGCAGGGATGGCGTTCGGCAAAGACGAAGCGCGTATCCGGGAATAGCCGGTGGATCAGGGCCGCATGGGCGGAGTGGAAGGGGTTCTTGTCCACAATTACCCGGGCGGAGCCTAGATCTTCCCCAAGGTAGCGGGCAGCTTCAGCCCAATAGAGCGCCCTCAGCTCAGCAAGATCGGTCTCGCTGAGTTTCAGCAATGCGCGGGGACCAGCGCCGTGACGTCCCTGTACCCGTTCCTGGACGATATACAGGGGCGGTTCCTCTTCCATCACCGCCACGTCCGGGTGGGCGCCGAGGATAGTATCCATGAGCGTGGTGCCGGAACGGGGGAAGCTCACCAGGAATACGGGTGACCGCTCCTGCGGCTCGGTATCCGCATCCGCGAGTGCTCGCAGGGTGTCGGCATCGAGCTCAGCCAGGTCCGCATCCAGCTGCTCCGCGAAACGAGCACCGGCCTCGGCCATGTCGGGCCAGATCTCGTCGGCAATGCGGTTGCCGGCAAGGAAGTGGCCATAGGCATCGTCTATCTCACCCAGCAGGTCATGGTCGCGTCCCAGTTCGAAATGCAGGCCACGTCGGGCGCGTTTCTCGGTGCGAGGATTGTCCAGGGTCCGCTTGAGCCGGGACACGGCTTGTCGCAGGTCACCGTGGCGCCTCTCGCAGCGGGCCGCCACCAGATGCAGGATGTCATGGTCCGGGTCGAGGGTGAGACCTCGGGCAGCGGTCTCCTCGGCTTTGTCCAGTTCGTTCATCTGCTCATAGAGCATGGCGAGATTGGCGAGGGCGGGGATGTTCCTGGGGTCGAGACTCAGGGCCCGTTCATACGCGGCAATCGCCCCTTCGAAGTCGTGTTTGCGGTTCAGGGTGACCGCGAGGTTGCTGTATATATCGGGTTTGCTGGGGTCCAGTCTCAAGGACTCCTGGAACGCAGCCAGGGCAGCATCGAAATCCCCCAACTCGTGCAGCGTCAGGCCGAACTCCGCCCACAGGCCTGCGTCGGGAGGCGAGAGCTTGAGCGCTTCGCGATAGGCGTCTGCGGCAGGTACCCAGTCACTCAGCGCCGCGTAGGTCTGTGCCAGGGAGCGCCGTATGCCGGGATGCCCCGGAGCCAAGCTCGCCGCGCGGCTGAGGTTCTGCAGTGCGGCTGCGGCCTCTCCCGCGTCCAGTTCCAGGGCTCCGACCAGGAACAATGCACCGGGGTGCTGTGGATCCAGACGCAAGGCCTCCTGCGCCAGGGCGCGTGCGCGCTGCCAGGCGCTCTCACCATAAGCGGCGAGCGCAGCCTCGAAGGCCGCGGTGGCGTCGGGGTGATTCAAAAGAGTTCCATCCGAAAGTGTCGCTCAGATCTTGAGACGCAGTGCCGGCTCGTCATTGCCATCCGCTTGGTGCCGGACCCATGCATTGAAAGCCACCGTGATGCGCGGGCGCTGGCCATAATAGGGTGCAACCTCGTGCATCAGGTAGGAGGGGAACATCAGCAGCTGCCCGGCACGCAGGTTGAAGGCGATTTCGCCCATGCCGTAGGGTTCACGCCAATGGGCGTTGCCGGCATCCAGGTACATGGCGGCGGTGGTGCGAGCTTCCAGGAAACGCAGTGCGCCGTTGTTGGGTTTGTCCGCCACCGTATCGCCTGGGTCCACGCAGTACACCCCTGACCAGGAAGCCATGGGATGGTTGTGCTGGGCGGTATATCCACCGTGTCGGGTCAGGTGGTACCAGCTGTGATGGAAGATGCGCAGCTGCTGCATGTCGGCGGCGCTGTAGCCGTTCAACTGCTGCACCACATAGCCGATGTTCTGCAGGCAGTAACGGGCCAGGGTCTGCACTTCCGGTTCGGGATTGTCGAACAGCGAGAAATCGCTCTCATAGACGGCGACCTTGATCACCGGGGTCGGGACCGAACGGCGCTTGCGGCTGGTGTCCGCTTCCCAAGCGAGGAAGATGCGCGTCAAGGCGCTGTTCAGGGCTTCCGGGTTCGGCATCGAGGTGTCGACCATCGGCGAGGCGAACACAGGCATGAAGTTCATAGGCGATTCCCCAAGGCTTTTAGCTGCGCTTCCACGCCGCCGAGCGCCGCCAGCGGCTGACGCAGGGCCGCCTCATGGCGCCGCCATTTGTCCGCGGCCGGAGGACTCAGAGTGTACTTCGACAGCGGCAGACCGGCCGCCAGCGAGGCCTGCAGGTCCGGGGCGGGGGCTAGGCCGATGAAATCCACGGCTCGGGCGAAACTGCCGGCGGGATCGGTGGTCAAGGCCGCGTAGTCCAGGACCCGCCAACGCTCTTTCGGCAGCTTCGCCAGATCCCGCATGATGATCTCGTTGGCTGCGCGCCACTGCAGCGCCACCACCTCGGCCAGGGGCTGTCCCGCAAGGGACTGCCAGGCGGGCGGTAACAACAGCGACCAGGGCGGGCCGGACCAGTCGGGCAGATCCGCATAGGTCACGAAGCGTCCTGACTGCCATGCATCCAGCATGCTACCTAAGTTCTCGGCCGCGTCCCGGTATATGAAGACATACAGGGCATCGGGGAACAGTGCATCCAGGAACGGGATACGCAAGGCATTCTTCGGCGTCTTCTCCAGGAGCCGCAGCGTCGCATGCGAAGAACCGTCTTGATCGAGCCAGCGTCGATCCCGGGCATCGCGTAACTGCAGCATGAAATTGCCGAGCAACTCATGGCGGACTTCCGGCGTCACATCGACGGCGCCG
Organism: Gammaproteobacteria bacterium; assembly: GCA_036500225.1. Classification (GTDB taxonomy): domain Bacteria; phylum Pseudomonadota; class Gammaproteobacteria; order Natronospirales; family REEB76; genus DASUBN01. The sequence goes on from DASYCJ010000021.1 coordinate 4,055, forward strand.
AGGGCATTGGAGGCGAAACCTCGGTCCTGCGGCGACAGACCCGGGATGTTCTCGATCTCCGCGTGACTCTCGTCGCCCAGGGTCCAGAGGCCGGGATGTCGCTTGAGGGTCTCGAACAAGAGCGTACTGCCGCTGCGCGGCGCCGAGACGATGATCACCGGCCGCTCGAGCTGCGGCCGCGGCGCGCGTCTTTGCCATTCCCGCCAGCCGTCGAACATGGCCGGCAGGAAGCGGCTCAAGACCTGAGTCACAGGTGTGCTGTTGCTCGGCAAACGGATGTCGCGGCCCAGGTCACCGGATCGGCGCAAGCTATCCTCGATGAGCACCGCGAAGCTCCCATGCCGCTCGGGACGCTGTGCGAATTGCGCCCACAAGGCCTGCCATTCGTTGCTGAAGTCCAGTAGGGTGTTCTCGAGTTCCGCCTGCTGTGGACTGCGTTGCCGCGCACTGCGCAGATCCGCCACCAGTTCGTGGATCGCGGCTTTGACTCCGGCGGGTTCCGTGAGGCTCGCCCGGTTGTTGCGTTCGTAGGCGAGCTCGCGGGCCGGTCCGTCGATCTCTGGCGTGACCAGGTCCGTGGCAGGCTGCACGTCGCCGCGGACCACGATGCCGCCGGAGGCGAGCCGCCAGAAGGCCGCGCTACCGACCGTGTCGATTACTAGGTGCACCCTGCGGATGCCGCTGCCATTGATGACGCGATGCGGGCGCCAGTTGTCGAATATCCAGGCTTCGCCCTCGGCCATGTGGATCTCGACGCCATCGCAATTGAAGCGGACGCTCGGGTCGGTGACGATCGGCAGGTGGATGCGTATCCGATCGCGCCAATAGAAGTCGATGTCGGTATGCGTAGTCACCTCGGCGCCGGGCTCGAGGCGCATGAGGCGGGAGCGGCCGATGACGGTCTGGAAACTCGCCATGACCTGTTGCAGGTACTGGCATTGCGCCAGCCGCGGTGTGGGCGCCATGGAACCGGAGGTGTCGTCGTTCTCGCCGCCATCGTGGGACACCAGGACCAAGGCCGAATTGCCGGCGAAACCCTGGGGATGTCCGCGCCACTCGCTCTCCGAGAACTGGCCGATCTCGGCTTTGAGGCGCGCGACGTCGAAGCGCAATGGGAGCTTGATGAAGGGGGCGGGGAGGCGCATGCGGCCTCATTGTACCGGGGAGGGGTGCACCACGGTACACTCCTGAACCATGGGTACTGGCTTCGATAAACGCGACCACGTGGTCGCCTGCAAGCGGCTGCAGCAGCGCGTGGATACGGCGAGGCTGCAGGCCGAGGTGGCGGCCCTACCGACCGAGTCTTGGGGCAACGTCCGCGCACCGGTGCACCGTGAGACTCGATCGTTGTTCCTCAAAGGCCATGCGCCTGCGCTCAACATTCCCGGCGATCCGGACCAAGCGGTCCTGACCGCCTGCCCCTACATACGTGGACTCCTGTATGGCCTGCTGCCCGGTACCCCCGGCAAATGCCTGTTGGCGGGGTTACGGCCGAACGGCATCGTCTATCCGCATATGGATGCAGACAACGACTACTTCGTGGGCTCCTTCCGTATACACGTGCCGGTTTTCACCAACCCCAGGGTGCAGCTCTACTGCAATGGCCGCTTCTTCCAGATGCTGGCTGGCGAGATATGGACCCTTAACAACCTGGCGCCCCACGCAGTGGTCAACGAGCACCCCAGCGAAGAGCGGGTGCACCTGATATTCGATGTGTTCCCTGCGGCTGAGGCCATCACCATGGTGGATGGCTTGCCTGAATCAGTGGGTGAGGATGATGCGGCGCTCTTGGCACGGCTCTCCGGGAGCCGGCCCGCCGATGCGCAGGTGATGGACTAGAAGTTGTAGTTATAGCTCTCGACTATGGCCCAGTCCCGCTCGGCTACCAGTTCCCGTAATTCTTGATCATAGTATTCCCGGTAGTCGCGGCGCGGCGAAGCGTTCACAGGTGGCGCCGTGGCGATGGCTGCGGCGAGGCCGGGACCGAGGCTGCCGCCGCAGCTCTCGATCAAGGTGGCGAGATCTTCGCGCAGGTTCTCCATGTGCCCCATGCGCAGGCCTTCGGGCGAGCCGCCGCTGAAGCACATGTAACGGGTGAGCCAGCTCAAGTAACCCGCATCCGGGTCGGTGAAGCTGCGCATGGTCGTGCGGGTGATGCCGCTTCCCTGGTTGCCTTCACGGCTCTCCGGCAGCGCCTGGGCAATCTCCTCGCGCATGGCCGATTGCAGTGGGTGACCGAGGTGCAGAAGATTGTGCAGGGTATCGTGGAAGTCAGCCGTGCCCTGTTCGGAGACGGCGCGGAAGATGGGGTTGCGCTGCGGCGCGGCCGCATTGAACGAATACCAGGATACGTACCAGTCCCAGGGATTGCGCATGAAGGCGAAGGCCGGGAGCGGCTTCAGCTCCGCCGGCGCTTCGCTGCGCGCCAGGTGATAGCCGATGGTGCGCGCATCCGGATAGTGCTGCAGCAACAGCCGGTTCACGAACTGGCCGCCGGTCTTGTGCAGATGGATGAACAGGAACTGCGGAGTGGCGATCACGGGCCTGCCCCCAAGCCGCCGTCTCAGGCGGCCGGGCGGTACTTGGTGTTGAACGCGGCGATGGCTTCCACCAATACCGTGATGCCTTCGCGCTCCGCTTCGGTCACTGCAGGATTCCACACTTCCACGAGGAGCACGGCGCAGTCCTCGTCGCTCCTATTCCAGGCCTCGTGTTGGAAGCTGTCATCGAATATGAGGCACTCGCCCTCGACCCAGCTGCGGGTCTCGTTGCCGACTCGGATGGCGCAGTCACGCGGCACTTGCAAGGGCAAGTGCACTGCAAGCTTGTAGTTGCCGAGGCCAAAATGCGGTGGGACGTCGGTTCCGGGCTTGAGTATCGAGTACATCGCCTCCGGTGCATGACCGGGAAGCTCCGGCATGGGCAGGGCGTCCAGGGCCGCGGTGGTCTTGGGGCAGCGCTTGCGGTTGTCTTGGTTGCGCGTGCCGCCCTTGGAGAACTGCAAGATGCTCCAGGCTGGCGAGCCGTTCAGCACTTTCCACTGTTGGGCATCGATGCCTTCCGGCACTTCCACATATGGGCGCAGGCCTTCGCCGGAAGCCAACACTGTCGACAGCTCTTCTTTGATGGCACCGGTAGCCGCCTCGAGTCTCTTGACCCAAGGGAACTCGGCACGATCGAAGAAAGCCTGGGGCGTGAGCCCAGGCAGGAAGATGAAGGTCGGACGCTGCAGGGCGTGCTGATGGGGGTTACGTACTAGGCCCAAGTGCACGTCCACCGCATCCAGCACCCGTTGCAATGCTTGCTTGCCGTGACGTTCGATCACCGGCGCCAGGCCATCCATCATGAGCTGCGACTGCGCGCCGCGCAGGCTCTCGGCTGCGCGTATCAGCAGACCACGCAGGACCGGTGGCACCATCTCTTCACCGGTCAGCATCTCCGGGTTGGGGATGCCGCGCCAAGCCTGCCAATAGGCCAGCAGGGCTTCATCTTTGCGGCCGAGGGTATCGAGCATGTCACCCCGGTGCAGGTAGGCGACGCTGAGGTCAGGGCGCAGTGCGATGGCACGATCCACCGCTGCCAGGGATTTCTCCAACTCGCCGCGCGCCTGCAGCACGATGGCGAGGTTCTTATGCAGGATCGGACGCTCCGGCGCCGCGCGCAAGGCCTGTTCCAGATATCCCTGGCTCGCATCCAGTTCACCACGCAGCATGGTCTGGACCGCGAGGAAGTTCAGGGCGCGGATGTGATAGGGCGCAATCTCGAGTATCTGCCGATAGACGCCCTCAGCGTCGCGCGTGTCTCCCCGCTCTGCGAGCCGTTTGGCGCTGTCAGCGAGAGTCTGGATCTGCCAGGCGGTATCGGGGGCCTGTCCGGAGCGGGGTTGGTTCACGTGGGGCACGCATTCTAGGAGTTATATCAAGGATGCACATTCTTGCACATCCGGGCCGGCTCAGGGCAGCAGCGGCCGTCCCAGCTCGGCGGGGGCATGCTTCAGCAGCGTGTCGGCCCAGCGCAAGGTGGCATGGACCTCGTCGGCGTGACGCTGGGCGATGTCCTGGTTTTCGGCGTCGCGGCGCGCGCTGTCATAGCTGGAGAAGGGGTCCTTGGCGTGGGTGCTCCAGACCGGTCCCGATACTACCGCCGCCGCTTCGGCCGGGGTGAGCGGCGTGCCGATCAAGCCCGCAGCGGCAGAGATCGCATCGACCGGCCGCTTGAGCAATACCGCGCTGTCCAGACTGTGCAGCCGTGAGCCGGCTTCCGAGGCCAAGAGTTCACGAAACAGCAGCATCTGCGCATGCCAGATCACCGCCTGGGACTGCAGATAGTCCAGTGAGCTAGAGCCCACACCCGGTACGCGACGGGCGTAGTCCGTGTCCTGCACGAACAGCTCCAGCATGGCGCCGGTCTTGGCCTTGGTGTCGTCGTTCTTCTTTAGGTTGGAGATGAGGAAACTCTCCAGACTCGAATACAGCAACAGCCCGTTCGCCTGGGGGCGGAGCTTGAGCATGTCCGCCGCCAGGTTGTTGGCCACGTGGGTGGGTTTTAGCACCACGCGCTCTCCAGGCACCCAGGTCTTGCTGAGCAGATGCAGCGCCAGATCCAGAAATTGCGGACCTTGCGGATACCAGGCCTGGCCCCGGGTCGCGAGGCCGTGTTTGAGATCGCCCAAGCGTCTCAGCACCCAGGGCTCGCGCAGCACCAGGGTACGTCCCTCTACCTGCAGGGAGCGGGCCAGGAGCGAAGAGCAACAGAACGAGGAATGAAAGAGGAAGCCGGTATGCGCAGTTGGGACGGCGTGCTCGCGTAGCGCGGCGGCCACTGTCTCCAGAGGGAAGCCGTGCAAGCGTTCACCGGTATAGGCGATGCGCTTGTCCAGGAAGGCCGAGACCCTGAAGGTATCGGCGGTCACTTCCAGGAAATGCAGTTCGCCTCGCTGCAGGTCGAGGTCATAGAGATGCCAGGCCGGGTTGCGGCACAAGTCATCGGCGCTGATGTCGGTAGCCATGCCGGCTCAAGGTCTGCGCGGGCGGCGGGATTGTCATATTATATCAAGGTGTAGCGCGCCCCATGGGCGAACCGTCGCTCGTGGGGGTCAGATGAACGCACCGAGCACCCAGGAAGCCAGGCAGCTGTTCAAGAAGGCGGCGGACGCCTTCATGCGCCGCCAATACGCGGAAGCCTTGCCGCTCCTGGAACAGGCCGGCAGCGAGGGCGACGTCGAGGCGAAAAACCTGCTGGGTGTGATGCAACTCAACGGCATGGGCGTTGTCCAAGACCCGCGCCGCGCCGCGGCGCTGTTCGAAGCCGCAGCCGCACAAGGCCTCAAAGAAGCCCAGTACAACCTCTCTAACCAGCTCTTCAACGGATTGGGCACCGCTGAAGACGAGACGAGGGCACAGCAGAACCTGCTGGCTGCTGCCGCTGCCGGTCACCGGCCCGCGCTGCGCTCCCTGGGTCTCCTGTACCACGATGCCGGCGGCGGCGATGCCCGCTGGGCTACGCTTGCGACCCGTTGCTTCCGCCTTGCCGCGGAAGCCGGCGATCCTCTGGCGCAATACCTATTTGGTCTGAGGCTGTGGCGCGGCCACGGCACGCAGCAGGATCCAGATGGAGCCCTGCAGTGGTTCACCGCTGCCGCTCAGGCGCGCGTCTATCTCGCAGAGATGCGTCTCGCCGGGATATCCCGGAGCCACGAAGACCGGACCAGGCTGCCAGCATCCAAGACCGAGACTGCGCTGGTGCCTTGCGCCTTGCCTCGGTTGCCGGAGCCCTCAGCTTCCCGTGAGCAGGCCTTCATGTCCGAATACGGCGAGGCCCTGGACGAATATCTCGCAGACCATCTCATCAACGTGGCGGCACCCATGCTAATGCCTTCGAGCGTGGTGGACCCGAGCACTGGCGCCGCCGTGCAGTCGCAGTTGCGGACCAGTCACTCCATGCATCTCCAGCCCTCCATGTATGACGCCGCCACGCACTTGGCGTTGCGCCGCATCGCCTGCATCGCCGGGCTGCCGGTGAGCCACGCCGAGCCTCTGGGTGTACTACGCTACGGTCCCGGCCAGGAGTACCGGCCGCATTACGATTACTACACGGATGGCCAGCATCAGGCACAGCGAGTCGCCACCGTGTTCGTGTATCTCAACCACGTGGAGGAGGGTGGCGGCACCGACTTTCCGCGCCTGGGCGTGAAGGTGGATCCGGCACGCGGCAAGGCGGTGAAGTTCTTGAACTGCGATGCCGAGGGCAAGCCCAATCCCGAGACCTTGCATGCTGGCCTGCCGGTGATCCGTGGCGAAAAATGGCTCGCGACCCTCTGGTTCTGGGACCGGCCCTTCGTCTGGTTCAGTTGAGAATTCAGCGGTTTCCCGGCGCTGCCTGGCCCCCGCGTTTCGCTTTCAGGTCGATTGGGCTACACTATCCATCCGCGGCCTGAGCCGGTCCGCCCTGGGAGCAGGGCGCCGTAAGTCTCTTGAATACGTTGCCATTTCATCGTTATCGAGGGCTTAGTCTTCCGCCGGCCGCCCATTTGCACTGAATGGCGAAAATGAGCGAATCACTGCAAGTCCAGACCAGCACCACGCCGCTTTCCGGCGGCAACGCCCCCTACGTCGAATCCCTCTACGAGCAATACCTGCAGGACCCGGCGTCGGTGTCCCAGGCCTGGCGCGATTATTTCCGCGCTCTGCAGTCAGGTGCCAGCGAGACTGCCCGTGGTCCCATCGAAGCGGACCTCCTGGTCCGCGCTCATGGCCCCCGTGCCGCGGCGGCCGCGACCGGCGCCGGCGGTCTCGACCCAGTGGCGGCGGAGAAACAGGCGGCGGTGATCCGGCTGATCGAAGCCTATCGAGGTCGGGGCCACCTGCACGCCAAGCTCGATCCACTGGGTCTGACGGCGCCCGCTGATGCGCCGGATCTGCAACTGGAATTCCACGGCCTGTCCCAGGCCGACATGGGCACGGTGTTCAGCACCGTCTCCCTCACCGGCCCCGATCGTCGCCCGCTGAAAGACATCTGGCAGATGCTGCAACAGGTCTACTGCGGCACCATAGGTTTCGAGTTCATGCACGTGACCAACGCCGAGGAACGCCTGTGGCTGAAGAGCCGCATCGAGACCAGCGGCGCCCGCGCACCTCTGAGCGCGGACGAGCGAGTCACCATCCTCAAGAACCTGGCCGCGGCTGAAGGCCTCGAGAAGTACCTGCACACCAAGTACGTGGGCCAGAAGCGCTTCTCCCTGGAGGGCGGCGACTCCATGATGCCCATGCTGCACGACGTGGTGCAGAAGGGCGGCGCTGCCGGCATTCAGGAGATCGTGGTGGGCATGGCCCATCGCGGCCGCCTGAACGTGCTCATCAACCTGCTGGGTAAGTCCCCCAAGGAACTGTTCCTGGAGTTCGAGGGCGTGCATGAGCACAAGGACGGCGACGGTTCCGGCGATGTGAAGTACCACATGGGCTTCTCGTCCGACATCAAGACCACCGGCGGCAACGTGCATCTGGCACTCGCCTTCAATCCCTCGCATCTCGAGATCGTGAACCCAGTGGTGGAAGGCTCGGTACGCGCGCGCCAGGATCGCCGTGATGACGTCACCGGCCACAAGATACTGCCGGTGCTGGTGCACGGCGACGCGGCCTTCGCCGGTCAGGGTGTCGGCATGGAGACCCTACAGTTCTCCCAGACCCGTGGTTTCCACACCGGCGGCACTTTCCACGTGGTGCTGAACAACCAAGTGGGCTTCACCATCAGCGATCCGCGCGACTCGCGCTCCACGCTGTATTGCACCGACTTGGCCAAGATGCTGGAAGCGCCGGTGTTCCACGTGAACGGCGATGACCCGGAGGCGGTGATCTTCGTCACGCGCCTGTCTCTGGAATACCGCCAGACCTTCCATAAAGACGTGTTCATCGACCTCGTGTGCTATCGCCGTCACGGCCACAACGAGGCGGACGAGCCTTCGGCCACCCAGCCGGTCATGTACCAGCACATCAAGAACCACGCCACGCCGCGCGCCCTGTACGCGGAATCGTTGGCGGGGCAGGGCGTGATGGACGCGGCGGCTTCATCGGCCATGAGTGAGCAGTATCGCAAGGACCTGGATGCCGGCAAGCCGGTCGCGCCGGGCATCACCCCGTACGTCGCCAACGAATTCAGCGTCGACTGGTCGCGCTTCCAGAAACGCAGCGCCAGCGAGGTCATCGACACCAAGCTCGACAAGCAACGCATGCAATCGCTCATGGACGGCATGAACGCGGTGCCGGCGGACGTGGAGCTGCATCCACGCGTCGCCAAGATCTACGACGACCGGCGCAAGATGGCTGCCGGGGCGCTGCCCATGGACTGGGGCTTCGCCGAGACCCTCGCTTACGCGAGCTTGCTCACCGAAGGCTGCGCGGTGCGCCTCACTGGCCAGGACAGCGGTCGCGGCACCTTCTTCCACCGCCACGCAGTGCTGCACAACCAGAAGGACTACAGCACCTGGACGCCGCTGCAGCACCTCACGCCAGCGCAGAAGCGTTTCACCGTGGTGGACTCGCTGCTCTCGGAAGAGGCAGTGATGGGTTTCGAATACGGTTACAGCACCGCCGATCCGGATGCGCTGGTGATCTGGGAAGGGCAGTTCGGCGACTTCGCCAACGGCGCCCAGGTGGTCATCGACCAGTTCATGGCGGCAGGCGAGGCCAAGTGGGGCCGCCTCTGCGGTCTGACCCTGTTCCTGCCCCATGGCTACGAAGGCCAGGGCCCTGAGCATTCCTCCGCGCGCCTGGAGCGTTACCTGCAGCTCTGCGCCGAGCAGAACATGCAGGTCTGCGTACCGTCCACGCCGGCGCAGATGTTCCACATGATCCGTCGCCAGGCCCTGCGGCCGTTCCGCAAACCGCTGGTGGTGATGACACCCAAGAGCCTGCTGCGCCACAAGCTTTCGGTCTCAACACTCGCGGACCTCTCCGGCGGACGTTTCCAGTTGCTGATCCCCGAGGCAGACGATATCAAGGCCGCCAAGGTCACCCGCGTGGTGTTCTGCTCCGGCAAGGTCTACTACGACCTCCTGGAGGCGCGCCGCGCCGCCAAGATCGATGACGTGGCCATCGTCCGCATCGAGCAGCTGTATCCTTTCCCGCAGCAGGAATACGCCGACGCCATCGCGGGCTATCCGAATGCCAACGAGATCGTCTGGTGTCAGGAAGAGCCGGGCAATCAGGGAGCCTGGTATCAGATCCGTCACCGCCTGCAGGAACCCCTTAAGCAGAAGCACGTGTTGAGCTACGCCGGCCGCCAGCCGTCCGCCTCCACCGCCGCCGGTTATATGCAGTTGCACCTGCAACAGCAGAAGGCGCTGATCCAGGACGCACTCGGTACCACCGAAGCGAAGCAGGGCGCTGCCGCCAAAGACAAGACCAGGCCAAATAAAGTCTTAACGGAGAAGGCATGAGCATCGAAGTCAAAGTCCCGCAACTGCCAGAATCCGTGCAGGACGCGACGCTGGTGAACTGGCACAAGAAGCCAGGCGACAGCGTCAACCGAGACGAGAACCTTGTGGACATCGAGACTGACAAGGTCGTGCTGGAAGTGCCGGCGCCGGTGTCGGGCGTGTTGAAGGAGATCCGGGTCAAGGATGGCACCACCGTCGGCGCAGGCCAGGTGTTGGCGATCCTGGAAGAGGGTGCCGGCGCCGCCGCGGCTCCCGCCCCCAAAACTGCAGCTGTCCCGGCCGCTGCATCTGCTCCTGCTCCCGCTGCGGCTCCAGCCCAGACCAGCGCACCCACTGGCGACGCGGACATGCCGCTCAGCCCCTCGGTGCGGCGTCTCGTCGAAGAGAACAAGTTGGATCCCTCCCAGATCAAGGGTTCGGCCCGCGACGGCCGCCTCACCAAGGGCGACGTGCTGGATTACATGGCCAACCGTGGCAACGCGCCTGCGACCGCTCCGGCTGCTGCCGCAGCGCCTGCGGCCCGCGCTCCGGTCCGCTCCGGCGCCCGCGAGGATCGCCGCGTGCCCATGACGCGCATGCGTGCCCGCATCGCCGAACGTCTCACCCAGTCCCAGACCAACACCGTGATGCTCACCTCCTTCAACGAGGTGGATCTCTCGGCGGTGATCGCGCTGCGCACCAAGTATAAGGACAAGTTCGAGAAGGAGCACGGCGTCAAGCTCGGCTTCATGTCCTTCTTCGTCAAGGCCGCGGTCGAGGCCCTCAAGAAATATCCGGTGGTGAACGCCTCGGTAGAAGGCAACGACATCGTGTACCACGACTATTGGGACGTGAGCGTGGCCGTGGCCACTCCCAAGGGCCTGGTGACGCCGGTGCTGCGTGACGCGGACCAGATGAGCTTCGCCGACATCGAGAAGACCTTGGGCGACATGGCCGCGCGTGCGCGTGACGGTAAGATCGGCATCGAGGAGCTGACCGGCGGTACCTTCACCATCACCAACGGTGGTGTGTTCGGCTCGCTCATGTCCACGCCCATCATCAATCCGCCCCAGAGCGCCATCCTCGGCATGCATGCGACCAAGGACCGCGCTGTGGTGGTGGACGGGCAGGTGGTGGCACGTCCCATGATGTATATCGCGCTTACCTACGATCACCGCATCGTCGACGGCAAGGAAGCGGTGTTGACCTTGGTCTCCATCAAAGAGTCCCTGGAAGACCCGGCCCGCTTGGTCCTGGGAATCTGATCCCCATATCACTGTGTTAGAAGGCGGCCCCTTTTTGGGGCCGTCGTCTTCTAGAAGACAAAGGAAACAGCCATGAGCCAGAGTTTCGATGTGGTCGTGATCGGCGGCGGTCCCGCCGGCTATGTAGCAGCCATCCGCGCCGCCCAGAACGGTCTGAAGACCGCCTGCGTGGACAACTGGAAGAACCAGGATGGCAAGCACGCCTTCGGCGGCACCTGCCTGAACGCGGGCTGCATCCCGTCCAAGGCACTGCTCGAATCCTCTGAGATGTACCACAAGGCCACCCACGAGTTCGTCTCCCACGGCATCAAGGTCGGTGCTGTGAGCATGGACATCGCTGCCATGCAGGCGCGCAAGTCCAAGATCACCTCCAGCCTCACCGGCGGCATCGCCCAGCTCTTCAAGTCCAACAACGTCACCGGTATCCGCGGCACCGGCCGCCTGCTCAAGGGCAATAAGGTGGAAGTGACGGACTTCGACGACCTGAAGAAGAAGGAGGTCATCGAAGCTAAGACCGTGGTGCTGGCCGCGGGCTCCGAGCCCGTGGAACTGAAAGTGGTGCCCTTCGACCGCAAGGACATCGTGGATTCCTGGGGCGCCCTGGACTTCACTGAAGTGCCGAAGCGCTTAGGGGTCATTGGCGGCGGCGTCATCGGCCTGGAGCTCGGCAGCGTCTGGCAGCGCCTGGGCGCTGAGGTCACGATCCTCGAAGCCATGGATAACTTCCTGTTCATGGCCGACCAGCAGGTCGCCAAGGATGCAGAGCGTCAGTTCCGCAAACAGGGTCTCGAGATCAAGCTCGGCGCCAAGGTCACCGGTGCTGAGAAGGGCAAGTCCGGTATCAGCGTCAGCTATGACGACAAGGACGGCAAGCAGAAGATCGAAGTGGACAAGCTCATCGTGGCCGTGGGCCGTCGCCCCGCCACCAAGGCCTTGCTGGGTGACGGCACTGGAGTGAACCTGGATGAGCGCGGCTTCATCAAAGTGGACCATGAGTGCCGCACCGGCGTGCCCAACGTTTGGGCCATCGGTGACTGCGTGCGCGGCCCGATGCTGGCCCACAAGGGCTCCGAAGAAGGCGTGATGGTCGCCGACCTGATTGCAGGTAAAGTTTCAGAGATGAATTACGACGTCATCCCTTCGGTCATCTACACCTGGCCCGAGATCGCCTGGGTCGGCAAGACCGAAGAGGAACTGAAGAAGAACGGTACCCGTTATAAGACCGGCACCTTTCCCTTCGCCGCCAACGGCCGCGCCAAGGCCATGGAAGCCGCCAGCGGCATGGTAAAGATGCTGGCCCATGCGGATACCGATGAGATCCTGGGAGTGCACATCGTGGGACCCATGGCCTCCGAGATGATCTCGGAAGCGGTGGTGGCCATGGAGTTCCGTGCCAGCGCCGAGGACCTGCAGCGCACCATCCATGCGCACCCGACCCTGGCGGAGTCCATGCATGAAGCGTCCTTGTCCGTGGATAAGCGCGCGATCCATGCCATAAACAAGTGATCGGGATAGGGTCCGAGACCAAGAAGGCGCCTTGAGGCGCCTTCTTCCTTTTCGTTATGCAGATTTCTTGGCAGTGAACACCATCTGATGGCAGTGATAGGGATCTATCTTCTCCATCAGGGGCTGGGTGAAGTTGGGGAAAGGATAGAGTCCGTAGCCGTGACCCTGTATGTCCGTGAAACCGATCATCTGCAGGTAGTCACGTAGCACCCGGTAACTGAACACCACCAGATGCCGGTGCGAGGGCGTGTCGCGCTCCACGTCCGGCTGGATATCCTCTTTGCTCACCTTGAACAGTTCTTCCTTCTTCAGCAGCGCATCGGAGTCCGGGTGCGGCCCGCTGGAGGGCATCTTGCCGGCGAGGATCAGCGCCGCAGTAAAATAGGTGCTGATGTTGGGGGTCAGGATCACCAGCGTGCCGCCCGGCGCCAGCACCCGGTGCGATTCCTTCATGAAGCGGCAGGGATTCAACAGGTGTTCCAGCACTGAGAGCGCGTATATGCAGTGGAATTGGCCCTCCGGATAGGGCAGGTCACGGTTGAGGTCGCCGCGCACGATGTCGAGGCCCCGTTGCCGGCCTTCCTGGACCTTGGCTTCATCCCATTCCAGACCGCAGTAGCGTGACTTATCCAGGCCAGTGCCCTTGACCAGGGTATCGAACATCCAACCGTTATGAGCGCCGCAATCCAGGACCTTGCCGCCGGCACGGAGGGCGAGGGCTATCTCCGCGTTGGCTAGGCCGTAGGCCTCGCGCATGGTCCTCTCGTACAGGTTTTTGAAATACGCGGTCAGCACGTTCGCTCCGGGGATGCCGAATCTCCAGTGAGTATAACCTCATGTCGTATCGGCAACATCTTCGCGGCCGGCGTTGTCTTAGGTGAGGCTGCGGAGTACGGTATGTTCATGACCAAGTTTCTTCTGCTCGCAGCTCTGTCGATGTGCTCGTCCATCTGTCACGCCGCCGCCGTGCCATCCCATGCGGTGGTGTTCATCTACCACCGCTTCGGCGATGACCGCTATCCCAGCACCGACACCAAGACCGGGCAGTTCCAGGCGCAACTGGATTGGTTGGCCCAGAACCAGTATCAGGTCTGGCCCTTGCCCAAGATCGTGAAGTACCTGCGGGACGGTAAGGACATACCGGACCACGTGGTGGCGATCACAGTGGACGACGCATTCCAGTCTTTCTACGAGAATGCCTATCCGCTGTTAAAGGCTCGTAGCTGGCCCTTCACCCTGTTCGTCAGCACCGATGGTGTGGATTCCAAGCAATCGGACTTCGTCACTTGGGATGAGTTGCGGGAGATGGCGGCCAACGGCGCGACTCTCGCCAACCATACTGCCGACCACGGGCACCTGCCGTTCCGTCTGAAAGGTGAATCGGATCTGCACTGGGCCGATCGCATCCGTGCCGACATCGCCAAGGGCCAGTCGCGGCTGGAAGCGGAGATCGGCAAAGACGTAAACTCCGACCCAAAGCTCTTCGCCTATCCCTACGGGGAATACACCGATGAGCTGGTGAAACTCGTCAATGGTTTGGGTTATATCGCATTCGGCCAGCAGGCAGGTGCCTTGAGCGGGCCGCTGGACGCGCGTGCCCTGCCGCGCTTTCCCATCAACGAAAACTATGCAGAGGTGCCGTCTTTCGCCATCAAGGCAGCGGCATTGCCCATGCCTCTTAAAGCCGTGACTCCCTGGGATCCGCAAGTGGGTACCGAGAATCCACCCAAACTGGAATTGGATCTGGAGCCGGGTACGATACCGTCATCAGGTTTGCACTGTTACCAGAATGGTCCTGAGATGAGTATCCAGTGGTTGGATGAGGCCAAGACTAAGCTGTATTTGCAGGCGCCGAAAGCCATGGGTGCGGGCCGAGACCGCTACAACTGCACCGCCTTCGTGCATGGACGTTACTATTGGTATTCCCACATGTGGCTACTAGCCCCCAGCGGTGAATAGCCCCTCAAGGCTATTGCGTCTCGTCTGCGTCGGCTCGCGACGCTTCGAGGCACCTGCTCCGAGATACTGAGAAGAACTAGTTAGTGGGATCAAGAGTCAGAGCGCTGAGCTTATCCAGCTCATCACTATGCAGCATGGTGCGGATGTCATTCACATACAGGCCTCCCGCCGCGGAATAGCGGTCCAGGGCTCCGGCCAGCTGGAAAGGATCCAGGGGTTTGCCGGCGGCGCGCATGTCGGCGCGCAGGCCGCGGAAATCTGTATAAGCGAAGCCGATGTTGATGTTGTGCAGGTAGGCCCGCACCGAGGTCTCGATATCCGGATATACCCGCACCATGTGGGTGGCATCGCCGGGCCGGTTCAGGGGCACCGAGCCCTCATCTTCATCCCAGGTCCAGATGCCAAACAGGTTGTTGGACTCCAGGGCGAAGCGTGAAGTACCCCAGCCGCTCTCCTGTGCCGCCTGGGCCAACACCAGAGTCACCGGCACCACATCCACGCGCCTGAGCAGCGTGTCCCGTGTTGCAGGATCGTTCAGGTCTCCATCCACCCGATAACGGTCGGCGATGCGTACGATCTCGCGTCCTGCGTCGCTGTGCGTGTCCACGGCCCCTAAGCCGAACTGCTGCAACAGGAATATCCGTTCGTTCCAGATGCGCGAGTTCTCCGCCAACACGATGGGCAATAAGGCGCGATAGAAGATGGTCTTCTTCTCGTCCCGGTCCAGGGTGTCCAGGCCATAAGGTAGGTTCTGCACTGCATAGGGCGGCACCGTGTCCTGAGGTGGCCAGGCGTAGTCCTCGCTGGAGAAGATATTCTTCAAGGCTTCCGCGGAAGGCGGCTTGATGGGGATGAGCTGCACGTTCTCCACCGCCGGGACTTCCACGGAATGGATGTGCTTGTACTGTCGAGTGATGAAGCCGGCCACCGTGAGGGGCAGCAGGAAGAACAGGGTATACATGACCCCGCGCCCCAGGCGCGCCCATATGGAAGGGCCGCGCTTGGACGCCGCCCGGCTCGGACGTTTCTTTCGGGTTGAGCGCACGTCCGGACTGTATTACAGGCGCCGCCCCAAAGGAACCCTTGCGCGACGCGACCTTTTAGTGCCCTTGCGCCGTACGGGCCGCGCGCGTCACGCCCTGGATCTGCATCAATCTGTTCAAGAGACGCGACAATTGCGGCAGCCCCGAGACGCTGATCGTAAGCTTCAGGTTCAGCATGCCGGTGTCCGGTTCCGGTCTGGAATCGATGGCCAGCATGCGTAGCTCTTCGTCCGCCAAGAGCGCCATCACTTCGTTCAAGAGGTTACGCCGCTCGCGGGCTTCCACCGAGATCTCCACCGGTTGGCCTTGGCGTGCGTCGCTGCCCCAGCGCAGGTCCGTGAGGCGTTGCGGGGCACGCACCGTGAGCCGCGCCAGGCTCGCGCAGTTCATGCGGTGCACCGTGATGCCGCGACCCTGGGTGATGTAGCCGCGGATCGCCTCACCCGGCACCGGATGGCAGCAACGGGCCAGAGACACCAGCACTTCGCCCGGTACGCCTGGCAAGAGCACCGCGGGGCGCTTGCCCTTGCGCGTCTGCGGCGTGCGCGGTACGCGTGTGGGCAGAGTCTCGCGGACCGGCGGCATCTCGCGCTGCAAGGCGCCTGCGATCTGTGCCGGCGAAAGATCGCCGGCACCGAGAGCCGCGAACAACTCGTCCAGGGTCTCGAATGGGAAATGCTTCAGCAGACGGTCGTGACGGAAATCCCGCAGGCCTAAGCGGTCCAGTTCCCGTTCCAGCGCATCGCGGCCGTAACCGATGTTCTGACCCCGATCCTGCTGGCGGAAGAAGGCGCGCAACTTGTCACGGGCGCGCGGCGTGTTGAGATAACCGGCCTGGGGGTTCAGCCAGTCGCGGCTGGGTTCCCCCTGACGCGCGGTCTGGATCTCCACCTGATCGCCGTCCTTCAGCGCATGGCTGATGGGCACCAGTCGTCCGTTGATGCGTGCGCCGCGGCAGCGGTGGCCCACGTCAGTGTGCACGTAATAGGCGAAGTCGAGGGCAGTGGCGCCGCGAGGCAGGTCGAAGACCTCGCCCTTGGGCGTCAACACATACACCCGCTCTTCCACGAGTTCAGTGCGGAAGCGTTCGATGAAGTCTTCGTCGGCGCCGGGTGCCAAGAGTTGCCGCATCCAGCCGATGCGGGTCTCCAGAGCCGGGTCGTAGCGCAGACCTTCCTTGTAACGCCAGTGCGAGGCCACGCCGAACTCAGCGTGTCGGTGCATGTCGCCGGTGCGTATCTGGATCTCGAGCGGCCGCGCCGCGGGACCCAGCACTGCGGTGTGTAGAGAACGGTAAGAATTATCCTTCGGGGTCGCGATGTAGTCATCGAACTCCCTGGGGATGTGACGCCACAACCCATGCACCACCCCGAGAGCGGCATAGCAGGTGGGGATGTCCCCAACCAGGACCCGGAGGGCATTCAGGTCATAGAGGTCGTCTATAGCCAAGCCCTTCCTCTGCATCTTCTTCCAGATGCTATAGATGTGCTTGGGCCGACCCGCCACCTCAGCGGCGATGCCGGCAGCCGTGAGGGCAGCCGCCAGCATGTCGCGAGCCTGGGCCAGGTAGTTTTCCCGGTCGGTGCGCCGCTCCTTGAGCGCACTCGCGATCTCCCGGTAGCGCTGCGGCTCCAGGTAACGGAAGGCCAGGTCCTCCAACTCCCATTTGAGCTGCCAGATACCCAGCCGGTTGGCCAAGGGCGCGTAGATGCTGCGGGCGGCGATGGCGAGACTGCGTTGCGTAGCTGGCGATTCGGACTTGGCGGCCCGAAGTGCGTACAGCCGCTCAGCGAGCTTGATCACCAGTACCCGGCCGTCGCGGATTACCGCCAGCAGAAGTTTGCGCAGGTTCTCTGCCTGGGAAGGGGAGAGTGGCTCCTCGTCGCCGGCGGATGCGCCCATCAGATCGGGTAGAGCCAACACTGCCTGGGCGAGATGTGCCGCCTCGCCGCCGATGCGCGGCTCCAGGTCTCCGAGCTCCGATGCGCCGGCGCCCATCAGTACCGATGCCATACCGGCGTGCACGATCACCGGGTCGAGCTCCAGGGCTTGCAGGATGGTGCCGACGCCGCGCGCTCGATCGGCAAGCATCGCAGGCGTACCGGCGAGTCCCAACATATCGTCCGCTGCCGCGGCGATGGGATTGTCTATGCTTTGACGTGAAGGCATGGTGGGAAGCCGCGTCAGCGGGTGTCAGGTCCGACGTTTAACGGTATCATATAGATGTCTGTTTCATATGACCGTCGAAATCCACCGGGAGACCCCTCCATGAGGCATTACCGCATCGCCCTGTTCCTGGCCCTGACTGCTGCCGCTTCGGCTGCCCAGGCCTCCAACACCCTCGATTTCAACCTGGCCAGCAATGCGGTGGCTGCGGATTTCTCCACCAGCCTGACTGATACGGGCGTGGAGGGGAGCCTGGGCTTCCTGCACCACACCGACCGGGTGGACCTTTTCGACGCGGGCCTAGACGTGGTCGGCAATGCCAGCCCCGTCGGTTCGCCGTTGATCTTCGGCGTGGGCGGTAAGTTCTTCTACATCAACCCCAAGGACAAGGACAACGGTGAGGCCCTGGCCATCGGCGCCCACTTCCGCTACACCTGGCCCTACTTCAACCGCTTCGCTATCGCCGGCGAGCTGTATTACGCCCCGAACATCGTGGCCTTCCAGAGTGCGGACCGCTTCTGGGAAGGTCGCCTCACCGCCAACTACCAGATCCTGCGCAACGCGGACGCCTACGTGGGCTATCGCTACGTATCGGCCTCGTTCAACAGTGGCCCGAGCACGACGCTGGACAGCTCCGTGATCCTCGGTATCAACGTCACGTTCTGACCGGCACGGGTAGCGAAGATGGCTGGGCATAGTAAATGGGCCAACATCCAGCACCGTAAGGGTGTGCAGGATGCCAAGCGCGGCAAGGTGTTCACTCGCTGCATCCGCGAGATCACCACGGCGGCGCGCAACGGCGATCCGGATCCGGCCAACAACCCGCGGCTGCGCTTGGCCATCGACAAGGCCCTCACCGCCAACATGACTCGGGACACCATCGACCGGGCCGTGAAACGCGGCGCAGGCGGCGACGATGCCGCCAACATCGAAGAGATACGCTACGAGGGTTATGGCCCCGGCGGCGTCGCCATCATCGTCGACTGCATGTCCGATAACCGCACCCGCACCGTGGGCGAGGTACGGCATGCTTTCGCCAAGCACGGCGGCAACCTGGGCGCCGATGGCTCGGTAGGTTATCTGTTCAACAAGTGCGGCGTGCTGAGTTATCTGACGGACGTCAGCGAAGACAAGGTCATGGAAGCGGCCCTGGAAGCGGGTGCCGAGGACGTGATCAACGATGGCGGCATCGAAGTGCTGACCAATCCCGCTGACTTCCTCAAGGTCAAGGAATCCATGGAGAAGGCGGGCCTGAAGCCCGAATCCTCCGGTATCACGCTGCGGGCTTCCATCGCGGTCACCGTCGACGGCGAGAACGCCGAATCGGTGATGGAGCTGCTCGAAGCGCTGGAGAACCTGGACGACGTGCAGACCGTCTATTCCAACGCCGACTTCCCCGACGAGGTCCTCAAGGCCATGGCCGGGTGAGTAAGCCGTGACGCGCATCCTCGGCATTGACCCGGGTTCGCTCTCCACCGGCTACGGCATCATCGACAGCGAAGGCCAGACCCTCAAGTATGTGGACTGCGGCAACATCCGCACCAGCGGCGGGAGTTTCCTCACGCGTCTCGAAGAGATTTATTTCGCCGTCGGCACCATCGTCGAGCGCTTCGCACCGGACGAGGTCGCGGTGGAACGTGCCTTCGTGCACAAGAACGCCGATAGCGCCTTGAAGCTGGGTCAGGCGCGGGCTGCCGCCATCTGTGGCACCCTCGTGAAGCGCGTGCCCCTGCATGAATACACCCCGAAGGAAGTGAAGCAGGCAGTAGTGGGTAAGGGCGGCGCCGATAAAGAACAGGTGCAACACATGATGCGGGTGATCCTGGGGTTGAAGGGCGAACTGCAAGCGGACAGCGCCGATGCGCTGGCCATCGCCGTCTGCCATGCCCACAGCCGCGGCCTCAAGGCGCAACTGGCCTCGCTGGTGCAGGCACGGGGAGCGCGGCGATGATCGGCTTCCTGCGCGGAAAGATCCTGCGCAAGCAGCCACCCCATCTATTGATAGACGTGCAGGGTGTGGGCTACGAAGTAGAATCGCCCATGTCCACCTTCTACGACCTGCCGGAAGTGGGCGCCGAGATCACGCTCTTCACCCACCTCACCATCCGTGAAGATGCCCACGTGCTGTTCGGCTTCGGTAGCGAAGCGGAACGGCGTTTCTTCCGCAGCTTGATCCGGATCAACGGGGTCGGCCCCAAGCTCGCCCTTACCATCCTCTCCGGCATCAGTCTGGACGGCTTCGTGCGCTGCGTGCAGGAGAACGATACCGCCGCCCTCACGCGCCTGCCGGGCATCGGCAAGAAGACCGCTGAGCGCCTGGTGGTGGAGATGCGCGATAGACTGGACGACGTGGGCGCGCCTGCCAGCGCCGGCGTATCGGCGAACCCCCGCGACGAGGCCCTGAGTGCCTTGGTGTCCTTGGGGTATAAGCCCCAGGAGGCGGCCCAGATGTTGCGGGCCATCAAGGAAGACGGCTTGAGCAGCGAAGAACTCATCCGCCGTGCGCTCCAGGGCGCACTCCGCACGGGATAGTCCATGGCCACCGAACGCATCATCACCGCCCAGAGCAGCGCCGAAGAAGAGGCGGTGGACCGCGCTATCCGGCCGCGTAACCTCGCCGAATACGTCGGCCAGCCCGCGGTGCGGGAACAGATGGAGATATTCATCGGCGCCGCCAAGAAACGCGGCGAGGCCCTGGATCACGTGTTGATCTTCGGGCCGCCGGGCTTGGGCAAGACTACGCTGGCCCACATCATCGCCACCGAACTCGGCGTGAACCTGCGCCAGACTTCCGGCCCCGTGCTGGAACGGCCCGGCGATCTCGCGGCCCTGCTCACCAACCTCGAACCGCGGGACGTCTTGTTCGTGGACGAGATCCATCGCCTCTCCGCAGTGGTGGAAGAGGTGCTGTATCCGGCGCTGGAGGACTACAAGCTCGACATCATGATCGGTGAAGGTCCCGCTGCGCGCTCCATCAAGCTGGAACTGCCGCCCTTCACTCTGGTGGGCGCGACCACTCGCGCAGGCTTGCTGACCTCGCCGCTGCGGGATCGCTTCGGCATCGTGCAACGCCTCGAGTTCTACAGCGTCGAAGACCTCACCCACATCGTGACCCGCTCGGCGCGCATCCTGGCTCTCAAGATAGACGCCGAGGGGGCCAAGGAGATCGCCACCCGTTCCCGTGGCACGCCGCGCATCGCCAACCGCTTGCTGCGCCGGGTGCGTGACTTCGCGGAAGTGAAAGCTGACGGCCACATCAGTGCCGCCATCGCCCACAAGGCCATGGACATGCTGGACGTGGACCAGCACGGCTTCGACATGCTGGACCGCAAGCTGCTGCTCGCCATCATCGAAAAGTTCGATGGCGGGCCGGTAGGGGTGGACAGCCTGGCGGCGGCCATCGGCGAGGAGCGAGGCACCATCGAAGACGTGCTAGAGCCCTTCCTCATCCAGCAGGGCTTCATGATGCGCACCGCCCGCGGCCGCATGGCCACCAAGACCGCCTACCAGCATTTTGGCTTCCAGCCGCCCAAGCGAGAGCCCTCCGCGGACATGTTCGAAGCGCAGGGGGACTGAGTGGATCACGTAAAGCGTGCGATAGGTCACACGGCCGACAGTCCCGCCGACATAAGCTGTAAAATCGGGATAGCGAGCTTCCTGTGGCGGGTCAGGGTCTACTACGAGGATACGGACCTGGGTGGGGTGGTGTACCACGCCAACTACCTGAAGTTCATGGAACGGGCGCGCACCGAATGGCTGCGCAGCCTGGGTTTCGAACAGGACGTGCTGCGTAACCACCACTCGGTGCAGTTCGTAGTGGTGAATGCGGACCTTCATTTCCGGCGTCCCGCGCGGTTCAACGATGAGTTGACGGTGAGCGCGGAAGTGAAGAAGCGCACTGCGGCCAGCATCACCTTCCATCAGGAAGTGCGCGGGCCCAGTGACATGGGATTGTGTACAGGCGAGATCAGGGTCGCCTGCATCGACGCGGATACATTCAGACCCAGGCCCCTGCCAAGGGAGATCCTGAGGGAGTTCGGCGGATGAACGGTGAAGAATCTTTCCTGGAGATAGCGCTGCACGCGAGCCTCGTGGTGAAGCTCGTGCTGTTGCTCCTGATTGGCGCCTCCATCGCCTCCTGGGCGATGATCTTCCGCAAGCGGCGCCTGCTCCGGGATGCGCGCATGAAATCCGAAGCCTTCGAGAAGCGCTTCTGGTCCGGCGGTGACCTGGCCGGCATGTACAAGGAGATTACCGGCACCGGCGCCGAGAGCGGCATGGAGAACATATTCGAAGCCGGTTTCGCCGAGTTCGCGCGCCTGCGCAAGCAGATCGACGATCCGGCGCAGGTGGTGGAGGGCGCACGCCGTGCCATGCGCGTGGCGCAGATTCGCGAGGTGGATCGCCTGGAGGAGAATCTGGTATTTCTCGCCACCGTCGGCTCCATCAGCCCCTACGTCGGCCTGTTCGGCACCGTGTGGGGGATCATGAACGCCTTCCATTCACTCGGTAACGTGCAGCACGCCACCATATCCATGGTGGCGCCCGGCATCTCCGAGGCGCTCATCGCCACCGCCATGGGCCTGTTCGCCGCCATCCCGGCGGTGATCGCCTACAATCGCTTCGCCAACCACGTGGAGCGGCTGGAGACGCGCTTCGACAGTTTCCTGGAAGAGTTCTCCACCATCCTGCAGCGCCACACGGGCTCGCGCGCCGGACACGGATGAACGACGATGCCTAGGAAGCACAAACGCCGCATGATGGGTGAGATCAACGTCGTACCTTATATCGACGTGATGCTGGTACTGCTCGTCATCTTCATGATCACGGCGCCCCTGCTCTCGGAAGGCGTGAAGGTGGACCTGCCGTCCGCCAATGCCAAGCCCATCGATCTCAAGAGCGACGAGACGCCGGTGATCCTCAGCATCAACGCGGCCGGCCAGTACTTCCTCAACATCGGCACTCCCCAGGACCAGCCGATCAGCGCCGAGATCGTGGTGGCGCGGATCGCTGCGGTCATCAAGCTCAACCCCAACGTGCATGTGTTCGTGCGCGGCGACCGCAAGGCCACCTACGACAAGGTCATCACTGGCATCGCCCTCCTGCAGGGTGCCGGCGTGCCGAGCGTGGGCCTCGAGACTGAGCCGGACAACGCCCCGTCGGTGCAGATCAATGGCCACAAGTAGACACCGCGCTGCGAGCGTCGATCCCCAGCGCCTGTGGCCCTGGGGTTACTCCGTGCTGTTGCACGTGGTCCTGGTCCTGCTCTTGGTGCTGAGCTTCCACTGGACCAGTTCCAGCGTCGCCTCACTTGGTGGCACCAACCCGGATGCCGAACCGGTGAAGGCCACGGTGGTGGACCAGAGTCTCATCAACCAGCAGATGGCCATGCTCAAGTCCGAACAGGACAAGAAGCATCAGGAGAAGCAGCAGCTCGAACAGAGCATCACCGACCTGAAGCAGCAGCAGACCAGTGCCCAGCAGCAGGTGAACCAGCAGATGGCGGACCTGAAAGCCCAGTCCGACCACCTGGACAAGCTCAAGGCCGAGGACGATGCCCTGGCTCAGAGACAGAAGACGGCTGATTCCGCTGCACGCCGCCGCCAGCTTGCGGCGGAGATCGCCAACGAGGAGAGCGCGCACAATGCCGGCTTGGCCAGCGCGAAACAGAAATGGATAGCCCTCATCCAGCTTAAGGTAAACAACAACTGGATAAAGCCGCCCAATACCCCCACCGATCTCAAGTGCACCCTCACTGTCACTCAAGTGCCGGGCGGCACGGTTACGAACGCGCAGATGTCTTCGTGCAACGGGGATGATGCTGTCGTACAATCCATTATTACGGCCGCATATCGGTCCTCGCCGCTGCCGGCACCGCCCGATCCATCCTTGTTCGATGAAGGTAAGGTCCTTAACCTTAACTTCAACAACAAAAACCAGTCACCGTGAGAGACTTCGTGCGCAATTCGTTCCTTAGTGTGATGACTGTCGTGTTGTTGGTGCTGCCGGTGGTATCGCCCCAGGCGACCCTGGACATCGAGATCACCAGCGGCGTGAACTCGGCTTCACCCATCGCCATCGTGCCTTTCAGTTTCGACGGCCAGGGTGCGGCTCCGGTGGACATGGCCGGTGTGATCGGCGCGGACTTGGCCCGCAGCGGTCGCTTCAAGGCCATCGACCCTAAGGACATGCTCTCCAAACCCAGTCAGGCCTCGGCCATCAACTTCAATGACTGGCAGGTGATCAAGGTCAACGACCTGGTGATCGGCCGCATCAAGACCGTGGGCGGCGGTTATTCGGTCGAGTACCAGGTGTTCAACGTCTACACCCATCAGCAGATCATGGGCTTCAGCGTCGCCACCAGCGCCGCACGCCTGCGCTACACCGCGCACTTCATCAGCGACTCCATCTATCAGAAGCTCACCGGCCAGCGCGGCGCCTTCAACACCCACATCGCCTACGTGGAAGTGGGGGCAGGGGAGCGCTATTCGCTGGTGGTGGCGGATTCGGATGGTTTCGGCGCCCAGCCCATCATCCCGAATGCGGCCCAGCCCCTAATGTCGCCGGCCTGGTCGCCGGATGGCACCCAGTTGGCCTACGTCTCCTTCGAAGGCATCCAGCCCGCGATATTCCTGCAGACCATCAGCACCGGCCAGCGCACCATGCTCTCCAAACAGACAGGCATCAACGGCGCGCCGTCCTTCTCGCCGGACGGCAAGTCCCTGGCGCTGACCCTGTCCAGCAGTCCGGGTAATCCGGACGTCTATGTGATGGACCTGGCCACCAAGAAGCTCAAGCGCATCACCACCTCCGAGGCCGCCGATACGGAAGCCAGTTGGTCGCCGGATGGCAAGAGCCTGTACTTCACTTCGGACCGGGGCGGCAGCCCGCAGATATATAAGGTGAGCACAGACGGCGGCGAGCCCCAGCGCATCACCTTCGACGGCAGCTATAACGCCGATGCCCACGTCTCGCCGGACGGCAAGTCCCTGGTGCTGGTACATCGGGAAGACGGCCACCTGCACATCTCGGTCATGGACTTGGCCAGCGGCACGCTTCAGACCCTGACCGACGGCGATCTGGACAAGTCCCCCAGCTTCGCCCCCAACGGCAGCATGATCATCTTCGAGGCCGACTATAACGACCGCGGAGTGTTGGAGATGGTATCGGTGGACGGCCAAGTGCGGGAACGCCTCTCGGAGAGGCAGGGCGGCGTGGACGTGCACGCCCCCGTCTGGGGCCCGTTCCTGGCTCCCGCCCCGTGACCGCAGCCGCCTGAGCGGTTAATCTATGTACATCCAAAGGAGTGCTCCCATGAAGACCTTGCGTATTGCCCTGACTATCGCGGTGCTGGCGGTGTTCACCGTCGCCTGCTCCAAGAACGTGAAGCCGACCACGGCGGCCCCGGCTGCCGCGGCTCCCGCCACGGTGGCTCCGGCTGCTCCGGCCACCACGCCCGCCGCGCCCGCGGTGAGCCCGCTGGACGACCCGAACAGCCCGCTGGCCCAGCGCGTCGTGTATTTCGACTTTGACAAGAGCGACATCAAGCCGGAGTTCCTGGACACGCTGACCGCGCATGCCAAGTACCTGATCGCCAACCCTACCCAGAAGATCCGCATCGAGGGTTACACCGACGAGCGCGGCACCGTGGAGTACAACATCGCCTTGGGTGACCGCCGTGCCCAGGCTGTGCGTCGCTTCATGCTGTTCCAGGGCGTGAACGCCGACCAGATCACCACCGTCAGCTACGGTGAGGCGCATCCCGCCGACGCCGGCCATGAAGAAACGTCGTGGGCCAAGAACCGCCGCTCGGTAATCGTGTACCTGAAATGATCCAGTCGCGGAGCCTCCTCTGCGTCGCCGGACTTGGCATCCTGCTTGCAGGATGCCAAGTCCGTGACGATGATCCCTACGCAGTGCAGCAGCGCGAGCTCGCAGCGCGCGTCGACCGCCTCGACCAGCTCTTCAAGAACCAGAGCCTCGAGGGCCTCTCCCAGCGCATCGACACGATGCAGGAGCAGGTGAAGGATCTGCAGGGTGAAGTCGAAGTGCTGGAACACGATGACGACCTGAACAAGAAGCAGCAGCGCGACCTGTACCAGGACTTGGATAAGCGCCTGCAGAAGCTCGAGGCGGGTCTGAGTGCCGCCCAACAACCAGCCCCGCCGGCAGTGACCATGGAACCGCCGCCGGCCAGCACCGCCGCGGCGACTCCTGGTGGTGGGCTGGACGATGCCGCCTACCAGAAGGACTTCAACCTGCTGAAGCAGGGGCGTTTCGTCGAGGCCATCAAGGGCTTTAAGTCCTTCCAGAAGCGCTACCCGGATAGTGCGTTGCAGCCGAATGCCGCGTTCTGGACTGGCGAGGCCTATTACCAGAACGGCGACTTCGAGACTGCACTCAGCACCTTCAAGAAGGTGATCAAGGATTATCCGAAGTCCAATAAAGTGGCAGATGCTACCCTCAAGGTGGGTTACTGCCAGTACGAACTGCAGCAGTGGAGCGCCGCCAAACAAACCCTAAACTCCGTGGTGAAGGACTTCGCCGGCAGCAGTGCCGCGGGTCTCGCCACCCAGCGCTTGCAGCGCATGCAGGACGAGGGGCACTGAGACGGTGAACGCGGTACGGCAACCCGGCCGCGGCGCGCGGCGGGATGACCTGCCGGCCGCGGAGCGTCTCAGGATCACCGAGATATTCCATTCGATACAAGGCGAAGCGGACAGCGTCGGCTGGCCTACCGTGTTCGTGCGCCTGACGGGTTGCCCGCTGCGCTGCGGCTACTGCGACACCGCCTATGCCTTCCATGGTGGTGAATGGTGGAGCTTCGACGAGGTGCTGGCGGAAGTGGCGGGCCACCTGCCGCGCTACGTCACGGTCACCGGCGGCGAGCCCCTGGCCCAGAAGAACTGTCTGCCTCTACTTAACCGCCTCTGCGATGCGGGCTACACCGTGTCCATCGAGACCAGCGGTGCTCTGCCCATCGCGCCCCTGGACCCCCGGGTGATCCGCGTCATGGACCTCAAGACTCCCGCTTCCGGCGAGATGGAAAAAAATCTCATGGAGAACATCCCGGCCCTGCGAACCAAGGACCAGGCGAAGTTCGTCATCTGCGACCGGACCGACTATGAGTGGTCCAAGGCGCAGGTGGCCGAGCACCAGCTCACAGAACGCTGCCAGGTCTTGTTTTCACCTAGCCATGAGCAGGTGAGTCCGAGGGAATTGGCGGAGTGGATCCTCGCCGATCGCTTGCCTGTACGGCTTCAGGTCCAACTTCATAAATATCTTTGGGGCAACGTACCGGGTCATTGACCGGTCTCGCACATGAAGACAGCAGTCATCTTGCTCTCCGGCGGACTCGATTCCGCCACCACCCTCGCGATCGCGCGTCGTGACGGTTATGCCTGCCATGCGCTCAGTTTCGCTTACGGCCAGCGGCATCGCGCAGAGCTGGATGCGGCGACCCGGGTGGCGAGGGCTCAGGGCATCACCGATCACAAGACCGTGAACCTGGATCTCTCCGCCATCGGCGGGTCGGCCCTCACGGACGCTTCCATCCCGGTGCCGGACCATCCCACGGAAGGCATCCCCAGCACCTATGTGCCGGCTCGCAATACCGTGTTCCTGGCGGTGGCGATGGGTTGGGCGGAAGTGCTCGAGGCGGCGGACATCTTCATCGGCGTGAACGCCGTAGACTATTCCGGCTATCCAGATTGCAGGCCCGAGTTCATCGAAGCCTTCCAGACGGTCGCCACCCTTGGCACCAAGGCCGGAGTGGAAGGGCAGGGCATACGTATCCACGCGCCTCTGATGAAGCTCAGCAAGGCCGAGATCGTGAGGCTCGGCACCGGGCTCGGCGTGGACTATGGGCTCACGGTGTCCTGCTATACGGCGGATGCTCAGGGTCGCGCCTGTGGGGTCTGCGATAGCTGCCGGCTGCGGCGGAATGGATTCGCCGAGGCGGGCTTAGCTGACCCCACCACGTATCGTTGAATCTTCAAACCGCTCATTTGCAGCGGATTTCCAGTAAAATGGCGCGCTTTTTGACGGTTACGTCATCCGTAGAATTCGGGTCGTTAGCTCAGTCGGTAGAGCAGCTGGCTTTTAACCAGTTGGTCGACAGTTCGAATCTGTCACGACCCACCATCTACGGCTAAAATATGCGTCTTTTCTGAGGTTTACCCCCTCCCAGGGGTATGGGCGGTGGGCCTCCGGACTTAAACCATGAAGAGGTCTGCCCCATGAACCTGCAGGAACTGTCCAACATCGCCCACAAGCTGGTGGCCGGCAACCGCGGCATCCTCGCCGCCGACGAGAGCACCAGCACCATCGAGAAGCGCTTCAAATCCATCGGTGTCGAGAACACCGAGGAGCACCGCCGCGCCTACCGGGACATGCTGTTCAGCACCCCAGGGGCAGCCAAGTTCATCAGTGGCGTGATCATGTATGACGAGACCATCCGCCAGAAGAGCAAGGATGGCACCCCCTTCGCCGATCAGCAGACCAAGCACGACGTGGTCCCCGGCATCAAGGTGGACAAGGGCGTGAAGGAACTCCCGGGCAGCCCCCAGGAGAAGATCACCGAGGGCCTGGACGGCCTGCGTGAGCGCCTGCAGGAGTACCACAAGCTCGGTGCCCGCTTCGCCAAGTGGCGCGCGGTCATCGACATCGGCGCCGGCATCCCCACCGCTTACTGCATCCGGGCCAACGCCCAGGCCCTGGCCCGTTACGCGGCCCTTTGCCAGGTGGAGGGCATCGTGCCCATCGTCGAGCCGGAAGTGCTGATGGATGGCGCCCACGACATCGGCCGTTGCTTCGCCGTTACCTCCGAGACCCTCAAGGTAGTGTTCGAGGAGCTGGCCAACCATCGAGTGGCCCTGGAAGGCATGCTGCTCAAGCCCAACATGGTGATCTCCGGCATGAAGAGCCCGAAGCAGGCCTCCGTGGAGGAGGTGGCCCGTGAGACCGTGATGGTGCTGAGGCGGCATGTGCCGGCCGCGGTGCCGGGCATCGTGTTCCTGTCCGGCGGCCAGAGCGACATAGTGGCCACCGAGCACCTGAATGCCATGAACGCCCTGGGGCCCATGCCATGGAAGCTCAGTTTCTCCTACGGCCGTGCCCTGCAGGCCGCGGCACTAAGCGCCTGGGGTGGCAAGGAAGCGAACGTGGCGGCGGGGCAGAAGGCCTTCTATCACCGTTCCCAGTGCAATAGCGCCGCCTGCGCGGCGATCTATAACGCCCAGATGGAGAAGGCTGCCTAAGGGCCTACAGGACGTTTTAAGCGATCGACCAACCCAGCCGCCGGCCATCCGCTGGCGGCTGGGCCATTACAGGGCCCAGGGGAATATGGACGTCAGTACACATTTGACGGGCCAGCCCGAAACAAACTAGACTAGACCGTCCAGTCCAAACTGGCATCGCCACCCCAGGGGGCGAGAACAACAAGGATGCTGGCAGGCAGCCATGGCAAGCCATAGCGATAAGCACATCATCGAGATCGGCGGCCTCAAGTATCGGCGGGGCGAGAAGCTGATCTTCGACCATCTAGACCTCTCCATCGAGCGCGGCAAGGTCACGGCCATCATGGGCCCCTCGGGCACCGGCAAGACCACCCTGTTGCACATCATGACCGGCCAGGTACTGCCTGATAAGGGCAAGGTGCTGGTGGATGGCAAGAACGTGCCTACCCTGTCCAACGACGAGCTCTTCGAGCTGCGCAAGGAGATGGGTTTCCTGTTCCAGAACGGCGCGCTGTTCACCGACTACAGCGTCTACGAGAACGTGGTGTTCTCCCTGCGCGAGCACACCAACCTGCCCGAGAGCCTGATCCGCCATATCGGCCTCATGAAGCTGCAGGCGGTGGGCTTGCGCGGCGCCTCGGAACTGATGCCGACGGAGCTGTCCGGCGGCATGGCGCGGCGCGTGGCCTTGGCCCGCACCATCGCCCTCGACCCCAAGATCATCTTCTACGACGAACCCTTCACCGGGCTCGACCCCATCTCCATGGGCGTGATCGTGCGCCTGATCCGCGAACTCAACGACAGCCTGGGGCTCACCAGCGTCATCGTCTCCCACGACGTGGAAGAGGTGTCCTCCGTGTCCGACCACAGCTATCTCATCTCCGAGGGCAAGGTGGTCGCCTATGGC
The DNA here is from genome assembly GCA_036500225.1 of Gammaproteobacteria bacterium. Classification (GTDB taxonomy): domain Bacteria; phylum Pseudomonadota; class Gammaproteobacteria; order Natronospirales; family REEB76; genus DASUBN01. Next base: position 33,550 of record DASYCJ010000021.1, read on the forward strand.
ACGCCCAAGGAGTTGGAACAGAACAAGTCCGCCTGGGTGCGGCAGTTCATGAAGGGTCTGGCGGATGGGCCGGTGCCCTTCCACTATCCGGCGCCGGATCTCGCCACTCAGATGTTCGGGGATGAAGGCGAATGAGACTGCTGCGCGAAGCCTGGTACATCCTGCTCGGGTTCCTGGAAATGATGGGCGCCTGCGGCCTGTTCCTGGTGCGGCTGATCCGTTACACGCCCCATGCCCTGCGCCGCCCGACCCTGATCTTCCAGCAGATCTTCAACATCGGCGCCATGTCCCTGGTGCTGATCATGGTGTCTGGCCTGTTCGTCGGCATGGTGCTCGGCCTGCAGGGCTTCAACACCCTGAACAAGTTCGCCGCCACCAGCGCCCTCGGCACCCTAGTGGCCTTGAGCCTGCTGCGTGAACTGGGTCCAGTCATGACTGCGCTCCTATATGCGGGCCGTGCCGGTACCGCGCTTACATCCGAGATCGGCCTGATGCGCGCCACCGAACAGCTGGCGGGCATGGAGATGATGGCGGTGGACCCAGTACGCCGCATCGTGGTGCCGCGCTTCCTGGCGGGCGTGATCTCCATGCCGTTGCTGGTGGGCATCTTCAACGCCGTGGGCATCCTCGGCGGCTACTGGCTCGGCGTCATCCACATGCACGTGGACCAGGGCTCCTTCTGGTCCGACATCCACACCCGGGTGGACCTGCGTGACGACTTCTTCAGTGGTGTGGCCAAGAGCTTTGTGTTCGGCGTGGCTGCCACGCTCATCGCGGTGTTCGAGGGCTACTACGCGCAGCCCACCGCCGAAGGCGTGAGCCGCGCCACCACCCGCACCGTGGTCAACAGCGCCGTCGCGGTGCTGGCACTCGATTTCCTACTCACTGCCTTGATGTTCTAAGGGGCATCATCATGAAACAGACCCGTACCATCGAGATCGTCACCGGCGCCTTCATCGTGCTGGGCTTCGTGGCGCTCTACATCGTCGCCACCAGCGCCACCAACATTGGCGCCTATGGCGAGAACAAGGGCTACACGGTGAGCGCCGAGTTCAACAACATCGGCGGCCTGAAGCCGCGCGCCGCGGTCACCATGGCCGGCGTCGCCATCGGCCGGGTCACGGACATCCGGCTCGATCCCAAGAGTTTCAACGCCCTGGTCAGCATCCAGATCGACGGCCGCTTCAACCAGATCCCGGACGATTCCACCGCCAGCATCCTGACTTCAGGATTGCTGGGTGAGAACTACATCGGCATCGACGCCGGCGGTTCCGACAAGTTCCTCAAGCAGGGCAGCGGCATCCAGTACACCCAGTCGGCGCTGGTGCTCGAGAAGCTCATCGGTCAATTCTTTTCCAAAGCCGCCGAACCCGGTAGCAAGTGAAGGTAAGCAACATGCGCAGTAAATTCCTGATCGGTCTGGTCCTGTCCTTCCTCAGCCTCTCCGCCCTGGCGGACGCCGTTGCACCCGCTCCTGCCACGCCGCCTGATCAGGTGATCCAGCAGACCGTGAAGGAGGTGTTCGACACGATCAACTCCAAGAAAGCCGAGTTGCAGAAGGATCCCAGCCAGCTGTACGGCGTGGTGAGCAAGATCCTCCTACCGCACTTCGATTTCACGCTGTCCTCGCAGCTGGTGCTCGGGCCAGCCTGGCGCAGCGCCACGGAAGAGCAGCGCAAGGCCTTCCAGGATGCGTTCTTCAACTACCTGACCCACAGCTATGCCGATGCCCTGGTGAAGGGCAACTATTCGGAACGCAACGTGAAGGTCGAGCCCTATCGCCCCAGCAGCGAACCGAGCCGCGCCACGGTCAGGACCCAGGTGTTGCTGAGCGGCAGCCAGCCGGTGGAAGTGGACTACGTGTTACGTAACGAATCCGGCCAGTGGAAAGCTTTCGACGTGGTGATCGAGGGCATCTCCTACGTGCACAGCTATCACGACCAGTTCGCTCCGGAGGTCCAGCAGAAGGGCCTGGATGAACTCATCAAGCGCCTCAACACCAGCAAGGCTCCCAACGCCGTGCCGGCGCCGGCCACCAGGGGCTGACATGGCGAGCGTCGCACCAGCCGTGAACTTCGAGGACCTGGGGCAGGGCCGCTTCCGCGTGGCTGGGTGCCTGAGCTTCGATACCGCGGCCCACGCGCTCACCCAGAGCCGCGCGTTGTTCGCGGCCCACAAGAAGATCCAGCTCGACCTGTCAGGCGTGGAAGGCACCGACAGCGCGGGCCTGGCCCTGCTGGTGGAATGGGCCGGCTGGGCGCGCCGCCAGAAGCGCAAGCTCGGGTTCAAGAACGTCCCCAAGCAGGTGCTGGCCCTGGCCAAGATCAGCGAAGTGGACAAGATCCTGTCGTTGAGTTGAAGCAACTGATTCCTGTAGAACGAAAAAGGCAGGCTCTTCGGCCTGCTTTTTTCATTTGGGTTCGTCGCTGATCAGCGCGGGATTGTCACACCGGTGCTCGCGGCAGGTGCGGCCGACTTGCTGCCGGCCGCCGGAGCGGACTGGGTCCCACCTGCGGGGGCTGGCGTCGCCGCGGCCGGAGGTGCGGCAGTGCTGTCTTCGGGCGGCAGGTCATAGTCCGAGTCGGATGTGGGTGGGTTACCGTCATAGATCTTGTAGCGCCGGAGCTGGATATAGCTATCGCGCATGAAGGTATAGGGGTCGTAGGCGCTGTCGAGGGTATCGTTCAGCGGTAACAAGCCCACGCGGGTGTCGAGCGCATCCACCACGTACTCGGCGTTACGCCAGCGGGGCGGCAGCGCATCCCGGGGCGGATTGGCATAGATATCGCCGACCCGGCCGCCGGCGTCACGCACCGTACTGGGGCCGAAGAACGGCAGCACCACATAGGGGCCCGAAGACACACCCCAGACCGCCAGGGTCTGGCCCAGGTCCTCGTCGTGATGGGGCAGGCCCACGTGGCTCGCTACGTCGAACCAGCCCAGGATACCGATGGTGCTGTTGACCACGAAGCGGCCTAAGTCCTGCAGGGTCTGTTTCATCTTGCCCTGCAAGGCGTCGTTGACCACCGTGATCGGTTCATCGAGGTTGGTGACCACGTTGTGGATGCCGCTGCGGGCAGGCCCCGGCATGGCGCGCACGTAGGTGTGGGCCACCGGCCGCGCCACATCCTTGTCCAGGGCGTCGTTGAAGGCGTAGATCTTGCGGTTGAAACCTTCCCAGGGGTCCTGGGTCTGGGCCACTCGCTCAGGCGGTCCGCCGGCGCAGGCCGTGAGCAGGATGCAGACGAGGCCTAAGGCGAAGCAGAGAGATGACCGAGATGGGCTGAACGCCGGTCCGGGCATGGAAGTTCCTCGAAGAGACGTGCAATCGTAGCAGGTTGGGGCGTGAGCGCCCAGCTTGGCGCCGGTCGAAGACGATCAGTAGGGATTGCCGTCCCGGTCCTTGGCCGCTTCACGCGCGTCATCTTCCACCCGGTGCAGGCGAGCCCGATAGCGCTGCTTCTGCACGCTGTCGATGCCGGGGGTGGCGAGGGCGATCTTCAACTGGTCCACGGCTGCCGCTGGCAGACCGTTCTGCAGGTAGTACTCGGACATGTAGTAATGGGAATCGGCGCTGTTGCCGTTCTTGTCATAAGCCTTGGCCAGGAGATGCACCGCTTCCGGCCCGTTGCCGGAATCCAGGCTCAGGGGCAGGAGCAAGGAGATGGCGCTCCTGGGCCTGCCCGAGTCGATGAGGTCGTTGGCATAACTCAGCACCAGGGGCGCGCTGTCAGGGAAGAGCTTCAGGGCGTCCGCATAGGTGGCGATACCCGCCTGCACTTGGCCGGCGTGGATCTCCGCATCCGCGAGGCCGATGCGGAAAGCGATCACGTCATCGTTTTGCTGCGCCAGCTCGCGCATACCCTTCACCGCGTCGGCATTGCGTCCCGCCTTCTGATAGACCAGGGCCTGTCCGTAACGTGCCGCCACCTGATCCCAGCCAGTACTGGTGTCCACCAAGCCCTGGAAGTCGGCCAGCTGCTGGTTGGCACCATCGTTATTCTGCATGGCGAGCAGGCGCATCTTCATCAAGGCGTAGCTGCGGCTGTCGGTGCGCGGCGCTACGTGCATCTGGTCGGCGCGGTTCTGCGCCTCAGTCATGCGGTTCAGGTCTAGCGGGTGATCCAACAGGAACTCCGGGATCTTGTCATAACCGTTCAGCGAGGAACTCTTCTGCATCTCGGCGAAGAAATCCACCATGCCTTGGGGCTGGAAGCCGGCCCGTGCCATGGTGGCGATGCCTACCCGGTCCGCTTCCTCTTCGTCACCGCGGGTGTAGTTGATCTGGTGCTGGATGATGGAGGCCTGGGCGCCGGCCAAGGCACCCACCGCCACATCCGGGTCGCTGGCGCGGGAGGCCGCCACCACCGCTGCCAACAGGGTGGCTAGGTTCATGAAGGCGTGGTCTTTCTGGTCTTCCAGCTGCCGCGCCAGGTGGCGCTGGGTGACGTGGCCGGTCTCATGGGCCAGCACGCCCGCCAGTTCATCCTCGCTCTTGGTGAGCAGGATCAGGCCGCTGTTCACCACGATGAAGCCACCGGGCAGGGTGGTGGCGTTGATGTCGTCGTCATCGATGACGTAGTAGGCGAAGTGGAGGGTCGGGTTGTCGCTGTGGGAAGAGAGCTGGTGCCCCAGGTCCTGTATGTACTGCTGCAATTGCGGGTCGTCGAGGATCGCGCCCGATTCGCGCAGTTCGTCTATCACCTGCAGGCCGATCACATACTCCTGCTGCGGGCTGATGACCTCGGCACCGGCCTCGCCGATTTGTGGCAGGTTGAAGTCACTGATCGAAGTGTTGGGGCCATAATCGTTGCGGACACTGCTCTGGATGGAGGACTTCGTGGCGGCGGGCGCAGGGCTGGTGGGCTCAGCCGCGAGTGCCGTGCCGGCCACCGTCAGCGCAGTTGCCACACAGAGCAGGTGTTTGGTCAGGGTTCGGGTCAAAGCGAGCCGCCGCGGCAGGGAGAGTCCAGATGGCTAGATTATCGCATGCGCACCAGAGGATGGCTCCAAAGAAAGACCCCGGGCGAGCCGCAATGCCGCGAGCGCCTCGCCAGGGATGGCCAAATAAAAAGCCCCCGGTTCACGGGGGCTTTTCAGTCGTTGAGACTAGTTCAGCTTAGAACCTGTAACGGTACGACACGCCCAGGATGTCTGCGTCGGCCTTGAAGGTGCCGACGATGTGGTCATGGCCCGCAGAGTTGGTCTGGTTGAAGGCCAGGCTCGAACCCAGGAACAGGTGGGCATAACCGATGTCCCACTGGGAATGCTCGCTCACGTGCCAGGTGGCGCCGAGGGCGATCCAGGTGCGGTCACCGTCCGGCAGGCGCGCGGTACGACTGGCACTCTTGTCGTTGGTGCAGCTCGAGTTGAAGGCCGTGGTGTTGCAGGGGGCTGAGGGGTCCGGCACCGGCGAGTTGTCGAGTGCCAGGCCGCCGCGGAATGTCCAGGAGTCATTGAAGCGGAAGTCGGCGCCGATGCTGTAGCGGTTGGAGTTGCTCAGGCCTTCATCGACCACCGCATCCTGGGTGCCTTTGTTGGCGAAGGCGATGTCGAGCTTGTCGAAGCTGCTCCAGCCGGTGTAGGACCAGTCAGCGAACAGGGTCCACTGCGGGTCCAACTGGAAGGCGTAGCTCAAGGACCACATCTGGGGGGTCTCGAACTTGGACGTGACGCCCTGGGCCTGGAACTGAGCCGCACTCGCGGGGTTGGCCGCGAACTGGGCGGGCACGTTGGTGAAACTCGCGCCGCCGGACAGGTCATGGTTCACGCTGGAACGGTAGGCGAAGCCGATGCGGTTCTCGGAGTTGATCTTCCACAACACGCCGGCGTTCCAGCCAGTGCCGGTGCCGCTGGCCTGGGTGGAGAAGGCGCCGTCATGACCCTGGGGGGTGAGGCCGATGGAAGTGCAGGTGGCCGGGGCGAGCTGGCTGAAGCAGACCGAGCCGAAGTCCACGTCGTTGGTGAGCTTCACGTCCATGTGCTGGTAGTCGATGCCAAAGCCCAGCGAAACGCTATCGTTGATCTTCCAGGCGATGGTCGGGTTGTAGTTCACCACTAGCACGCTGGTGTAGATCGCCTGATAACGGAAGATGGAGTCGTCGTCATACTTCGTGGACAGGCCGAACGGCGTGGTGACGCCGAAGCCGAAGGTCAGCTGGTCGTTGATCGGCTGCGAGTAATAGATGAACGCCGGACCGCCGAGCTTGCCGACCTTGCCGCCGTTACCGCCGGAGAGCGGTTGGCCGGTGGCGTCGGTAGCCGAGGTCTTGCTGAAAGCCGCGTTGAAGTGGATCAGGCTGTAACCGCCCAGGATCTCCGCGCTGGAGAGGTTGGAGAGTCCCGCCGGGTTGTACCAGATGCTGGAGGAATCTTCCGCAGCCGCGGCGCCGCCGGAATGGGCGCGACCCAGGCTGGTGACACTGAGCTCGGTGAGCTGGAAGTTGGCGGCAGAGGCGGCAACCGGCAAGGCGGCCAGCACGGCTGCAGCCAGCGGCACGGCCCAATGGGCGGTGTACTTCTTGTTCATCGGCTTCCCCAGAATGACGGATATGTGACCACCAGATTTAAGCATAGGCGGCCATAAATTGTAAGCATCGGACAGCTTCCCGCCGCGGTTTTAGAGGCTCTCGGAGGCGAAATCCGCAAGCCGCGAGCGTTCGCCTCGGAGCAGCGTCAGGTGCCCGGAATGCGGCCAGCGTTTGAAACGGTCCACCACGAATGTGAGGCCCGAGGTGGTCTCCGTCAGGTACGGGGTGTCTATCTGGGAGATGTTTCCTATGCAGACCATCTTGGTGCCGGGTCCGGCGCGTGTGATCAACGCCTTCAGCTGTTTGGGCGTGAGGTTCTGGGCCTCGTCCACGATGATGTAACGGTTGAGGAAGGTGCGGCCGCGCATGAAGTTCATGGAGCGGATCTTGATGCGGTTGCGCAGGAGGTCGCCGGTGGCGGCTCGGCCCCATTCGCCGCCCTCGCTGGATTGGGTGAGTACTTCCAGATTGTCCATGAGCGCGCCCATCCAGGGCGTCATCTTCTCTTCCTCGGTACCCGGCAGGAAACCGATGTCCTCGCCCAGGGGCACCGTGACGCGGGTCATGATGATCTCGCGGTAGCGATTCTGTTCCAGGGTCTGGGCCAGGCCCCCCGCCAGCGCCAGCAGCGTCTTGCCGGTGCCGGCTGAACCCAGCAGCGAGACGAAATCCACGCTCGGGTCTAGCAGCATGTTGAGGGCGAAGTTCTGTTCGCGGTTGCGGGCGTTGATGCCCCACACCGTGTGGCGGATGCCGCGGTAATCGCGGGTCAGTTCCAGCAGCGCGCCGCGGTCGTCGATGCCGCGCACCATGGCCTCAAAGTTGTCGGTCTCACTGTATACGCATTGGTTGTGATGCCAGTCCTTCACCAGCGGGCCCTTGATGCGGTACCAGGTGCGGCCTTCCTGCTGCCAAGATTCCATATCCTTGCTGTGCTTGTCCCAGAAGTCCTTAGGCAGTTCCTGCAAGCCCGTGAACAAGAGGTCCAGGTCGTCCAGGGCCTTGTCGTTGAAGTAATCCTCGGCGTGGATGCCGAGCACCGAGGCCTTGATGCGCAGGTTGATGTCTTTGGACACCAACGTCACACGGGTGTCCTTGTGCTTCTGCTGCAAGGCCTGAGTGGTGGCGAGGATGTAGTTGTCGGGCTTATTGCCAGGCAGGGTCTCGGGCAGAGCGCCGGCCAGGGCCTCGGTCTGGAAGAACAGGCGTCCGCCGGTGACGGCGGCGCCGGTGGCATTCTGCAGGCTCTGGATCACCAGGCCTTCGTCGATCTGATCCTTGCTGACATCGCGCATCATGTCGTCGAGGAAGCGGCTCACCTGGCGCACGTTGCGCGAGGCTTCCGACATGCCTTTCTTGCCGGCGTCCAGCTCTTCTAGCACCACCATGGGCAGGAAGATGTCGTGTTCCTGGAAGCGGAAGATGGCGGTGGGGTCGTGCATCAACACGTTGGTGTCAAGCACGTAGAGGCGGCGCTGTTGTTTGTTCGGGCTCTTGGTCTTGCTCACTTCTTCTTGCCCCGTTTGGCAGTCTTTTTCGCGGTCTTCTTCTTAGGTGCCTTCCTCCTGGACTTGGCTTTGGGCGTCTTGGCGGGAGCCGGATCCTCGGCGCTCACGGCAGCCAACACCTCGGCGGCGTGGCCTTCCACCTTCAGCTTGCGCCACTCGCGGCGCAGCAGGCCATCCTTGCCGATGAGGAAGGTGCTGCGTTCGATCCCGCGTACCTTCTTGCCGTACATGTTCTTCATCTTGATGACGTCGAACAAGGCGCAGAGCTTCTCGTCCTCGTCGGAGAGCAGGTCGAAGTTGAAGCTGTACTTGTCGCAGAACTTCTCGTGGGACTTCAGGCTGTCGCGGGACACACCCAGGATCACCGCGCCCTTGCGCCGGAAGTCCGCGTTCATGTCGCGGAAGTCCTGGCCTTCGACGGTACAGCCCGGGGTGTCGTCCTTGGGGTAGAAGTACAGGACCACGTCATGGCCCTTGAGGGAGGACAAGCTGATCTGTTTACCGCCGGTGGCGGGCAGCTTGAAGTCGGGTACTTTCTTGCCGAGGGCGATCTTGCTCATGTGGCTCCTGGTGGTTCAGCCCTTGATGGGCTCCATGATGGCGTCTAGGTTCAGGTTGTCGCAGAACTCCATGAACTCCTCGCGCAACCGGCCCACGTGGGTGTCGGCAGGGATGTTCACCGCCAGTTGCACCGCGAACATGGGTGCGCCGGTGTGGGCGGCGGCGTAGCTGCGGGTGCTCAGATCCGCCACGCCGATGTTGCGGGAGGCGAAGAAGTCCGCGAGGTTGAAGATGATGCCGGGCTGGTCCAGGCACACCACGTCCACGGCGTAAGGCAGCAGGTCCTCGCGGGGTTCCCGCTCCTTGGTGCGGCGGGCCGCCAGGGTCAGGCCCAGCTTCTTCTCGAGCTTGGGCAGGGTGCCTTCCAGCTTGGTGACGGTGTTCCAGTTGCCGGAGATGAGCAGCAGCATGGAGAACTCGGTACCCAGCACCGTCATGCGGCTCTCGACCACGTTGCAGCCGGAGTCTTTCACGGCGCGTGCGAGGTCATGGAGGATGCCGGGCCGGTCTTCCGCCAGCACCGATACCACCAGGAACTGTGTCATTCGGGCTCGCAGCGGGTTAACCGGACCGGTAGGGGAGGGATGGCAGCAGTGTAACGGGTTTCCGGAAGGCCGCAAGCCGAATACCCGCAGTCCCACGCTGGCGGCGGCGGCGGGCGGCCGGTAAAATGGCGTTTTTCCCCGAGGTCTCCCGATGTTCCAGGGCAGCATGGTGGCGCTGGTCACGCCCATGTCCGACGACGGCCGGCTGGATCTGGCCGCGCTCGATGCTTTGGTGGAGTGGCACGTGGCGCAGGGTACCGATGCCATCGTCGCCATTGGTACGACCGGCGAGGCCTCGACGCTGGAAGGCGACGAGCAGTTCGAAGTGGTAGCGCGTTGCGTGCGTGCCGCTGCGGGTCGGATACCGGTCATCGCCGGCGCTACCTCCAATGCCACCGCCCACGCCGTGCAGCTCTCCCGCCGTGCTGAGGCCGTCGGCGCCGATGCGGTCTTGAGCGCCGCTCCTTATTACAACAAGCCAGGCCAGGAGGGCCTGTACCGGCATTTCTGTGCCGTAGCCGAGTCGGTATCGGTGCCGGTACTCCTCTATAACGTGCCGAGCCGTACCATCACCGACATATTGCCGGAGACGGTGGAACGCCTGGCCCAGTTGCCCAATGTGAAGGGCATCAAGGAAGCCACCGGCGACCTCAAGCGCGCCCAAGATATCCGCAAGCGCTGCGGCAAGGACTTCCTGCTCATCAGCGGCGACGACGCCACCGCCAGGGAGTTCATGCTGCAGGGTGGGTGTGGGGTGATCTCGGTCACCGCCAACGTTGCGCCTAAACTCATGCACGCGCTCACGGTGGCTGCCCGTGCCGGCGATGCAGCCAAGGCCGCCGCCATCGACGCGGAGCTGGCGCCCTTGCATAAGGCCCTGTTCGTGGAGAGCAACCCCATCCCGGTGAAATGGGCCCTGAGCGTCATGGGCCGTATCCCGGCCGGCATCCGTCTGCCGCTCACGCCTCTCGCCGGTGAGCACCAGGCAGCGGTGCGTTCGGCCCTGAAAGCCGGGCGCGCCCTGGTTTAACCATCCTCATTCATGTCCTCAAGGTATCCGATGACAAACCGTCTCTTGATCTTCCTGGTGTTGCCGGCTGCGGCTGTGGCGCTCGCCTCCTGTAGTTCCGCGCCCACCTGCGGCAACTCCCATCAATACCTCACCGGCTACGCCACCCATGCGCCCCTCAAGGCGCCTGCCGGCGTGACCCTCCCGACAGCGGATCCTGCCTATAAGATCCCGGTCGCGGGTACCGCTCCCGCTCCTGTAGCGGCTCCGGCAGCGGGTATCTCGGCTGCGCCTTGCCTGGTGACCCCGCCCACGGTCCTGACCCCGGAAGACATGAATAAGGTCGTGAAACCGGCGCCTGTCGCCAAACCTGCCGTCGCCGCCCCGGCTGCCGACACCAAGGCGGCCGCCAAGCCGGTGCCGTCGGCTGCCAGTAACCCGCCTCCTGTTGCGGGCGGCGGTGCCATGGAGTAACCTTCCGCGCCTTTTGCGCCGAAGACTTTAGAATAGAAGCCAAGTTTATGGAGAGGTGTCCGAGCGGTCGAAGGAGCACGCCTGGAAAGCGTGTATACGGTTAACACCGTATCGCGGGTTCGAATCCCGCTCTCTCCGCCAATTGCAGAAAAAGATAAGGGGCCTAAGAGGCCCTTTATCTTTTTCTACAACTTGAAGAGAAATACGTGGGATCCGAACCCGCGATGTATAAATAGGCCGGTTCGACAAAATCGCTGGGAGCGATTGAACAGCGCCGCTCCCGGCGGCGCTCGACCCGAAGGGGCGCCGGGCAGGGATAGCCCGGCCTAATCCCGCTCTCTCTCGCCTCTGAAATCCACTTGAATGACGCTCCCTGACCCCCCATCATTAGCAAAAGCAAGTTCCATGGCAGCCTGCGCCGGCTTCCCGGTCGCGACGCGCTGCGAATCCCGCCAGGCCCGGAAGGGAGCAACGGTAGCAGAGGCTTCGCGGGCCGGATCCGGCCGGCGTGGGCGGCCACCTAATCGGTTACGTTTGAAAACTCCCTCCCTGGAATTTTCAAACTCGGCTGGTCCGGCCCAGCCGTACCAGCCTCCGCTCCGCGCGCGGCACCTCCTTAGGTGCCGCGGCCTGCCTCTGGGTATGGAGCGTCTGTTAAAGTAGCTCTAACGAGCGATCCAACCCCGAACACCCCGAGACGGCATGTCGTATCAGGTCCTGGCGAGAAAATGGCGCCCGCGTAACTTCGCGGAGATGGTGGGCCAGGAGCACGTGTTGCGGGCCCTGATCAACGCCCTCGACCATGACCGGCTGCACCACGCTTTCCTGTTCACCGGCACCCGTGGCGTCGGCAAGACCACCATCGCCCGCATCCTGGCCAAGTCCCTGAACTGCGAGACTGGCATGACCTCACGGCCCTGCGGCCAGTGCAGTGCCTGCCAGGAGATCGACGCCGGCCGTTTCGTGGACTTGATCGAAGTGGATGCCGCTTCCCGCACCGGTGTGGATGACACCCGCGAGTTGCTGGACAACGTGCAGTACGCACCCAGCCGCGGCCGCTACAAGGTCTACCTCATCGACGAAGTGCACATGCTCTCCAAGAGCGCCTTCAACGCGCTGCTGAAGACCCTGGAAGAGCCGCCGCCTCACGTGAAGTTCCTGCTGGCCACCACCGACCCGCAGAAGATCCCGGTGACGGTGCTGTCCCGCTGCCTGCAGTTCAACCTGAAGCGTCTGCCTGAGAACCTGATCTCGGGCCGCATCAACCACATCCTCGACGCCGAGGGCATCAAGTACGAGCCCGCGGCGGTGTCCCTGTTGGCGCATGCGGCCGACGGCAGCCTGCGCGACGGCCTGAGCCTCCTGGACCAGTCCATCGCCTTCGGCGGCGGCGAGGTGAAGGATGCGGACGTGCGCAGCATGCTCGGCACTATCGAACGCACCCACGTGCGTGCCCTGCTGGAAGCACTGGCCGCGCGCAACGGTGCCGCAGTGCTGGCGGCGGTGGCGCAGTTGGACGAGCGGGCGCCGGACTATCAACTGGTGTTGGATGACCTGGCTTCCGCGCTGCAGCGCATCGCCATCGGCCAGGCCGTGCCAGCAGCTGCTGCCGAGTTCGATGAAGCTGAGATCCTCATGGCTCTCGCCAAACGTCTCGACCCGGCGGACGTGCAGCTCTATTACCAGATCGCCCTCATGGGCAAGCGCGACTTGGGACTGGCACCTTCGCCGCGGGCCGGTTTCGAGATGACCCTGCTGCGCATGCTGGCCTTCCAGCCCATGGACGGTACACCGGCCATGACCACTAGCGCTGGGCCGGTAGTCATGTCGCAAGCGGCTGCGGCACCTGCTGCCCAGACTGCATCGGCACCGGCCGCGGTGGCGCAAGCAGCGGTGAAGTGGAGTGAGCCGGACTGGAACGCACTCATCGAGAGCCTTGGATTGCGGGGCGCAGCCCAGCAGCTGGCGGCGAATTGTGTGTACCGGCGTCGCGACGGTGGAACCTTGTTCCTGGAGATCGACTCTACTCATCAGCAGATGGTGACCAGTCAGTTGCAGGGGCGTCTGGAAGAGGCCTTGTCCCGCCACTACGGCGAGCCCCTCAAGGTGCGTATCGAGGTGGGCGAGGGCACTCTCGTGACCCCCGCTAAGCTCGGCGAGCAGCGGGAAGCGGATAAGCTGGCGGCTGCCCGTAGCGCCGTGGCCGCGGATCCCTCCATGCGTGAGCTGGCCGATGCCTTCGGTACCCAGGTCAACCCGGAATTGATCAAACCTGTGGACTGATAGGATGTCGAAAAGGCCATCCTTGGCCTTCTCGACCTGCTGCGGCACGGCACGGGTCTGCGCCTCGCGCCCAAGGCGCCCATCCATGGGCGCGATCGGGTCGCTGGCTTCTACTTATATATATGGAGTGACGGCATATGCGTGGTGGCTTGGGCAACATGATGAAGCAGGCGCAGCAGATCCAGGAGAACATGCGCCGTGCCCAGGAGAACCTGGAGAAGCTCGAGGTCGTAGGCTCGGCTGCCGGCGGCAAGGTCACGGTCACCCTGAGCGGCAAGCACGAGGTGCGCCGGGTGCACATCGATCCGGAACTCTTGAAGGGCGATGCCGAGATGCTGGAAGACCTGATCGCTGTAGCCTGCAACGATGCCAACGCCAAGGTCGAAGCAGTCGCCAAGGAGAGTTTCTCCGGCCTCGGCCTGCCGCCCGGTCTCAAACTTCCTTTCTGATGGCCTACTCGCCCTTACTGCAGAAGCTGGTGGAGTCCCTGCGTTGCCTGCCGGGCGTGGGGCCCAAGTCCGCCCAGCGCATGGCATTCCAGTTGCTGGAGCGCAATCGCAGCGGCGCGCTGGCCCTGGCGGAAGCCTTGCAAGCCGCCATGCAGGGCGTGGGTCATTGCGAGCGCTGCCGCATGTTCACCGAGGACAAACTCTGTGACACCTGCGCCAACCCCAAGCGCGATGCTTCGCTGGTGTGCGCCGTGGAGACTCCTGCGGACGTGAACGCTCTCGAGAGCGCCACCGGCTACCGCGGCCAGTATTTCGTGCTCATGGGGCATCTCTCGCCCCTGGATGGCATCGGCCCCGAGGAACTGGGGCTAGCGCTCTTGGAGCGGCGCCTGGATGAGGGCGGCGTGCGCGAACTGATCCTCGCCACCAACCCCACGGTGGAAGGCGAAGCCACGGCCCACTATCTCGCGGAACTGGCGGCACGCCGCGGTATCCGCGCCACCCGTATCGCTCATGGCGTACCCATCGGCGGTGAACTCGAATACATCGACGGCGGCACGCTGTCCCATGCCTTCACCGGCCGACAGGACGTGCGCTGATGAAACTCAAAGAAGTCTTGTACGGCCTCAGCCTCAAGCCGGCAGCCCGCGAGTATGGCTATACCGTGGTGAATTACGACCTGGCCCGCGAAGGCCGGGTGCAGTACGCCGGTTGGGATCACCCCAAGGAGATGCCCAAGCTCTTCGATCAGGGCTACGTGGACGTGTTGCGTGAGTTCCTGAAGCCCGGCGACTTCGCTCTGGACGTCGGCGCCCATTCCGGGGATACGGCCTTGCCCATCGCCCTGGCAGTAGGAGCTTCCGGCGGCGTATTCGCCCTGGAACCCAATCCGCATGTGTTCAAGGTGCTGGCCGCCAACGCCGACCTGAACCGCGACAAGACCCGCATCTATCCCCTGATGTTCGCCGCCACGGAAGAGGATGGCGAATACGAGTTCGAGTATTCCGACCCGGGCTTCAGCAACGGCGGATTCCATCAGGGCATCAGTTCCTGGCGCCACGGCCACTTCTTCAAGCTCAAGGTGCAGGGCCGCAACCTGATCCGTTTCCTGGAGCGGGAGTATCCGCGGGAGATGGCCAAGATCCGTTACGTCAAGATCGACGCGGAGAGCCACGATCATGCCATCGTGCAGTCTCTGCGCAAGCTGATCACGACCAATCGGCCTTACATCCGCACCGAGATCTACAAGCACCTCACCCTGGATGCGCGACGCGCCTATTTCCAGGAGCTGAGCGGATTCGGCTTCAGGCTGTACAAGTTCGAGGATGAGAAGCACTACCGCGGGCCGGAGCTTACGGAGACCATGCTGATGGACTGGGAGCACTTCGACATCTTCGCCGTGCCTGTCTGAGGAGGCGCCATGAAGGACTGCCTGTTCTGCAAGATGGTGGCGGGGGAGATCAAACCGCAGATGGTGTATGAGGATGGCGATCTCATCGCCTTCCGGGATATCGCACCCCAGGCGCCCGTGCATGTGCTGATCGTGCCACGTAAGCATATCGCCAGCCTGGACGAAGCCAAGCCTGAAGACGCGGAACTACTGGGTAAGCTCTCCCTGGCAGCCCAGAAGATCGCGCGCCAGGAAGGTATAGCTGTTTCAGGCTATCGCACCGTGAACAATTGCAACGCGGATGCGGGCCAGACCGTCTTCCACCTCCATATACACTTACTTGGCGGCAAGAAACTCACGACGCCCTTTGGTTAGTCGAATTTCCTGTCTTTGGCCTGTTGCATGGTGGTCATAAGCCATTTGTAACTTGTATAACGACTTCTGGGTAATTTCTCTTTCTCCACCGCTTCTTTCACCGCACAACCCGGCTCCTGCAAGTGCAGGCAGTTGGCGAAACGGCAATCCCGCGAGATGGCATGGATGTCCCGGAACAACGGGCCGATGTCGGTAGGGTCCCGGACGACCAGTTCCAGGTCCCGCACTCCCGGCGAATCCACCAGCGCGCCACCGCCCGGTAACGGATGCAGGGTGGTGGAGGTGGTGGTGTGCCGGCCCTCGTCGGTGGCGGCGGAGAGTTCGTCGATACGGTGGTCCGCGCTCGGCACCAGGGCATTCAGCAGCGAGGATTTGCCGACGCCGGACTGGCCCACCAGCATGCTGTCGTGCCCCTTGAGGGCAGCGGCGAAGCTCTCCAATCCCGCTCCGCCCCGGGTGTCGGTCCGGTACACGGGATAGCCCAGGCTGCCGAGGTAGGCGAGACGCCGGCCCAGGCCGCCGTCATCGTCCTCGTCCACCAGGTCCATCTTGTTGAGCACGATGCCCGCTGCGATCTTCATGCCGTCGATGGCAGCCAGGTATTTGTCCATGAGGAAGAGTTCGGGCCCCGGCACCGGTGCCAGCACCATGAACACCTGATCCAGGTTGGCGGCTGCCGGTACGGCGCGGCCCCGCCCGTCAGCTTTGCTGAATAGGGAGCGACGCGGGGATACAGAGACGATGCGCGGGTCGTCGGTACCGTCTACCTTCACTTGATCGCCGCATACGGCTTGCACGTCGCGGGTGGCGGTGAGGCAGGTGAAGCGTGCGCCGTCGGCGGTCTCCACCACGAAGCGGCGGCCATTGCCGGCCACCACCCGTGCGTCACGGGTGCCGGTCATTCCGGTGCGGCTTGCAGGCGCGCGATGCGGCTCAAGGCTGGCGGGTGCGAATCATAGAACGCTGAATGCAGGGGATCCGGCGTCAGAGTGGAGGCGTTCTCTCTATATAGCTTCACCAGGGCCCGCGCCAGGGCTGCACCGTCGGATTGCGTGCGCGCGTACGCATCTGCTTCGAACTCGTGGCGACGTGACCAGGCGGAGCCCACGGGCTCTAGGAGCAGCAGGAATGGCGGCAGGAGCAGGGTGAACAGCAGGAGTGCCATGTAATCGGAAGGCGCCGCAGTGCCCATGCCGAGGTAGAACCAGTCCTGGGTCTTGAGCCAGCCCAGCAACGCCAAACCCGCGAGGCCCAGCACCGCCGTCAAGGCGAGGCGTTGGATCACATGCTTAAGTTTGAAATGGCCGAGCTCATGGGCCAGCACCGCTTCTATCTCAGCGGGAGTGAGGCTCGCCATCAGCGTGTCGAAAAACACGATACGCTTGTTGGAGCCGAAGCCGGTGAAGTAGGCGTTGCCGTGGGCCGAGCGCGTAGATCCGTCCATGACGAACACGCCCTGGCTGGTGAAGCCGCAACGGGTCAGCAGGCCTTCGATGCGTGTCTTCAGGTCCTGGTCCGTGAGGGGCGAGAACTTGTTGAACAGCGGCGCGATGAACTTCGGATAAGCCCAGGTGAGGGTCAGACTGAAGCCGAACCACAGGGCCCACAGGTACAGCCACCAGAGTGGCCCCGCCTTGTGCATCAGCACCAGCGCTGCATACAGGATCGGCAGGCCGAGCACTACCGCCAGCAGCAGCATCTTGCAGAGGTCCAAGGCCCAGGTGCGCCAGGTGGTGCGGTTGAAACCGAACTCCGCTTCGATGCCGAAGGTGGAATACAGGCTCAGGGGCAGGCCAATGAGCCCGTTCAGCACCGCGAAGCTCGCTATCACCAGCACACCGGTGTTGATGATGCCCAAACCCGCTCCGCGCCAGGCGTCATCCAGGGCGGTGAGGCCTCCACCTAAGGTCCAGATCAGCACCACCGCGAAGTCCAGCACCAGATTCACGCGCCCGAGCTTACCCTTGGCTACGGTGTAGTCCGCCGCCTTGCGATGGGCTGCGAGGTCGATGCCCGCGGCGAAGGGCGCCGGTACTGCGTCCCGATGCCGGCGCACATGCCGGCTCTGGCGCAGGCTCAGCCACAGACGCAAGAGCAGCGCTACACTCAGCGCCGCGACGAATACGAAGGAGAGGGGGTTCATGCGCGCTATCTTAAAGCATGCGGGGGCGATGGGTTAGACTAGTCTCCCTCCCGCAGGACAAGACGAAACGCCATGGCGCAAGACGCTGAGAACCTCATCTGGATCGACCTTGAGATGACCGGGCTCGATCCCGCCACCGACCAGATCCTTGAGATCGCCACGCTGGTGACCGACAAGCAGCTCAACTTGCTGGCGGAAGGTCCGGTGCTGGCGGTGCACCACGACGATTCAGTGCTGGTGGCCATGGGCGACTGGTGCACACGTCAACACGGCCATTCGGGTCTCACGGAGCGGGTGCGCCAGAGCAAGACCGGCATGGCGGAGGCCGAACGAGCCACCCTCGACTTCCTGAAACAGTATCTGCCGCCGGGTGCTTCGCCCATGTGCGGCAACAGCATCTGTCAGGACCGGCGTTTCCTGGCCCGACAGATGCAGGAGCTGGAACGTTTCTTCCATTATCGCAACCTGGATGTGAGCACCTTGAAAGAGCTGGCCAAGCGCTGGGCGCCGGCAGCAGCTTTAGGTTTCACCAAGGAATCCACTCATCTCGCCATGGCAGACATCCGTGACTCCGTGGCGGAACTCAAGCATTACCGCGAACAGCTGTTCCGCAGTGAGTTCGCGGCGCCCACCGGTTGAGGGCCGCCATGCAGGACATCCTGAATTTCGATGATATCCGCGCTGCCGCACGGCGCATCGCCGGCAGCGTGCGGCAGACGCCGGTGCTGCGCTGTCCGGAACTGGAAGCGGAGATCGGCGGCGAGATCCATTTCAAATGCGAGAACTTCCAGGAGATGGGTGCTTTCAAGCTGCGCGGTGCCAGCAACGCAGTCTTGAGCCTCTCGGAAGCGGCCCTGAAGAAAGGCGTCGCCACCCATTCCTCCGGAAACCACGGCACGGCTCTCGCGCTCGCAGCCCAGCGCCGCGGCGTGCCGGCCTGTGTGGTGATGCCGGAGAACGCCAGTGCCTACAAGAAGCGCGCGGTGGCGGCCTACGGCGCCAAGATCATCTACTGCGAATCCACCCAAGCGGGCCGTGAGGCGGTTCTCGCCAAGTACGTGGCCGAGACCGGTGCTTCCGTAGTGCATCCTTACAACGATGCCACTGTGATGGCGGGGCAGGGCACCGCGGCCCTGGAGATGCACGAGCAGGTGCCGGACCTGGAGATAGTGCTAGCGCCCCTCGGCGGCGGCGGCCTGCTCTCGGGTGCCGCTGTCGCCACGCGCGCCCTTTGCCCCAAGGCCAAAGTCATCGGCGTCGAGCCACTGGGGGCGGACGATGCCTGGCGTTCTCTCAAGGCCGGACACATCGAAGCCGTGGCCCACCCCGATACCGTCGCCGACGGCTTGAGGGCCACCATCGGTCCTTTGACCTTCACCGTATTGCGAGACGAGATAGATGAAGTGGTGCGGGTGGAAGAGCAGGACATCCTGGATGCCATGCGTTTCATCTGGGAGCGCATGAAGATCATCGTGGAACCCTCAGCGGCAGTGTCGCTCGCGGCCCTGCGCCGTGGCCTGGTGTCGGTACGCGGGCGGCGGGCTGGTATCATCTTGAGCGGCGGTAACGTGGACCTCGACCAACTCAAATGGAGCGTGCGATGAGACTGCGCATCATCATGGGAACTCTGGCTTGTGTGTTGCTGAGTACCGCCGTGGCGGCGGACAAACCCGCCGACGTGCGTGACCTCATGAGCGCCACCCAGTTTCACCAGACCGGCCTCGATACCCTGAGCCCCCAGCAGCTGGTGGCCCTCAACGCCTGGCTCGCTTCCTATGCCCAGGCGGCGTCCTCGACCACCACCAGAGAGAACTTCCCGGTGATCGCCTCGGGAGTGTCCATCGCTCCCACGGTGGCTGCGTCGGCCCCTCTTGCACCAACTCCAGCTGCGCCGGCGCCCACGCCTGCTCCCGCCGCGGCTTCCACGGCCCGCTTCGGTCAGGAGATGTTGTCGCCGCAGACCCGTGCTGAACCCGCTCGCATCGAATCCACCATCCCCGGCCACTTCATCGGCTGGAGAGGCAGCACGGTGTTCAAGCTCGCCAACGGCCAGGTGTGGAAGCAGGCGGACAGCAGCAGCTTCGAGACCGACCTGCAGGACCCGCAGGTGGTCATCAAGCGTCTGGGTTTCGGTTATCTGCTCACGCTCACCGGTCACGGCGCCACCGTGTTCGTCAGACGGGTGCAGTGAAACGTTACGGCTTCCTGCTGGCCCTGACGCTACCTGTGATGGTGGTGGCAGGCTTCCTGCTGGGAGGCACCTGGAACTACCTCACCATCGCGTTCTCCTACGCGGCATTACCACTGTTGGACCTATGGTCCGGTCATGAACGATTCCAACCTGCTCGCGATGAGATCGCCGTGCTGGAAAGAGACCCCTGGTACCGGTCGATCCTCTACCTCGGCGCCGCCATGCATTTCGCTTTGCTGGTGTTTGGTGCCTGGGTTGTGACGCACGCGGCCATGCCCTGGTGGGCGCTTGCGGGCTTCATCCTTTCCGTGGGCACTAGCAGCGGTAGCATCGGCATCGTCATCGCCCACGAACTGGGCCATCACCTGAGCAAGGGCGATCGCCTGTTATCCCGTGCGCTCCTGGTTTCAGTCTGCTACATGCATTTCTACGTGGAGCACAACCGCGGCCACCATTCTCATGTGGCCACGCCGGATGATCCGGCTTCGGCTCGCTATGGCGAGAACCTGTATGCCTTCCTGCCCCGCACCCTGGTGGGAAGCTGGGTACATGCCTGGCATCTGGAAGAAGCGCGGTTCGCTAAGCAGGGCAGGAGTGCCTGGACCTGGGAGAATCCCATGTTCTGGTGCGTGGCCTGGCCAGTATTGTTGGCCGCTGCCCTGAGTCTCGCCTTCGGCGCTGCAGCGATCTGGTATTTCTTCCTGCAGGCAGCCATCGCCGTGATCCTGCTGGAAGCGGTGAACTATATCGAACACTACGGCCTGGAGCGGCGCCTGCTGGCGGACGGCAGCCGCGAGAAGATGAGCGTGGTGCACTCCTGGAATTCCAGCCAACGTCTCAGCGGCTACTTCCTGTTCAACCTCACGCGTCACTCCCATCATCACATCCAGGCCCAGCGCCACTACCAGGCCCTGGCCCATGAGGATGACAGCCCGCAGATGCCTGCCGGTTATGCCGGCATGCTGGTGCTGGCTTTCCTGCCCCCGGTGTGGGAGCGTGTGATGCATCCAAGGCTCGCGGCCTATCGCGCGACCGCCCGCTGAACTGTCCACGCCCGGAGTCCGCCATGCGCATGTCCCGCCATTTCCTGGTATTGCTCTGCCTCATCAGTGGAGCCGCCCTGGCGGATGATGGCGATGCGGTGTTGGGCAAGTGGCTGACTGCCGACGGGAAGGCACAGGTGGAAGTGGTGAAGCACGGCGATGTCTACGACGGGCAGATCGTCTGGCTCAAGGAACCCAGCTATCCTGCAGACGACACGCACGGTATGGCCGGCAAACCGAAGGTAGACAGGAAGAATCCGGACAAGGCTCTGCAGAGTCGCTCCATCATCGGCCTGCCCCTGATCTCGGGTTTCAAGTACGCCGGCGACAGCGTGTGGAACGACGGTAAGATATACGACCCGGAGAACGGCAAGCTCTATAGCTGCAAGATGACCTTACAGATGGATGGCAGCCTCAAAGTACGCGGCTATTGGGGTATCTCGTTGTTCGGCGAGACTCAGATATGGACCCGTCCGCCGGCTGATGCCGCGCCGACACCTCACTCCTAAGGGTTAGCAGTACTCGCAGCCGGAGCCGTATCGTCCTCCAGGGACTGATCGAGTTTCTTGGCCTGTTGCTGTACCTGACTGTTCACCGCCTTGGCCTTGTTCAAGTCCTGCACCAGCGGGCTGAAGGCGTTGCTGCTGGATATCTTCACCGGACCGGTGCCGGGGGGTGGTGCTTGGGTGGCGACGCTGTCTTCCTGTTTGCCTGAGCAGGCGGCGAGGCTGACGAGCATGAGCAATAGCGGAATGGCCTTCATGGTGTCCCCCGAGGTCTCGATGCGGTTACCCTAGCACCATATTCTGTCATTCTGTGAACCCGGTCATGGGCAGGGCCTACGGCGGCCCTATAATCTGCGGCGGGGAAACACGGGGCTGTCCATGCACATCGAGAACCAGAAGTTCTTCCATATCCACAAGCACAACTCGCCCAAGTGGTTTGAGGGTGCGCGCATGGGCTTCGGCCTCGAGCCCAACAACGCTTGGCGGGCCTTCGAGGTGGCGCGTCGCGGTGTCACCAACCCCAAGAGCAACGAGGTCTATACGGTGGACATGGTGGCCCTGCGGGCCCTCGAGTTCTACCGCAAACAGAAGGTCAAGGACCCGAAGCTCTCCTTCTACCACTTCGATCCGGTGGTGACCCTGGCGGAGACCCTGGATAGCCTGTTCCTGGCCACGCGCATGGTGCGGGAGATGGTGTTCGAGGAAGTGCGCCGCCAGATGTATGTGACGCTGCCGTCCCGCACCAGCTGCATCTGGTTGATCCCGGAGGACCCGCGCGCAGTGCGTTTCTGGCTGGACAACATGCGCGGCGACTACAAGAAGGTCTACCGTCTGAACGCCACCGGTGAACTACACCGGGCCACCCAGCAGATCGTCATGGGCGACACCATCTCCATGAGCGAGTGGCGCAAGCGCGCCACCGATTATTGGAATGGGGCGAACTCAGAATCTTATGATGACGAGTTGCTGCTGAGCGGCGACATCGAAGTGTTGGAAGAAGTCCCCGCCAGCGAGTTCTAAATCGACCGGAAAGGCCGTCCTGGCCGTCCCTACCCGTCCGGCGAAGCATGGTTCCCGTTGGGTGCTTTCCCTAATCGAATGGGTTCCTGGACTCCGCGGCTCATCCGTGAGCCGCATCCTTTAGAAGACGAATTGGGTATTCTGTATCAGCACGTCGAAGGCCACGATGCAGCGCTCGCCTTCGCCGCGGAAGGGATAGACGTAGTGGATGTAGTAGGGCGGGAAGAGGATCAGATCGCCGGTCTTAGGGCTTATGCGCCGGGTCAGACTCACCCCGTGGTGATGAGCCACCGGGTGGGGGTTCAGGAACTCGATGCAGCCTTCCGGCTCAGGTTTCTCCGGCACCCCTGCATAGTACACACCGCTGATGAGGTTGCCGGTGCTGGGATGCATGTGGGGCGCCTGCCAGTCACCCTGGCAGAGGATGTTGGCCCAGGAGACGAGACGGGTCTTGAGGGCCTTGCCCTGTTCCGCGTACACCTTGTCCAGATAGGTCTGCACCGCCGGCTGTACGATCTGATCCCGCAGCGCCTGCACCTCAGGTTCCGGCCGGTTCAGGAACATCATCTTCTTGGAGGTCTGATATCCACCGTAAGTGGTGATGGTGCCGGACAGCGCCTCGTTCTCGTCCTTATCGCTCAGGTATTGCTTGCGCAGATCATGGAGCAGGGCTGAGATGCCGGCGTTGATCTTCTCGGCACCGTTCTGGTGACTCAGCATCACCGTGACCGGGAAGTGCTCCTGGAAACGGGTATCGGCTGAAAGGCTCACGCCTTCTTGCCCGCCAACAAGAGCCAGGTCTCCACCACCGTGTCCGGGTTCAGGGACACGCTCTCGATGCCCTGTTCCAGCAGCCACTGGGCCAGGTCCGGATGGTCTGAGGGTCCCTGGCCGCAGATGCCGATGTACTTGCCGCGCTTGCGGCAGGTTTGGATGGCCATGGAGAGCAGTTTCTTGACCGCGGCATTGCGTTCATCGAAGAGGTGCGCGATTACGCCCGAGTCCCTGTCCAGTCCCAGGGTGAGCTGGGTCAGGTCGTTGGAACCGATGGAGAAACCATCGAAGTATTCCAGGAACTCGTCCGCCAACAGCGCGTTGGAGGGCAGTTCGCACATCATGATGACTTTCAGGCCGCGTTCGCCGCGCTTCAAGCCGTTGGCGGTGAGTAGCTCCGTGACTTTCTTGGCTTCCTCCAGGGTGCGCACGAAGGGGATCATCACCTGCACGTTGGTGAGCCCCATTTCCTCACGCACCTTCTTGAGCGCCTTGCATTCCAGCTCGAAGCATTCGCGGAAGCTGGTATCTATATAGCGGGAAGCGCCGCGGAAGCCCAGCATCGGGTTCTCCTCGTGGGGCTCGTATTGACGGCCGCCCACCAGGTTAGCGTATTCGTTGGACTTGAAGTCCGAGGTACGCACAATCACCGGTTCGGGAGCGAAGGCCGCGGCGATGGTGGCGATGCCCTCGGCCAGGCGCTCTACGTAGAAGCTCACCGGATCCTTGTAACCCGCCATGCGCGAGTCGATCTCGCGTTTCACGTCCGCCGGCTGCGTGCCGTAGTTGATGAGCGCCTTGGGATGCACGCCGATCATGCGGTTGATGATGAACTCCAGGCGCGCCAGGCCCACGCCCTTATGGGGCAGGCCAGCGAAGTCGAAGGCACGCTCCGGCGTGCCCACGTTCATCATGATCTTGAGGGGCACGTCCGGCATCTTGGCCAAGCTGATCTCGCGACGCTGGAACTCCAACTTGCCATCGTAGATGAAACCTGTGTCGCCCTCTGCGCAGGACACGGTGACCGGCTGGCCATCCTTGATCTTCTTGGTGGCGTCGCCGCAACCCACGACTGCAGGGATGCCGAGCTCACGGGCGATGATGGCCGCGTGGCAGGTGCGTCCGCCTCGGTTGGTGACGATGGCGGAAGCGCGCTTCATCACCGGTTCCCAGTCCGGGTCGGTCATGTCCGTCACCAGCACGTCGCCAGGCTGGATGCGGCTCATCTCGTGCAGGTCCTTCACCACCTTGGCGGTGCCGGCACCGATCTTCTGGCCGATGCTGCGGCCTTCCGCGATTACGGCGCCTCGGGTCTTGAGTTCATAGCGTTCGATATTCTGGCTGCGACGGCTCTTCACCGTCTCGGGCCGTGCCTGCAGGATGTAGATATTGCCGTCGTGCCCATCCTTGGCCCACTCGATATCCATCGGCCGCTTGTAGTGCTTCTCTATAACCATCGCCTGCTTGGCGAGTTCCAGCACGTCCGCATCGGTGATGCAGAAGCGGGCACGGGCTTCCGCGTGCACGTCGATGGTCTGCACCGCACGGCCGCCGCCTTCGCCGTATACCATCATGATGGCCTTGCTGCCCAGGTTACGGCGCACGATGGGCGCCTTGCCTTGGGCCAGGGCCGGCTTGTACACGTAGAACTCGTCCGGGTTCACGGCGCCCTGCACCACGGTCTCACCGAGGCCGTAGGAGGCCGTGATGAACACCACGTCGTTGAAACCCGATTCCGTGTCCATGGTGAACATCACGCCGCTGGCGCCGAGATCACTGCGGGCCATGCGCTGGATCCCGGCGGAGAGCGCCACTTCGGCGTGCTCGAAGCCGTGGTGCACCCGGTAAGAGATGGCACGATCGTTGAACAGCGAGGCGAACACCAGCTTCACGGCCTTGACCACGTCATCGGCGCCGCGCACGTTCAGGAAGGTCTCCTGCTGTCCGGCGAAGGACGCGTCCGGCAGATCTTCGGCGGTGGCGGAGGAGCGCACGGCGACTGAAGCATCTTTGCCGCCGGCCAGGGCCGCATAGCCCTCGCGGATGGATTTCTCCAGGGCGGCGGGGAAGGGGGTCTCCATCAGCCATTGGCGGATGCGCGCGCCGGTGTCCGCCAGGGCCACCACGTCGTTCACGTCCAGCTTGGTGAGTTCGCGGTTCACCCGTTCCGCCAGGCTCTCATGGGCCAGGAACTCACGGTAGGCATCGGCGGTGGTGGCGAAGCCGCCGGGCACGGATACGCCCAGCTTGGCGAGATGGCTGATCATCTCCCCTAGGGAGGCATTCTTCCCGCCCACCTTGTCCACATCGTGCATGCCGAGCTTTTCGAAACTGATGACGTAGCGCGAGTCCACGGTCTTCCCCAGGCTGAGATTCCATTATTATACCGGCACGGGCCCACTTCCCAAGTTGCGCCCAAGCAGATCACTCGCGGGAGAGCGAAAGCCCATGTCGAACCGCCGTACCGTGTTCTTCGTCTCAGACCGCACTGGCATCACCGCCGAGGCCCTCGGCCGCAGCCTCATGAGCCAGTTCGATGGCTCCGGCGTGACCCAGGTCACCCTGCCTTTCATCGATAGCCTAGACAAGGCCAAGGCCGCCGTGGCACGCATCGATGCCGCGGCCAAGGAAGATGGTGCCCGCCCCCTGGTGTTCAGCACCCTGGTGCAGGACGATCTCCGAGCCACCTTCCACGCCAGCGAGGCTCTGTGCCTGGATTTCTTCGACGCCTTCATCGGGCCCCTGGAGCGGGAGTTGGGGGTAAAGTCCTCCCATACTGCCGGTAAAGCCCACGCTAACGCCGATGACGCCGCTTACCTTACCCGTATCGAGGCGGTGAACTTCGCCCTGGCCAATGACGATGGCGTAACCACCCGCCATTACCCGGAGGCAGACGTGGTGCTGGTCGGGGTATCTCGTTCGGGCAAGACCCCCACCTGCCTGTATCTAGCGCTGCAATATGGCATCTCAGCTGCCAACTATCCGCTCACGGAAGACGACATGGACAAGGGACGGCTGCCGGAAGCCCTGCTGCCCTTCAAATCAAAACTCTATGGCCTCACCATCTCACCCATGCGTCTGCAGCAGATCCGCCAGGAGCGCCGGCCCGACAGCCGCTATGCCTCCAAGGATCAGGTGAGCTATGAAGTGCAGAGGGCGGAGAACCTGTTCAGCAATGCGGGTATACCCTTCATCAATACCACGCACCCTTCCATCGAAGAGATCTCGACGACCATACTCCATCAATCGGGATTGAAGCGTCGCTACTAAGTGATCTGAGTCGGCGCTTTCAATCCCGTAAGTTCTTCTAATCTTGCCAAGCCATGGGCCGCTTTCGAAAGAGAGGCGAGGGCAGTCTTGGCCGTCTGCCCGTGTTTCGCCGTATCGGTCTCATGGCGCTCGACGTAGACGCGGAGCGTCGCGCCACGAGTACCGGTGCCGGAGAGGCGGAAACTGATGCGTCCGCCGTCGGCGGTGAAGACCCGTAAACCCTGGTTCTTGCTCACGCTGCCATCCACCGGGTCGGTATACGTGAAGCTGTCGGCGGAGGCAATCTGCATGCCCGCCACGGATGTCCCGGCCAGTCCAGGTAACCCCGCTTCCAATTCTTTCATGAGCCTCGCCGCTTGAGCGGAATCCGGGATGTCGTAATCCTCCCGCTGGAAGAAGTCGCGGCCGTACTCCGCCCAGTGGGCGCTCAATATCTGCGGCAAGGGCTCCTTGCGCACCGCCAGGATGTTCAGCCAGAACAGCACGGCCCATAGGCCGTCCTTCTCGCGACAGTGGTTGCTGCTGGTGCCGAAGCTCTCCTCGCCGCAGAGGGTGACCTTGTCCGCGTCCAGCAGGTTGCAGAAGAAGCGCCAGCCGGTGGGCGTCTCGTAGCAAGGGAGGCCCGCTCTCTGAGCCACCCGGTCCGCCGCGCGACTGGTGGGCATGGAACGTGCAAGGCCTGCAAGGCCATCCTTGTATCCGGGCACAAGACGCGCATTCGCTGCCAAGATCGCCAGGCTGTCGCCGGGCGAGACTACCGTGCTGGGCCCCAGGATCATGTTGCGGTCACCGTCACCATCAGAAGCAGCGCCGAAGTCCGGCGCATCCGCGTCATCGAACGACCGCACCAAGGCATGAGCATCGTGAGGATTGGGATCTGGGTGCCCGCCGCCAAAGTCCGGCAGCGGCCGCGCATTCAGCACCGTACCCGCCGGTGCGCCGAGCTGTCGCTCGAAAATCTCCGTGGCGTAGGGGCCGGTCACTGCATGCAACGCATCGAAGTGCATGCGAAAACTACCGGAGCGGAGCAGGGCGCCCATGCGCTCGAAGTCGAAGCAGCGCTGCATCACCGAGGCGTAGTGGGCCACCGGGTCTACGATCTCCACCTGCATGCCTGCGAAGGCCTGGGTCGAGACCTGGAAGAGATCGATTATGCGGCCTTCGGGAGTGGCAAAGTAGCGATCGATGCTGCGGCTGCGTGCGTAGATAGCTTCCGTCAATTGCTCGGAAGCCTGGCCGCCGTTGTCGATGTTGAACTTAATACCGAAGTCGCCGTTCGGTCCGCCGGGGTTGTGACTGGCCGTCAGGATGAAACCACCGGCGGCTTGTACCGCCGGAATCAGCAACGAAGCTGCGGGCGTCGAGAGTAGACCATCTTTGCCCACCACGCAGCGCTTCACGCCGTTGGCGGCGGCCATCCGCAGTAATACCGCGATGGCTTCGCGATTATAGAAACGCCCATCGCCGCCGATGACCAGCGTCGCACCCTTGAGCTTGGGCCAGCAGTCGAACACCGACTGCACGAAGTTCTCCAGATAGTTGGGCTCGCGGAAACGCGTGACCGGTTTGCGCAGGCCGGCGGTGCCGGGGCGCTGATCTTCGAAGGGAAGGGTGGGGATCGGGTGAAAGGACATCATGCGCCCTGTGTGCGGGTTTGCCAAGCTTGGGGGACTTGACCCCTATGATATAGTCCTTCGCATGTTCGTAGAGACTCTCCAACAACGTGTGCGCCTGGTGCGGGCCCGCAGTTTCGCGGGTCTCATGACCGTGTACGAGAGCAACCATTCGCGCATGCGACAGTTGCTGGGTGACCTCGTCCAGGTACCCGAGCACGCAGTGTCCAGGAGCCCCACGGACTTGAGCCTGAACGTGAACGTGCAGGAACGTTCCCGTTACACCACCGTCATGCAGATGACATACTGGTTCGATGCCGCCGAAGGTAGCGTCGCTGACCCGGACCTCGCAGTACGCATCTATCACGATGCCCGCCTGGTGGAGGCGGTGGACTGCGCTGGCAACCCTCGGCATGCGGTGCTGCAGCCGCTGTGGCGTCCGGCCCGTTCCGAGCTGGAACAGCGTTGGACCCTGAATATTTTGCTCAATAAATGGTTGGAGTTCTGCCTCGACAACCGCCACGTCTTCCCGCACGTAGCCCATCCCATCACCCGTCGCTGAATATCCGCCGCCGGTCGCCTCCAGGCGGTCCGGCACCCCTCCGGTTATGGCAAGATGATGCCCGCCCGGCCCCACTCACGGGCCAGCGCGGAGAGCCGTAAGCCGTGTCCCCTTTCAAGAAAACACCTGTCGAAGAACCGCAGGCGCCCAGCGCCGAGATATCCCATCACTCCCTGGTAGAACTGTTCCAGGAACGTAACACCCTCAAGCGCAAGCTGGATGAGGCGGAGACGGAGCGCACCGTGTTGCGCGCCGACGTGGCGGACTTAGGCAAGCGAGCCGAGGAGGCCACGCGCCAGCTCGCGGGTCTCGAGAAGATGCTCATGGACCCGGAGAAGGGTCAGAACGCCATCCTCTACTACCGCATGCGTGCGGTATGGGACCTGTGCCGCAACCAGATACGCAACATCGCTGAAGAGCTCTCCGGCCGCCATGACCAGGTGGAGCGCAGGCGCTACACCGAGGCTTACGAGCAGCAGCGCGTCACCCAGGTCAAGGATACCCAACGTCTCATCGAGATCCTGGACCGCGATCGTCAAGCCCTCGCCGGGGACATCGCGCGGATGGAAGCGCAGATTCCCGCGCTGAAGCGTTTCTGGCACAAGAAGAAGCGCGAACAACTCATGGAAGACATCGAGTTGGCCATGAACAAGTTCGGCCCCATCGACAGGCGGCGCAAGGAACTGGTGGGCAAGCTCGATCAGATCAAGAAAGCCCCACTACCCACTTATCTCGGCATCGGCGTGCCGACACGGCGTGCCATCAACGTGTCCATGATCGCCATGGCTCAGTACCTATACCTGCACTTCGTGGAGCACGAGATCGCGCCCATGGCGCGCAGTGCCGGTCTCAAGCCCGTCATGGATGTGAACTTCGGCGGCGCTAACGAGTGCCTGAAGATTGGCGCGCAGATGTGGGAAGTGGTGATGAAGCTCAGGGCCGACACCCTCAGGCTTGAGAAACTCAAGCACCGGGCTGAGTATCTGCGCCAGAAGCTCACCTATGCCAGTGACCAGGAGAGTCTGCCCGAGGTCCACTCGCTGGATTACCTTCTGCCTTCCGCCGCCAACTCGGCGGTGATGGACACCAGCGTCACGGCCATCCCCGTGAACGTGCTGGACCTGAACTATTGGGACTTGGAGAACCTGCTGCTCAAGCCGCCTGAGAAGACTGAGCAGGTACCTTCCGTGAAGAGCGTCGCCGGCGACTAGCCCCTGCTTCTAAGACGATCCTGAGTATCCTCAAGCTTGTTCTTGTACAGGCCTTGCGCTGGCGCGCGCCTTCGCCAGGCTATAGACCTTCGATGACCAGATACCCAAGTCATCTAGCAGCACGTAGATCGTTGGCAGCAGCAGCAGGCTGATGACTGTGGAGAAGGCCAGGCCGCCGATGATGGCGCGTGCCATGGGGAAGTAGGGCGGCCCGTCGCCGCCGATGGAGGTATTGCCGATGGCCAGCGGCACCAGTCCCAGGATCGTGGTGGACATGGTCATGATGATGGGTCGTAGCCGGTGGGTGGCGCCTTCCACGACCGCCGAGTAGCGTGAGAGGCCCGCGTGCCTCAACTGGTTTATGTGGTCGATCATCACGATGCCGTTGTTCACGACCACGCCCATGAGGATAAGGATGCCAATCATAGCCATGATGCCGAAGCTGGTGCCCGTGATTAGGAAGAACCAGAACACCCCGAATATGGAGAACACGATGCCAGAGAGGATCGCCGCCGGATGCAGCAGCGACTCGAAGAGAGCCGCCATCACGATGTAGATCAGCATCACCGCCAGAAGCATGTTGGTGACCATGGTCTGGTTATCGGCATCGTCCTGTTCCACGCCCTCGCCGAAGGACCACTGGTAACCCGGCGGCCAGTTGATGCTGTCCATCAGGCCCTTGATCTTGGGCCGCACGTCGTCGAACTTGGTCTTGGCATCCAGGCTGAGCTGCACGTCCAGCGAAGCCGCACGGTTCACATGCTCGATGCTGTTCGGCCCTTCGGTGATGCTGAAGTCCGCCACCGAATCCAATCGAACCGGCTGGCCCGTGGCGTTATAGAGCTGCAGGTTGCTCAGTTGCTCCAGCGTCTCTCGGTCCTTTTTCTGGTAGGCGAGGGTGATGTTAACCTCGCCATTGGCGGCGCGGTACTGCGGCAGCTGCTCGCCGCGCAAGGCCACCATCACCGCCGTAGCCACCTGCTCGGCGCCCAAGCCCGCGCGTAGCGCGCGTTCCCGGTCCACATGTACGTGCACCTCGCGGGTGCCCGCCAGGGCAGCCGCACGCACGTCCACCACGCCCGGCACCCGTGACAGGATACGGGTCACTTCCTGGGCGCGCGCTTCCAGCACCGAGGTGGAATCGCCGGTGATCTGCATCTGGATGCCGCCGCCGCTCTGCTGATCGTCGAAGCTCGGCTTGCCGATGGCCAGAGAAGGCATGCCCTTGCGGATCTCATCCTCCAGTTCCGGAGCGCTCTTGCGGTCCTTCAGGTCATCCCGCAACAAGAGGGTGGTGGAGGCGCGACCGGTGTCGTAATAGGTGTAGATGGATTTGAACTCGAATTCCTTCTGATGCGCGTATAGGTAGGCTTCCACCTGGTTAACCGAAGCCTCCACCACGTCCAGGGAATAGTGGCCGTTGAAGTTGTAATCCATAGACAGGCGCGTCGGGTTGCTGTCGCCTGAATCCTTCTTCACCAGGGCGATGGGCAGCGCTGCCGTCACCATCACCAGGAAGATCACGCCGATCATGGTCCAACGGTGTGCCAGGGACCAGCCCAGGAGCTTGGAGTAACGCGCCGAGGCACGATCCACCAGGGTCCTGCGCTTCGGCGGCTTGGGCGTCTTTATGCGCGCCGACAGCATCGGCATCATGGTGAGAGAGATGAACAGCGAGGCCACTAGCGAGACCACGATGGCGATGGCCACGTGCTTCAGGAACACCGTGATGTTGTTCTGCACGCCGAACACGTTTGGCAGGAACACGATGATGGTGGCGAGCGTGCCGGCGGTGACTGCCAGGGACACTTCCTTGGCACCACTGCGGGCCGCAGCCACCGGATCGCCCGGATGCAGCTGGCGGTGGCGGAAGATGCTCTCGGTCACCACCACCGCGTTGTCCACCAGCATGCCGATGGCTAGCATCAGACCCATCATGGATAGGATGTTGAGGGACAAGCCCAGGAAGTACATCACCGCCAGGGCGATGAGCAGGGAGAAGGGTACCGCGAGTGTCACCATCACCGTGGTGCTGAGCTGGCGCAGGAAGTAGTAGAGCACCACCAGTGAGAACATGGCGCCCAAGAGGCCCGCGTCCAGCACTGCCGAGAGCGACTGGCGCACGCCGTCCGCCTGATTGCCCAGGGGGTAGATCTCCACGCCCTTCATCTCGGGCATCTGGGCCACGTCGTCCACTTCTTTCGTCACCCGCTGTGCCACCTCCACCATGTTGGAGCCGGTCTCCTTGAACACATCCAGGCCGATGGCGTACTTGCGGTCCAAGTGCCGGCCGTAGGTGAGTTCAGGATTGGCGTACTGCACGTCGGCGATGTCCGAGAGGCGCAGATCGCTCTGGCCTATGCGCAGGCCGCGGATGTCATCTAGGGTCTGGTACTCGTCGTTCACCTGCACCAGCAGGCGCTGGCCGGCGTCGGTGATGCTGCCGCCGCTCAGGGTGAAGTTCGCATCCTGCAGGGTCTGGTTGAGCTTGTTCAGGTCCACGTTGTGGGCGGCTATGGCATCGGCATGCAGTTCGATGCGGATCTCTTGGGGTTCGATACCGTACAGGTCCACGTGGGACACGCCCGAGACCCGCTGGATGCGGTCCTTGAGCAGGCGGTTCAGCATATCGTAGGAGTGAGACAGGTCCCGCTCGCTGGAGATGCGCAGCTGCAGGATGGGGATGTCCGCGCCGGACTGCTTGATCACGCCGATGTGGCGCACGTCTGCCGGTAGGTCACCGCGGATGGCATCCACCTTGTCCAGCACCTGCACTTCCTTCACCGAGACGTTCTCGCCCCAGTCGAATTGCAGGTCCACCTCAGACTGGTTGGCGTCGGAGGTGGAAGTCATGCGCTTCACGCCGCTGAGGGTCGCAAGTGACTCCTCGATGGGCTTGGTGATGAGCCGTTCCACCTCCTCGGGGCTGGAACCCTGGTAGGGGACCTGCACGGCGATGAAGGGGAACTCGATGTCAGGGAAGTATTCCAGAGGCAAGAGTCGCGCCGCGATCACACCAATGGCGGCGAAGCAGGTGAAGATCACCATCACCGTGACGGGACGTTTGAGGGCGAAGTCGGTGATATTCACGGGTGGCTACCCTCGCGGGCGGTACCATCCTCATGGCTCGCGATCGCCACCTCATAGTCGCGTTTACGGTCCAGGAGCGAATAGGCCACCGGCACCACCACCAGGGTCAGCAGGGTCGAGAATAGGATGCCGCCGATGACGGTGATGGCCATCGGCGCACGGATCTCGGCGCCCTGGCCGATGCCCAGCGCCATGGGCAAGAGCCCCAGGGTGGTGGTGAGCATGGTCATGACGATGGGACGCAGCCGCGAGCGGCCGGCTTCCACTAGCGCCGCGTCCCGCTCCATGCCGCGGGCCCGCAGCTGGTTAACGAGATCGATGAGCACGATCGCGTTATTCACTACGATTCCCGCCAACATGATGAGCCCTATGAATACCACCACGCTGATGGTGGTGTGGGTGATGAACAGCGCCAGCACCGCACCCACCAGCGCCAGGGGCACGCTGAACATGATCACCAAGGGGTGGATCAGGGACTCGAACTGGGCGGCCATCACCAGATACACCAGGAAGATGGCGAGGCCGAGTGCGAACTGCATCGAATGGAACGAACTCTGCATCTCCTCGTTCTGACCCGCCACCCGCACGAACACGCCGGCGGGTAGCGAGATCTTCGCCACCAGGCTGCTAGCTTCCGCGGCAGCGGTGCCGAGGTCGCCCTGGGCCACGTTGGCGGAGACGAGTGCCATGCGCTGTTGCGCGCTGCGGCGGATCTCACCCGGACCTTCGTCCAGGGTCACGTCCGCCACCGCCGAGAGCGCCACCGGCTGGGCCGAGCCCGGGTTGATGATGAGGTTGCGGATGTCGTCCACGCTACTGCGCTGGTCGTCGCGGTTGCGCACCAGCACGTCGATCTTGCGGTCATGGAGGGTGTAGCGGGTGGCCACGTCGCCGCGCACTTTGGAGACCACGGTGTTGGCCACGTCGCTGGAGAGCAGGCCCAACTGCGCCGCCTTGGCGGCATCGATGTGGATCTGAATCTCCGGTTGGCCGGATTGCATGGTGTTCTTCACGTCCGCGAAGCGCGGCGAAGCTGCGAGCACCTGGGCCACTTTGTTGCTGACTTGCTTGAGTGTATCCAGGTTGTAACCCACGATCTCCACTTCCAGCGGTGTCGCCAAGGTGAAGAGCGAGGGCTCCTCGAACTTATAGTTCACGCCGGGCATGCGCGCGAGCGTAGTGCGCAGTGTGTTCATCACGTCCGCTTCCACGCGCTTGCTGGTGCCAGGTTTTAGCACCACGTTCAGGCTCGCGGTGTTCTCACCCGCATCCACCGGGTTCGCATCCAGGCGGTTGCCGGTGCCGGCCACGGAGTAGGTGGTGAGTACCTGGGGGATCCGGGTCGCGGCGGCTTCCACCTGTGCGATGGCCTCATCGCTGCCGGTGAGGGGCGTGCCGGGCGGCAGCGTGAGCTTCACCTGGAACTCGCCTTGGGACAGTGAGGGGATCAGTTCCACGCCGAGGGTGGGCAGGAGCATCAAGGCTACCAGCAGGGAGCCGGCGGCCACGCCGAGCACGTGCAGCTTGTGGCCGAGAGCCCAACGGATCAGTCTCGGATAGCCTTCTTCGAGCCAGGTGTAGCCGCGGGTGAAGATGTCCATGACCGGCTTCAACGGACGGCCGATGACGAAGCCCACGAGCTTCGAGAAGCCGCCGAAACTGAGTACGATCCATTTGGCGACGAACGTGAAGCCGCGGGACAGGCCACGCGGGATCTTGTACAGGAACTTGGTGATGCGTCCTTCGGGCAGGGCGCGCGGGCGGTCTTCGCCGGCGCCTTCCACCTTGAGCTTGGCGCCGGTGATGCCTAGGCAGGCCAACATGGGGATCAGCGTCAAGGCCGCGAACAGCGAGAACACCACGGAGTAAGTGACGGTCAGGGATTGGTCGCGGAATAGCTGGCCGGCGATGCCGGTGACGAACACCAGCGGGAAGAACACCGCGATGGTGGTGAGGGTCGCGGCGGTTATGGCACCGCCCACTTCGCTAGTGCCCTGCTGCACGGCATCGAGGGTGCCCTTGCCCATGGCACGATGCCGGGAGATGTTCTCCAGCACCACGATGGAACTGTCCACCAGCATGCCGATGGCGAGCGAGATGCCGCCCAAGGACATCATGTTGAGGGTGATGTGGCCAGCGTACATGGCGATGAAGGTGGCGATCACCGACACCGGGATCGCGATGCTCACCACCACCGTGGACCAGACGTTGCGCAGGAAGAAGAAGATCACCAGGGCTGCCAGCATGCCGCCGATGATGGCAGCGTCGATCACGTCGCCGATGGCCTCGGAGATGAACACCGACTGGTCGTATTCCTTGGTGAGCTTGAGGCCCGCCGGCAGGTGCTCGTCGATGTCGGAGATCTTGGCGTCCACTTCCTTGGCCACCGCCACAGTGTTGGCGTCGCCGGCCTTATATAAGGCCAGCTCGACCGACTCCGCCCCGTTGATCCGGGTGATGGCCTGGCGCTCCTTATAGGAGCGCTCCACGTCCGCCACGTCGCGTAGGTAGATGGGCCGCCCGTCGCGAGTGGCGACTATGGAGTCGGCGATGTCATCCACGCTCTGGAACTCGTTCATGGTGCGGACCAGGAGCTTCTGGTTGCCCTGCTGCAGCAGGCCGCCCGAGAGGTTCACGTTCTCCGCTTTCAGGCGATCCGAGATCTCCGCGTCCGTGAGGTGCAGCTCCGCGAGCTTGCCCTGGTCCGCCAGCACGTGAACCTCGTCTTCCAGGCCGCCGCTCACTTTCACCGCGCCCACGCCGTCTACCGCTTCCAGGGCCTTGGTCAGGTCCTGGTCCGCGTAGGTGCGCAGGTAACGCAGCTGTTGGATGCTCGCATCGGCGCCGGTGGCGGCCGCCAGGTCTTTCGGGATGCCGGTGAGGCCGTAGCGCATCACGGGCTCGGTGGAGGGATCGAAGCGCAACAGCACTGGGCGTTTGGCCTCGGTGGGCAGTTCCAGGGCGTCGATCTTCTCGCGCACGTCCACGCCCGAGTAGTCCATGTCCGTGCCCCAGGTGAACTCCAGGGTCACGTCCGACTCACCGGGCCGCGACACCGAGCGCACTTGACGCACGTTCTTGATCACGCTCACCGCTTCTTCGATGGGCTTGGTGACCAGGTTCTCCACCTCCTCGGGTGCGGCGCCCGGCATGTCGGTGCGCACTGTGAGGGAAGGGTAGGAGAGTTCCGGCAGCAGGTTGAGCTTCAGTCGCGAGAGCGAGACGAAGCCGAACACGATCACCGCGACCGTGAGCATGCCGATGGTGACGCGCCGGCTGGTGGCCAGCTTGACGATGCCTAGGACCTTGTTGGGGGTGGACATTCTTTAAGCCTTGGTGTCGTCTATGTGGCAATTGTTCTTGGCGTCATCGTCTTCCATGACCGCATAGGGCTGGAAGGCGGGCAGGCTGCTACTGATCTTGTCCTGGATCACGATCTCAGACTTGAACACGTCGCAGAGCGCCCGCCCTTCGTCCTTGAGCGGCGCAACCTTGGCGTCCAGATCCGCGTCCATCTGCTTCCGGTCTTCGCCAGATAGCAATGCAGCCACCACCGTGCCCATGCCACCGAGCATCGTGGTGAGGGACTGCCCACCGATGTGCCTGCCGCGCCGTTCCATATCGAACACGCCGCTCGAATACTGCTGCAGCAACCCGCGCTGTTCGGCGCTGATCGTCACCGGCTTGCCGCCGATGCTGAGGTCACCGGCGGCGGTGATGTGCGCCTGGCTGTGATCCTTAGCGGTGATCGTCACATCGGTGCCGTGGATCTCGATCTCCGTGCCGGCGTAGGGATTGGTGCGCACGTCGGCCTGGGCGCCCGCGGCACCGAGCAGGGCGGTGGCGGCGCAGGCTGTGAGGCCGGTCTTCAGGATGGCGCGCATGACATCAGACCTCTTGGCCGTCGATGTGGCAGCTGTGTTCCGGGTGCCGTTCGATCACTGCATAGGGTTCGAAGGCAGGCAGGCTCTCGGCGATGGCTTCCTGTACCTGTCGCTCGCTCTTCACGTCCTTGCACAGGGCGAGGGCCTCATCCCTGAGAGGCTCGGCCTTGGCCTTCATCTTCTGGTCCAGGTCCTTGTCGTCGTCCAGGTCACCGGCGTCGCTGACCAGGCTGCTCACCAGGGTGCCCAACATGCCGCCAACCATCTGTACCGCGTGCTCGCCGATCTCGATGCCGCGCTCCTGGATGTCGCGGATGCCGAGGGCATAGCGCTGCAAGAGCTTCTGCTGTTCCGGGTTCACGCTCACGGGCTTGCCGCGGATGCTGAGTCCTCCGGTGGGATCGATACGGGCCACGCTGCCGTCGTCGGCGGTGATGACCACGTCACCATTCACGATATCGATGCCGTCGTGTTCCATCACACCCACGTGCACGTCGTCATCCTCGCTGTGGGCGTAGGCGTCGGTGCGGGCGTCAGCGAAGACGGTGGCGGCCGTAAGGCAAGCGACTCCGAACAGGAGCGGGACGATCCTGAGGCTGGTATTCATGAGCTACCCCTTCTACGGATGTGTGGGTATCAGACCGAGGGCACGGGTTTGGCGGCGTCGGCGGCCATGGCTTTCTGCGGTGCGGCGTTCACTACCGCCACCTTGGTGCCGTCCTTGAGGCTGTTCTGCCCCAGGGTCACTACCATGTCGCCGTCGGCGAGGCCGTGAGTGATCTCCACCTTGTCGCCTTCGGCGTAACCCAGGGCCACCGCCGAGCGATGCGCGACGCCGGACTTGATCACGTACACCGCCGACTCGCCGTCCTCGGTGATGATGGCGGCGCGCGGCACCGTGAGCGCGTCCTTGTGCACGTCATAGGTGACGCTCACTCGGCTGAACATGCCGGGTGCCAGCACGTGATCGGTGCGGCGCACTTCCACCGTCACCTTGAAGGTGCCGGTCTGCGGGTCCACCACTGGCGAGAGGCGGGCTACTTTTCCGGTGAAGTTCTTGCCGGGCAGGGCATCGGCGCTCAAGCTCGCGGGCTGGCCGGGCTTCAAGCGCGCCAGCGCGTTCTCCGGCACGTACAGCACCGCCAGGAGCGGATCGAAATCGGTAACCACGTACACCGCTTCGTTGGGTGTGAGGGTGTTGCCCACCTTGATGAGGCGCTTGGCCACCACGCCGCTGATGGGCGAGCGGATCACGGTGCGATCCAGGTTGAGCTTGGCCTGATCGTTGGTGGCCTTCAGCAC
Source organism: Gammaproteobacteria bacterium (assembly GCA_036500225.1). Lineage (GTDB taxonomy): Bacteria > Pseudomonadota > Gammaproteobacteria > Natronospirales > REEB76 > DASUBN01. The sequence continues at coordinate 71,283 of DASYCJ010000021.1, forward strand.
CGCCAGGTCATACTTCACCGCGTCGAAGGCGTCGGCGCTGATGAGCTTGCGGTCATAGAGGGTCTGGCTGCGGGTGAACTCCAGCTCCTTCTTGTCGTAGTTGGCCTGGGCCTGTTCCGCGGCATAGCGCATGTCTGCGTCGTCGAGCTTGGCCAGGGAGTCGCCGGCCCGCACCTCGCGGCCTTCCTCCGCGTAGATCTCCGAGACCGTGCCGCCCACCTTAGCCACCACCGAGGCTTCTTCAGCCGCTTCGAGGGTGGTGGTGCCTGAGTAGGTGGCCGCCACCTCGCCGCGCTGGGCGGGGGAGGCTTCCACCGGGATCGCCGGAGTCGTGTCTTCCGGAGCCTTGGCCTGAGCAGCCTTGGCGTCGCTGCCGCAGCCGCTGAGGCCGACAGCGGTAACCAGGAAGAGGCTGAAGGCGAGGACGGCGGCGGTTTGGCGATTCATGAGACATCCCTCGGGACTGGTTTTATGCTGGCCGGCCTGAGCCGGATACTGTTATAGCTAAGTATAACACTAGTTTCCGGACATGCAAGGACAAACCCCCTAGATTTCAGGGGGTCCTTATAAGGAGATGTCTAGAAACGGGCTTTAGTCGTGGGCCGAGTAGCAAAGGTCCAGGGATGGACCTTTTTGGCTATATCTAGTTGCGGTCGGCCACGGCGGGCGGAGCCTGGAACAGGCCCTGCCTATCTATATCGACAGTGATAGCCGCGGTCTCGTTCAGGAGCACGTCCGGGGTCAGGCCGTCCGCATCCGGGTTCGCGTCCGTGTCCGGTTTGACGCTCTTCATGGCCACTTCCAGGGTCGCCGCCGCCGGCAGGCCCTTCAGCTTGCGCCAGCCATTCAGCAGGGTCAGGCGCCTGGCATCGTCTTCGACCCGCTGTTTCTGCCGGTCTGCCAGCACCAGGGAGATGGAGGTCTGGGCCCGTTGGGTATCCAGATCATGCACGCTCTCCATGAATAGCTTCCAGGCCGGGTCCGCGGCAGTACGGGTGTTGTGGTCAACCGCGAGTCCCGGCAAGGCCTTGTCCAGGCCCGATTTCATGGGCGTGTAGTCGCTGGGTTTGATCTCATCCCACGGCAGGGCAGTGGGGTTGGAGGACTCGCCGAAGTCCTTCGGATCCACCAGGGCAGGCAACATTATGTCCGGGGTCACGCCCTTGTTCTGGGTGCTGGAACCGCTCACCCGGTAGAACTTGTTGGTGGTGAGCTTGAGCTGGCCCGCGTCGTCGTTGCCGGGCAGGAAGCGGTTCAGGTCCCGGAGCTGCTGCACGGTGCCCTTGCCGTAGGTGACTGAGCCCACCACCACGCCGCGATGGTAGTCCTGCACCGCGGCGGCGAAGATCTCAGCGGCGGAAGCGGTGAAGCGGTTCACTAGCACCGTCAGCGGGCCGCTATAGATCACGCCATCGTCCTCGCCCTCGCCATCCACCTGCACGTCGCCGTCGGTGTTGCGGATCTGCACCACCGGACCCTCGGGGATGAACAGGCCGGTAAGATCTTCGGCTTCCTTGAGGGAACCGCCGCCGTCGTTACGCAGGTCGATGACGATGCCATCCACGTGCTGGGCCTGCAGCTCACCCAGGAGCTTGCGCACGTCGTGGGTGGTGCTGGTGTAGTCCTTCTGGCCCGCGATGCGCGCGTCCACGTCCTCGTAGAAACCCGGCACCGTGATCACGCCGATCTTGTAGTCCTTCTTGGCTCGGGTCACGTGCAGCACCTTCTGGTGCGCCGCCTGAGCTTCGAGCTTCACGTCGCCGCGGGTGAACTTGACGATCTTCTCCGACGTACCGGGAGCGGCACCGGCCGGCAGCACCTGCAGTCGCACCTGCGTGTCGGTCTGGCCGCGGATCAGGGCCACCACATCCTGCAGTCGCCAGCCCACCACGTCAGTCATGTCGCCGTCCGCCTGGGCCACGCCGGTGATGCGGTCATCGGCATGCAGCTGCTTCAAGGGGTCCTGGTCGGCGGGGCCGCCGGGCAGCAGGTGATCCACCTTTATATATTCGCCGTCGGTGGTCAGGGAGGCGCCGATCCCCACGTATTTCAGGCTCATCTGGATCTGGAATTCCTGGGCCTGGATGGGCGGGAAATAGTCACTGTGCGGGTCCATGGCATGGGCGTAGGAGTTCATGAACACCGCGAACACGTCGTCTGCGTTCACCTGTCTCGCGCGGTAAGTGAAGTTCTGATAGCGCTTGCGCAGCGTCTCCTGGGTCTGGGGCCAGGTCTTGCCGGCCAGCAGCAGGCCGATGACGTCGTTCTTCACGCGCTTGCGCCACACGTCGTCGAGTTCGATGGCGTCCTTGGCCCAGGGGCCTTTGCTGCGGTCGAACACGTAACTCTCTTTCACCATCATGTCCGGCTCTTTGTCGAGCTGCTTCAGAGCGTACTGGATGCGCTGATCCACGCGCTTCTGGTAGACGTTGAAGATGTCGAAGGCGGGCTGCACGTTGCCGGTACGGATGTCATCGTCGAGCTTGGCCTTGTTCGCCGCGAAGCTGTCGATGTCCGATTGCAGAAAGTAACTCCTGTTCGGATCCAGGTCCTGCATGTATTGGTCGAAGATCACGCCGGACTCGACGTCATTCAAGGTGCGGTCGCCGTAGTGATAGCGCTGCATCTGGCCCGCGATCACCTGGTCCACCATCGCGGCATTGGGCTCCGGCGTCATGTCCTTGATCGGCGCCGCGAGGGCCGCAGCCATCGCCGTCGACGCCGGCGTCGCGGGCGTAGGCGTGGGCGCAGCGGCGAGGCAGAAGAGGGGAGCGAGCGCGAGGGCGGTCGCGAGCGTCAGGGAAAGGGAGTGCTTCATGCGCATGGGCTTCGGGGTTTCCTCGGGGAGCGGAGGGATTGAGGGGGCGCGGATACTATATATATGAGCATAGGGGAAGCCGCGGGGCTCTGCGAGCCCCTCGCCGCGCCTACAATGGCGCCCCGAAACCGTCGTATCGCTCAGGCAGGTTCGTCACGACATGCGTCCCATGACCTTCATCAACGGTGTGCTGCTGGGCAGTTCCGGCGCGCTCTCCGCCGTGCTCGGCGTGATCTTGTTCTTCCGCTGGCTGATGGTCCGTGACCCGACACTCGATCAGACCGTGGTGCAGAGCGATCTGCCCCTGGGTGAGCTCACGCGCGACATGTTCATCTTCGGCGTGCTCGCCTTGCTGTCCCTGGCGGCGTTCATCGGTGAGCTGCGCGTCAAGCCTTGGCGGCTCCTGGCCGACTGGCTCATGTGCATGGCCCTGGTGGGCGTGATCATCTTCTTCCTGGCCGATCCCGCTTTGCGCGGCCGGGACTTCCTGCTGCTCCTGGGGGCAGGCCTCGCCGTGGCCATAATCTACGGCTTGGCTCGTAGGTTGGGGCTGCTGGCGCCGCTGTCACGTTGGCTGGGGGATTGAGGCTGCCTGAGTTCTGATTCAGCTTTTTATAAGGTTTTTATAAGGTTTTCCGCTGGTAAAAGTCCCGTCGCTTGGCTAAGTTTTGACTGGTATGAAGCGAAAATCCCATGCGTCGTCAAGGGGCGGAATCAGGCATAATTAGCCCCCAGGGAAGCCCAGGATTAGCCTCGGATTATTGACTTACCGAGGCGGATTAGAGTAAAAATCAGGGCCCACTGACGGCGTGAAAGGGATGGTCCGCGGGGCCTCACGGTCCAGCGGGAACCTTTCGCGCATTTGTAACAGAGCGAATACCACATCCGGTGTTTCAGGAGACATCCACGTGAATTTCCAAGAACTACTCCATATTGCTGCGGTCTCGGGCGGCATCCTGTACGTGATCGTCGTCATTCTTTTGATCGGCCTCACCATCATCATCGACCGCACCTGGTATCTCGCCAAGGTGGTGCGCCAGGGCGAACTGATCGCCGGCACCGTGCTGGAGATGGAAGATGTGGACCGTGACGCCCTCATGGATCTCGCGGTGCGTACCGCCAAGTACCCGCAGGGTGCGATCCTGGAAGTGGCGCTCAAGTATCCGGACGTGAAGGATCCGATGCGCCTCTCCGAACTCATCGAAGAGACCATCCTCCTACAGGCGCCGCGCATTGACCGCAGCCTGTGGGCGCTGGACACCATCGTGACCCTCGGACCGTTGCTGGGCCTCCTCGGCACCATCGTCGGCATCTTCGAGGCCTTCAAGGTGCTGGGCGCCGCTGATACGGCCCCGACCAAGGTGACCGGCGGCGTGGCAGAAGCCTTGATCGCCACCGCGGCAGGTCTGTTCGTCGCGATCTTGGGCCTGATCTTCTTCAACGGCCTGAACAACCGCGTCCGCTTGATCATGCATCAGATGGAAGCCATCAAAGTGATGCTGGTCAACCGTCTGACCTGATATCGACTGACCGCGTGCGGTGCTCCCGCAAGGGAGCACCGTCATACCACCTTAGCTGGCTGTCGCATCGTGACGGCCGAGGCAGGAAAAAGTGGCTAACAAGTTTTTCGTAGAGAAGAAGGGCCGGATCGAGATCATCCCGATGATCGACATCATGTTCTTCCTGTTGGTGTTCTTCGTCATGATCACCTTGCGCATGATCCCGGCCACGGGCATCGCCTCGAAGCTGCCGCGCAGCTCCACGGCGGTGAACATCGAACGGCCGAAGATCATCATCAGCCTGCTGGCTGACGGTGAGATCGTGGTCGACGATCAGAAGATGACGCCCGACCAGCTCACCACGTATCTCCTGGGTCAGGACCCGGCGCACGCTAATGTGACCATCGCCGGCGCCAAGGAGACCACGCTGCAGTACCTGGTGATCGTCATGGATGCCATCCGCACCGCTGGTGTGACGGAGATCGGCATCGCCGCGAAGAACACCGACTGAGGAAGCCCTTAACGTGGCACAGAAATACGTCTTTTCAGAAGGTGTCTTCACGCTCAAGAACCTGCGGTCCCTCGGGACCGCGGCGATCGTCGAAGTCGTCATCTTCGCGGGTTTGGCCGGCATCCTGATCTGGGAGGAGCTGCATCCGGCTCCGCCGCCGCCGCCGATAGCGCAGCCGCCGATGGAGATTCCCCCGAATCCTCCGCCGCCGCCTCCGCCGCCGCCGAAGAACATCCCCACGCCGCAGCCGCCGCAGCCGCAGCCGTTGTCGGAAGTGCCGCCGGTACCGACACCGATCCCGGTGCCGAACGCCGTGCCGGTGCAACCGCCCGCGCCGCCGCCGATCCCGACGCAGCGCAGTGCGCCGCCTGAGAACATCATGTCCGAGTTCCAGGCCAGCATGAAGGCGGCCATCGAAGCGGCCAAGGTCTACCCGAAGGAAGCGATCCTGGCGGGTGAACAGGGTACCGTGACGGTGTCGTTCGACTACATCAACGGCGTGGTGAGCAACATCCACGTGGACAAGTCGAGCGGCGCTCGTTCCCTCGACAAGTCGGCGATGCAAGCCGTGCAGAAGGCGGCCATGCCGCCGAAGCCGGCCGAGATCGCGGGCCAGAACCACTTCGCCGTGGTCATCGAGTTCACGCTGGGCGGCTAAGCCTGA
>DASYCJ010000022.1:0-23742 GCA_036500225.1 Gammaproteobacteria bacterium
AAGGGTTTAGCGTCGTGCAGCAAGAGCGCCGCGGTCTGGGGCCGGGCCGGAGCATGCCGGGATTGGAACACGAAATGGCCGGTGACGATCCCGGCCGCGATCGCCAGGACGAACAACCCGGCATAGGGCAGCGCAGTCTTGAATTTCATGCACGGATTATAACAGCAGCCTGCACGACTCCTTTATCATAGGCACTCCGCAAACGAGGCTGTGCGATGGAAAAGTTCGAAGAACTCGGCGCGTGGCTGGAAACAGCCAAGGACTTCGTGCGCTGGGGCGCGAGCACGTTCAATCGCGCGAAGCTGCATTTCGAGCACGGCACCTCCAACGCCGTGGATGAATCCTTGAACCTGGTGCTGCATGCCCTGGACCTCGGACACGACATCCCGCCCTGGTTGCTGGATGGGCGACTCACCGAGGCGGAGAAGCGCGCGGCCTATGACCTGCTGCGCCGGCGCGTCCAGGAGCGCAAGCCCTACGCCTACATCACCCACAAGGCGCGCTTCGCGAGCCTGGATTTCTACGTGGACGAGCGGGTGCTGGTGCCGCGCTCGCCCATCGCTGAGCTCATCGAAGCGGGTTTCGACCCATGGATAGAGCCGGATCGGGTCAGCAAGGTACTGGACCTCTGTACCGGCAGCGGCTGCATCGGCATCGCCTGCGCCTATGCTTTCGCCGATGCGGCGGTGGATGCCACGGATGTCTCGACGGATGCCTTGGCCGTGGCCCAGATGAACGCCGAGAATCTGCACGTGGCCGACCGGGTGCTGTTCCACAAGGCCGACGTGTTCGACGGCCTGCCGGAAGCGCCTTACGACATCATCGTCAGCAACCCGCCGTACGTGGACGCCGAGGACATGGCGACCCTTCCGGATGAGCACCGTCACGAACCCGCATTGGGTCTCGCCGCCGGCAACGACGGCCTGGACATCGTGCGCCGCATCCTCACCGGCGCGGGCAGCTACCTGGCGAAGGACGGCATCCTGGTGGTGGAAGTGGGCAACAGCCGCTGGGCGCTGGAAGAGGCGTACCCCGACGTGCCTTTCACCTGGCTCGAGTTCGAGCGCGGTCAGGCGGAAGTGTTCCTGCTGCGCGCCGACCAGCTCGGTGCGCTCGGCAAGCCCCAGAAGAAGGCGACGCGTGTCCGGTAACAGCTTCGGCCGTCTCTTCTGCGTCACCAGTTTCGGCGAGAGCCACGGGGTCGCGCTGGGTTGCATCGTGGATGGCTGCCCGCCGGGCATGGAGTTGAGCGAAGCCGACATCCAGCCGGACGTGGATCGCCGCCGTACCGGCACCTCGCGCCACACCTCCCAGCGCCGCGAAGCGGACGCGGTGAAGATCCTCTCCGGCGTCTTCGAGGGCAAGACCACCGGGACGCCCATCGGGCTGCTCATCGAGAACACCGACGCGCGCGCGAAAGATTACGAGACCATCCAGGACAAGTTCCGCCCCGGCCACGCGGACTACACCTATCTCATGAAATACGGCCGTCGCGACCATCGCGGCGGCGGGCGCGCCTCGGCCCGCGAGACCGTGATGCGCGTCGCTGCCGGCGCCATCGCCCGTAAGTACCTGCGTGAGCGTTACGGCGTGGTGATCCGCGGCTGGCTGGCGGAACTCGGTCCTCTGAAGCTCGATGCCAAGGATCTCGCTGCCGTCGATGGCAACCCCTTCTTCTGCGCCGATCCTTCGCGGATCGCGGAGTTGGAGAGTTTCATCGATGCCCTGCGCAAGTCCGGTGATTCCATCGGTACCCGCGTCAGCGTCTCCGCTACCGGTGTGCCGCCCGGCTGGGGCGAGCCGGTATTCGACAAGCTCGATGCAGACCTAGCCCACGCCATGATGGGCATCAACGCCGTAAAGGGCGTGGAGATCGGTTCCGGGTTCGGTGTCATCACCCAGAAGGGTAGCGAGCACCGGGATGAGATCTCGCCGCAGGGATTCATGAGCAACCATGCCGGCGGCATCCTGGGCGGCATCTCCACGGGCCAAGAGATAGTGGTGAGTCTCGCCATCAAGCCCGCCTCCAGCATCCGTCTCGAAGGCAAGACACTGGACGTGCATGGCGATCCCACCGAGGTCAGTGTGCACGGCCGGCACGACCCCGTGGTCGGCATCCGTGCAGTGCCCATCGCGGAGGCGATGCTGGCGCTCACGCTCATGGACCATGCGTTGCGGCACCGGGCCCAGAACGCCGACGTGACTCCGCCGCTCAAACCCATCCCCTCCGCGCGCTGAATGCGCGGTTTTTTGAGATATATCTTCCAGGAGCACGCGTGAAGACTTTCGATGTAGCCGTAGTGGGTGCGACCGGTGCCGTGGGCGAAGCTATGCTGGAGATACTGGCCGAGCGCAAGTTCCCGGTGGGGCAGGTGTACGCCCTGGCGAGCGAACGCTCCGCTGGCGGCAAGGTCCGATTCGGCGATCGCGAGCTCATCGTGGGTAAGCTCAGTGACTTCGACTTCAAGAAAGCCCAGATCGGCTTGTTCTCCGCCGGCTCATCAGTCTCGGAGGAGTACGCACCCAAGGCCGCCGCCGCCGGCTGCGTGGTGATCGATAACACTTCACGCTTCCGCTATGAGGACGACGTGCCGCTGGTGGTGCCGGAAGTGAATCCGCAGGCACTGGCCGGGTACAAGGCCCGCAATATCATCGCCAACCCGAACTGCAGCACCATCCAGATGCTGGTAGCCCTGAAACCTATCCACGATGCTGTCGGCATCGAGCGCATGAACGTCGCCACCTATCAATCCGTGTCAGGCGCCGGGCGCCGCGGCATCGAAGAGCTGGCGACCCAGACCGCGAACCTCCTTAACGGCAAACCGGTGGAGAAGGGCGGCAAGTTCCCCAAGCAGATCGCCTTCAACGTGCTGCCCCAGGTGGATGAGTTCCAGGACAACGGCTACACCCGGGAAGAGATGAAGCTGGTATGGGAGACCCACAAGATCCTGGACCCGGCCATCCGGGTGAATGCCACCTGTGTCCGGGTACCGGTCTTCTACGGCCACTCGGAAGCCGTGCATATCGAGACCCGGGACAAGATCAGCGCCGATAAGGCCCGCTCCCTGCTAGCCAAGACACAAGGGGTTGTGGTCCTGGATGACCGCCGCCCCGGGGGGTACCCCACCCCCGTGACCGAGGCGGCCCAAGGGGATGCGGTCTATGTAGGCCGTATCCGGGAAGACCTAAGCCATCCCCGGGGACTCAACCTATGGGTGGTCTCGGATAACGTCCGGAAGGGGGCTGCTTTGAACAGCATCCAGATAGCCGAGTTATTGGTGAAAAGCTATTTATAAGCTATAGTTAGCCCATCATTGTAAAGAGCGTTCTGAGCTTTTTAGGGCACATGACCCGGCTCCCAGGCCCTTGGGGGACGGGAGGGTTGGGGGAGAAGAAAGTAATGAGCAAGAAGCTGATATTCCTTCTGGCCTTAGTGTCAGCGGCGCTGCCTATAGCGGCGAATGCGCTTGGCCTGGGCGAGATAAAGCTCAATTCTGCGCTCAATGACAAGTTCAATGCCGACATCCCCGTGGTCGGTGCCACCAGCGACGAGCTGGACAGCCTCGACGTAAAGCTCGCCGGTTTGAGCCAATTTACCCAGGCGGGTCTAGATCGCCCTGAAGTTCTCAACCAATTGCAGTTCGTGGTGGTGCGCAATTCCGACGGCACCTCTTATATCCACATCACCAGCAACGCCGCCGTACGCGAACCGTTCCTGGATTTCCTGGTGGATGCGAACTGGAACAATGGCGAGCTGATCCGCGAATACACCGTATTGCTGAACCCGCCGGCGTTCCAGACTGCGAACGCCGCGCCCACCGCACCTGCCGCTGCGCAAGCTGCACAGGCTCCCGCCGCGAGCACCGCGGCACCGATGGCTGCCGCGCCCGTGCCGGTCCCCGTCCCGGTACCGACTCCGGCCACGCAATCCGCCGCACCTGAAGCCACGCCGCCCGCCGCGCAAGTGCCGGCGGAAGTCGCCGCTGCTCCGCAGCCGGCTACACCGGCGCCATCTACCGAATCCACACCTGCGCCGGCGGCTTCTCCGCCAGCAGCGCCCGCGCCCTCTGTCGAACAGGCGCCCGCACAACGGGCGCTTGGCACGAATTACGGCCCGATTCATCGTGGTGAGACGTTGTCCAGCATCGCCAAGTCGGTCCGTCCTGATGGCGTAACGCTGAATCAGATGATGATCGCCATCTATCAGGCGAACCCCGAAGTCTTCATGCACAACATCAACCGGATGAAGTCCGGTTACATCCTGCGCATGCCCACTGCTTCCGATGCGCAAGCGGTGAGCGTCACCGATGCCAACAGCGAAGTGCGTGCGCAGATGCAGGCCTGGCGCAGCGGCGTGGCCGCCGCTCCCGAAGCCGCGCCGTCCGCTTCCAGCAGCGCATCGGCTTCGCCTGCCTTGCAGCTGGTCGCGCCGGGTTCCGCTTCCGAGAGCAACGCGCAGGTGCCGGGTGCGGCCACCCAGTCCGCCGCCACGGTGGCGCCGGAACTGCCTGCTGCGGCTGTCGCCAAGCCGTCCAAGAAATCCGGCAAGAACGCCAATCCCGCCGCGCCGCTCCCGACCCCGGCCAGCCAACCGCCCCTGGCGGTGAACAGCAATTCCCTGTCGTCTGTGCAGCAGCAGGCCGCGCAGCAGAACGCCGCGCCGGCCTTGCCGGTGCCGTCGGCTGCCACCAATGTGCCGCTGCCCAAGATCAAGCCCGCGCCCAAACAGTTCACCCAGCCCGCAGCCGAATCCGGCGGCATCATGGACATGGTGTTCAGCATCTGGGGCTTGCTGGTGCTGATCCTGATCGCGGGCGCCGTGCTCGCAGTGGTCCTTATCAAGAAGCGCAAGAGCGGAGGCTCTTCGGGCACCACATCAGGTGGTGCGCGCATCAAGGCTGACTGGATGAAGCAGGAGAGCGTGGATAGCGGCGACAACACCGCTGCCTCGTCCACCACCCGCACCCGCAGCCGCAAAGCAGCGCCCAAGCAGGAAGAACCGCAGGACCGCACCGTATTGGCGGAACCGCCCACTGAACTGGCAGGCGGTGACAGCGACAAGACCATGCTGATGGCGGCGCCCCCGCCGATGCCGATGCAGGAGACCGTGGTCAGCGGCGGCTCGCAGCTCGACGTTTCGGATCCCATGGCGGAAGCCGACTTCCATATGGCCTATGGTCTCTATGACCAGGCCGCCGACGTGCTGCGCAAGACGCTGCGTCAGAATCCGGATTCGCGCCCTGTGCAGATTAAGCTGCTGGAGGTGTATTTCACCGCCGGCGACCGCGGCAACTTCGTGGCTGAAGCCAAGAAATTGCGTCAGGCCATGGGCGCTGCACCGGACAAGGATTGGGAGAGCGTGGCCATCATGGGTCGCCAGGTGGCGCCGGATGAGTCGCTGTTCAGTTCCACCGGTGCATCCGCCGGCAGCGCAGTGGACATTGCCCTCGATGGCGGCGGCACCGACACCGTGGTGAGCGATCTCGACGCATTGGAAGGCGCTTTCAGCAGCGCCGGTGCGAGTCCGGCACCCGAGGCTCCGGCTCCCGCGCCGGCCCCGGTGGAAGACAACAGCCTGGAATTCTCGCTGCCGGACCTGGAGCCCATGGGATCGCCGGATGCGGCTTCCATCGAAGTCCCAGCCGCACCCACCGGCGGCACCGATTTCGACCTGGGCGACCTCAATTTCGAGCCCACCCCTTCGGTATCTAAGCCGGAAGAGAAGAAGACCGCCCCGACTCTGGGTACCGATGAGCCCACCGTGGCCACGGATTTCGGCACCGATTCCCAGGTGGAATTCGACAAGGCCCTAAACGACCTCGCCTCCTTCGTGAACACCAACGTCCCGGCGCAGCCGGAGATGGGTGCGGAAGAGGGTGACGACAAGACCTTGGCCATCCGTCCGCCCAAGCCGGCGGTGAGCGAGGACCTCGGTACCATCGACGCCACGCCCGCCGATGGCGGCGGCAGCAGCATGAACGAGATCGGCACCAAGCTGGATCTGGCCCGCGCCTACATCGACATGGGCGACCCGGATGGCGCCAAGAGCATCCTCGAAGAAGTGATCGCCGAGGGCAACGCGCAGCAGAAGCAGGAAGCGCAGGAACTCATCAAACACGTCTCCTGACGGCGCGCCTCTAGATCCGACGAACCGCCGCCGCACCTCCTGATAGGGGTGCGGCGGAATCATTTCCAGTATCGGTGTGTCACGCATGACCCGCTTCGCCCTCGGCCTCGAATATGACGGTACCGCCTTCATGGGTTGGCAGAGCCAGCCCCATGAGGGCCGCACTGTGCAGACCAGCGTCGAGGACGCCCTGTCGAGCGTGGCGGACCATCCCGTCGAGGTGAGTTGTGCCGGGCGCACCGATGCGGGCGTGCATGCCAGCGGCCAGGTGGTGCATTTCGATAGCGAGGCCAAGCGTGAACTGCGTGGCTGGCTGCTCGGCACCAATTCCCGTCTGCCACCGGATGTGGCGGCGGGCTGGATCAAGGAAGTGCCCCAGGTCTTCCATGCGCGCTTCAAGGCCACCGCGCGCCAGTATCGTTACGTGATCCTGAACCGTGATACCCGGCCGGCACTGTCGCGGGCGGAACTCACCTGGACGCACCGTCCGCTGGATGCAGCGCGCATGCAGGCGGCGGCACTCCACCTCACAGGCAGGCATGACTTCTCTGCATTCCGCTCCGTGGAGTGCCAGGCCAAGCAACCGGTGCGTAACCTGAAGCGTCTCGAGGTGCGGCGTGAAGGTGAGCGCATCATCATCGACGCCATGGCTGATGGCTTCTTGCATCATATGGTCCGCAACATCGTGGGCGTGCTCATGGAAGTGGGGCAGGGCAAGCGCCAGCCGGACTGGTCGCGCGAAGTGCTGGAATGGCGCGACCGCGCCCTGGGTGGCGTGACGGCACCCGCCAATGGACTCACCTTGGTGGCGGTGGAATATCCAGCCGAGTTCGGAGTCCCTGTCCCTGAGGGGGCGCTGTTTTCTGATAATCTCTGAAGCCCACTCCGGAGCCCAAGACTTTGCGCGTCAGGATCAAGATCTGCGGGATGACTCGGACCGAGGACGTCGCGGAAGCGGCGCGCCTGGGCGTGGACGCCATAGGTCTGGTGTTCTATCCCAAGAGCCCGCGCAACGTCAGTATCGATCAGGCGCGCAAGCTGGTGGCAGCGTTGCCTGCCTTCGTCACCGTGACTGCGTTGTTCCTGGACCCCAGCAGCGATGACGTACAGCGGGTGCTGGACAGCGTGCGCGTCGAGCTCCTGCAGTTCCACGGTGTAGAGCCGGCGGAGTTCTGCCGTGCATTCGGCCGGCCTTATATAAAGGCGGTGCCCATGGGCGGCCAGGCGGACGTGGCGGAATATGCGCGCCGGCATTCTGTGGCTGCGGCGCTGCTGCTGGACAGTCATGCGGCCGGCCAGCGCGGCGGCACCGGCGTGAGTTTCGATTGGGCTTCCTTGCCCAAGGTGGAAGGACCGCCGGTGATCCTGGCGGGAGGCTTGAACCCGGTCAATGTCGCCACCGCCATCCGTATCGTACGGCCCTATGGCGTGGACGTGTCCAGCGGAGTCGAGTCTGCGCCTGGCATCAAGGATATGGAGAAGATGGCAGCATTCGTGCGTGAGGTGACCCATGCCGCAGACGCTTAAGCGGGCGGAGTTCAAGGAATCCCTGCGCAGGCTGCCGGATGCCAGCGGGCATTTCGGTGTCTACGGCGGCCGTTTCGTGGCCGAGACCCTGATGGGGCCCATCGAGCAGCTACGCGAAGCCTATGAAGCGAGTCGCAAGGACCCGGCTTTCCAGGTGGAATTGCAGGCACATCTCAGGGATTTCGTGGGCCGGCCTTCACCCCTGTATTTCGCCGAGCGGCTCACCGCCAAGGCGGGCGGCGCGCGCATCTATCTCAAGCGCGAGGACCTGAACCATACCGGCGCTCACAAGATAAACAACGCTCTGGGCCAGGCCTTGTTGGCCAGGCGCATGGGCAAGAAACGTTTGATAGCCGAGACCGGCGCGGGGCAACACGGTGTCGCCACGGCGACCGTTGCAGCACGCTTCGGTTTCGAGTGCGTGGTGTACATGGGTGCCGAGGACATCCGGCGCCAAGCCATCAACGTGTATCGCATGAAGCTTCTCGGCGCCACGGTGGTGCCAGTGACGGCGGGTTCCAAGACCCTGAAGGATGCGCTCAATGAAGCCATGCGCGACTGGGTCAGCAATGTAGACGGTACGTATTACATCATCGGCACGGTAGCGGGGCCGCATCCCTATCCGGCCATGGTGCGTGACTTCCAGGCCTGCATCGGTGAGGAAGCACGTCGCCAGATCCTGACTGCCGAAGGCCGTCTGCCGGATGCGCTGGTGGCCTGCGTGGGCGGCGGTTCCAACGCCATCGGCCTGTTCCACGCGTTCCTGGACGATGACTGCGCCATCTACGGCGTGGAAGCGGGCGGTGACGGCCTGCATACCGGCAAGCACGCGGCGTCCCTCACCGGGGGCCGTCCCGGCGTGCTGCATGGCAATCGCACCTACATATTGGAAGACGAAGCCGGGCAGATAACCGAGACCCATTCGATCTCCGCGGGTCTCGATTACCCGGGCGTCGGTCCCGAGCACGCCTGGCTGAAAGACATCGGCCGGGTGAAATATGAAGTCATCACCGACACCGAGGCCCTCGAGGCCTTCCATACCCTGACCAAGAGCGAAGGCATCATGCCGGCGCTGGAATCCAGCCACGCCATCGCCTGTGCCATGCGCCTCGCGGCCAAGATGGGCAAGCAACAGACCGTCCTGGTGAACCTCTCAGGCCGCGGCGACAAGGACATCCATACGGTAGCGGCTCGCGATGGGATCAAGCTGTGAGTCGCCTCGCCACGCGCTTCGCCAAACTGAAATCTGCCAGCCGCACGGCCCTGGTGCCTTATATCGCTGCTGGCGATCCGGGCAAGGCCGCCACGGTGCCGCTCATGCATGCGCTGGTGAAGGCCGGTGCCGATGCCCTGGAGTTGGGCGTGCCGTTCTCCGATCCCAGTGCCGACGGCCCGGTGATCCAGGCTGCCTGCGAGCGGGCTCTGGCTGCCGGGACTACGCTGAGAGATGTGTTGGCCATGGTGCGGGAGTTCCGCAGTCGGGACGCCGAGACCCCGGTGATCCTCATGGGTTATCTCAATCCCATGGAGGCTATGGGTTATCCGGTATTCGCCGAGGCCGCCGAACAAGCGGGCGTAGACGGCGTACTGACCGTGGATATGCCGCCGGAAGAGGCGGAACCCCTGGCGGGGCTCTTGCGCTCAGTGGGCATCGACCCCATCTTCCTGCTGGCGCCCACCACGGATGACGCGCGTATCCGCCGCATCACGGAAACCGCCTCCGGCTTCGTCTATTATGTGTCCCTGAAGGGCGTCACCGGCGCGGCCCAGATCGATCTGGAGACGGTGAAGCAGCGCCTCGCCAAGCTGCGCAGCCTGACCTCGCTCCCGGTGGGCGTGGGTTTCGGGGTGCGGGATGCGGCCACCGCCGCCGCGCTCTCGCAGGTTGCGGATGCAGTGGTGGTCGGCAGCGCGATTGTCAGCCGCATCGCCGAGCACGGCCATGATGCAGCGCAGATGACCGCAGTGGTACAGGATTTCGTCTCCGGGTTGCGCCAGGCCATGGACGCAGCCCGATCTAAGGGAGCATGAGGATCCGATGAACTGGTTCAAGAAACTCGTCCCCTCGCGTATCAACACCGAAGGCCGCGCCAGCCGGCGCAGCGTGCCCGAAGGCCTGTGGACCAAGTGCGATGAGTGCAACTCGGTGCTGTATCGCGCCGAGGTCGAGCGCAACCTCTACGTCTGTCCCAAGTGCAACCACCACATGCGCCTGGGCGCGCGCCAGCGCCTGGACTTCTTCCTGGACGCGGGTTCCGGTGTCGAGATCGGCGCTGATGTGGAACCGGTGGATATGCTCAAGTTCCGCGACAGCAAGAAGTACAAGGACCGCATCACGGCCGCCCAGAAAGCCACCGGCGAGAAAGACGCCCTGGTGGCCATGAGAGGCCGTCTCAAGGGCATGCGCATCGTGGCATGCGCCTTCGAGTTCCGCTACATGGGCGGTTCCATGGGCTCGGTGGTGGGCGAGCGCTTCGTGCGTGCTGCCGATGCAGCCCTGGAAGAGGGCGCGCCGCTGGTATGTTTCTCCGCGAGCGGCGGTGCCCGCATGCAGGAAGCCCTGTTCTCGCTGATGCAGATGGCCAAGACCAGTGCCGCTCTCGCCAAACTTGCGCGTGGCGGCGTGCCCTTCATCTCCGTGTTGACCGATCCCACCTATGGCGGCGTCTCCGCGAGCCTGGCCATGTTGGGAGATGTGAACGTAGCGGAACCCAAGGCGCTCATCGGCTTCGCCGGCCAGCGCGTCATCGAACAGACGGTGCGTGAGACCCTGCCGGAAGACTTCCAGCGCAGTGAGTTCCTGGTGGACCACGGTGCAGTGGACATGATCCTGGATCGCCGCGAGATGCGCGACCGGCTTGCCACCTTGTTGGCCGCGTTGACGCGCCAGCCTGCTCCGCAGGAAGCTGAAGCCTAAGATCGCCGCACCACGGCGCCCCATGCGATTCAAGACTCTAGATGGATGGCTCTCCTGGCAGGAACAGCTGTATCCGCAGGCCATCGACCTGGGATTGCACCGGGTCGAAGCGCTGTTGAAAGCGCTGGATCTTCAGCGCCCGTCCTTCTCCATCCTCACTATCGGCGGCACCAACGGCAAAGGCTCTTCCGTGAGCTTCGCCGAGAGCATGCTGCGGGCTGCCGGTCACAAGGTCGGCGCCTATGTCTCGCCACATCTCTTGCGCTACAACGAGCGGGTGCGGGTGGATGGCGTGGACGTCTCAGACCAGGAGTTCTGCGAGTCCTTCGCCCGCGTCGATGAGGCTCGCGGCGACCTTCGTGTCACCTATTTCGAGTTCGGCACTCTCGCGGCCGTAGATATCCTCAGCCGGCGCGGCGTCAGTGCCGCAGTATTGGAAGTGGGTCTGGGCGGGCGCCTGGACGCAGTAAACGCTTTGGATGCGGACGTGGCTCTGATCTCCTCCATTGGTCTTGATCACCAGGAGTGGCTGGGGCCGGATCGGGAGAGCATCGGCCGGGAGAAGGCCGGCATTTTCCGTAAAGAGCACTCGGCCATCTGCGGGGATCGGCAGCCGCCCGCATCCCTAGTGGATCATGCCAAGACCGTCGGTGCCAGCTTGCAACTGATCGGCCGGGATTTCGATAGGCATATCCAAGGCGAGACCTGGACCTGGAAAGGCAGTGACGCCGAGTACGGCGGCTTGCCGGCGCCAGCGTTGCCGGGCTACATCCAGTACGACAACGCCGCCTCGGTGATAGCGGCCTTGCAATCCCATCCGCGTCTCAAGGTGCCGGAGAGGGCAATCCGCAAGGGGCTCACAGAGGCGCGCATCCCGGCGCGTTTCCAGCGGATGCCGGGCCCCGTGGAGACGGTGTTCGACGTAGCCCACAACCCGGCGGCAGCCGGGGTGTTATCCGACAATCTACTGGCCAATCCCGCTACTGGTCGCACCGTCGCCGTGATGGGCATGTTCAAGGACAAGGCAGTGGAGGAGGTGGTCGAGGCGTTGAAAGGCCGATTCCATCATTGGTACCTGGGCGGCCTGGAAGGTCCGCGCGGTCAGGATGCCGCCGCGCTGACAGCTCGGGTCCGCAAGGTCCTCCCGGATGCCGCCATCTCCGAATGTGCGTCGGTGAGCGCGGCCTACGCCGCTGCCATGTCGGCGGCGCGACCCGGCGACCGCATCGTGGTGTTCGGTTCCTTCCAGGCCGTGGCCTCCGTCCTCAAGGGCAGGTGAAAGACGCTATAATTCCGCGCGCGGCGGTCCCGCCGCTACCGACCGGGAGATCGGCATGGAGATCGGAATGAAAGAACGTCTCATCGGTGCAGTGGTGCTGGTGGTCCTGGGTGTCATCATCATCCCGTTCTTCCTCAAGAGTTCTCCTTCCCCCGATTCCACGGTCAACCAGGCGGTCAGCCTCCCCGCAGCGGATTCCACTGCGGCCCAGCAGCAAGTGAGCTTGCCTTTGACGTCCACCGCCGCCCCTGCAGTGGCCGCGACAGCCAAAGCCCCGGCACCGGCGGCGGTATCCCAGGCCGCGGCCCAGCCGGTGGTACACGCCATCCAGCGTCCTGCAGCGACCGTCACTCCCGCTCCTGCTCCCACGCTCCATGCCGAAGGCAAGTGGACGGTACAGGCCGGCAGCTACGGCAGCGCGGCAAATGCCGACAAGGCTGCCGCCACGCTCAAACAGCACGGTTTTCACGCCAGCGTCACCCATTTCAGCAAGGCAGGCCATACCTACTACCGCGTACGTGTCGGTTCTTACGCAGTACGTAGCGATGCCGACAAAGCTGCCGCTTCCGTGGCCAAAGCCGTCGGCGGCAAGCCGGAAGTGGTACCCAACGGCTGAGCTGCCGACGGCAGCTTGACGCCTCTGGTAAAATAGGCACCCGACTGGGCGAGGACGTACATGACACCCGCCGATTACGCCATCCTGGTCATCCTGTTCGTCTCAGCCGTCCTGGGGCTGGTGCGCGGTTTCATGCGCGAAGTGGCCTCGCTGCTCATCTGGATCCTGGGTTTCTGGCTGGCGGTGCGTTATGCCCCGATGATTGGCGAGACGCTCAAGTTCGTGAAGGACAGTGGCGACCGCCTGATCCTCGGTTACGGCATCGTGTTGGTGGCCACCCTCATCGTCAGCACTATCGTCGGTATGCTGCTGAAGCGGCTGGTGGAGAGTTCCGGTGCCGGCGTGGGCGATCGCTCGCTAGGCACCCTGTTCGGCGCCGCCCGCGGCGTGGTGATCGTCACCACCTTGATCCTGGTGGGAGAACTGGCTCTGGTCCCGCAGCCGCCTTGGTGGCGCGAATCGAAGCTCATACCCTATGCCGCGCCCATCGTGAATGTGGCGCGGAGGCTGTCGCCGGTACACGTGGACTTCCGTCCGCTGCAGCAGGCGCCGGAGATCCCAGATGGCGTCTAGTCCTTAAGCCCGAGGCCCTCATATGTGCGGCATCGTCGGAATCGTAAGCAAAGGTGATGTGAACCAGGCGCTGTATGACGCGTTGCTGGTGCTGCAGCATCGTGGCCAGGATGCGGCCGGCATCATGACCAGCGAAGAAGGGCACCTGCACCTGCGCAAGAGCAATGGGCTGGTGCGCGATGTGTTCCATGAGCGCCATATGCTGAAGCTGATGGGCGGCATGGGCATCGCCCACACCCGCTATCCCACCGCCGGCAACCCCCATTCCTCGGAATCCCAGCCCTTCTATACCAACTCGCCTTACGGCATCGGTCTCGCCCACAACGGCAACCTGACCAACTCCCGTGCCCTGCGGGAACTGTTGCTGAAGGAAGACCTGCGTCACCTCAACACCGGCTCCGACTCGGAGGTGCTGCTGAACGTGTTCGCCCACGAGTTGCAGCGGGTGGGCGGCGTGGAACCGGATGAGCGGGCCATCTTCAAAGCCGTGAGCGCGGTGCATCGTCGCTGCCGTGGTGCCTATGCTGTCACCGTGCTGGTGGCGGGCTTTGGCGTGGTGGGCTTCCGCGATCCCAATGGCATCCGCCCCTTGGTGTACGGCAAGCGCGAGACCGACAACGGCACCGAGTACATGCTGGCCTCCGAGAGCGTGGCCCTGGATGTCTGCGGCTTCCAGCTGGTCCGCGATGTGGCCCCCGGTGAGGCGGTGGTGATGACGAAGGACGGCAAGCTCTACAGCCATCAGTGCGCCGACAAACCGGTGTTCTCGCCCTGCATCTTCGAGTACGTGTACTTCGCCCGGCCCGACTCCACCATGGATGACGTGTCGGTGCACAAGGCCCGCATGCGCATGGGCGAGAAGCTGGCCGAGAAGATCCAGCGCGAATGGCCGGACCACGACATCGACGTGGTGATCCCCATCCCGGACACCAGCCGCACCAGCGCCTTGCAGCTCGCCAACATGCTGGGAGTGAAGTACCGCGAGGGCTTCATCAAGAACCGCTACATCGGCCGCACCTTCATCATGCCGGGGCAGAAGCTGCGCAGCCAGTCGGTGCGGCAGAAGCTCAATGCCATCGATCTCGAGTTCCACGGCAAGAACGTGTTGCTGGTGGACGATTCCATCGTGCGCGGCACCACCTCACGGCAGATCGTGCAGATGGCCCGCGATGTGGGCGCCAACAAGGTGTATTTCGCCTCGGCGGCGCCGCCGGTGAAGTACCCCAACGTCTACGGCATCGACATGCCGAGCGTGAAGGAACTTATCGCCCACGATAAGAGCCCGCAGGAAGTGGCCGACTTCATCGGCGCCGACAAGCTTATCTATCAGGACTTGAGCGACCTCGTCGACGCGGTGCGGCGCGGCAACCCGCGTATCCAGCGCTTCGATACCTCGGTGTTCACCGGGGAATACATCACCGGCGACATCACTCCCGATTATCTGGCTTCCCTGGAACAGGAGCGCTCCGACGAAGCCAAGCAGAAGCGCAAGCTGGCTGAGCGCGCCCTCCTCAAGATCTCCTGATAGCTCCGCGCTATCCATGCGCGATCCCGCCTCTCCACGAGAGTTATTGCCCCGGCTCTATCAGCAAGGCATCTCAGCGGTGCATGGCCGTGCCGTGGTGCGCGATTGGCTGGTAGCGCACGGCAAGTCCGGCCCGGTGCACTTCGTGGCCCTGGGCAAGGCCGCTGCGGCCATGGCAGCTGGTGCCGTGGATGCCTGGGATACGGAGATCCACTCAGGCCTAGTGGTGACGCGCTATGGCCACCTGGATGAACCGGTATACCGGGACCCACGGCTGGTGTGCCTGGAAGCCGGGCACCCGTTGCCGGATGCCCAGAGCTTGGCTGCTGGCAACGCACTGCTCCTGTTCCTCGAGCGCGCGCCCCGGGATGCGCGTTTCCTGTTCCTAATCTCCGGCGGTACGTCCAGCTTGGTGGAAGTGCCAGTGGCGGGCATCGCGCCGGATGAACTCAGGCGTCTGAACCGCTGGCTCCTGGGTAGCGGTCTTGCCATCGCCGACATCAACCGGGTGCGGGGCGCAGTGTCGCGCATCAAGGGCGGGCGTCTCGCGGCGGAACTCTATGGCCGGCACGCGACCCAGCTACTGATATCAGATGTACCGGGGGACGTGGTGAGCGATATCGGCTCAGGCCTGCTGAGTTCCTCCAAGTCCAGACCCTTGCCGACGTTGCCGGCCCAGTTCGCGGCATTGCCGTTCCAGAGGGACGGCGTGCGGGAGGCGGCGAACGTTGAGACATTCGTGGTCGCCTCCAATCGTCATGCCCGGGCGGCAGTGGTGGAGGGCGCTCGTGCCGCGGGCCATCCCGCCCAGGATCGCGGACCTCTACCTATAGCCGATGCGGTGACCTGCGGTGAGATGTTGGCGCGGGAGCTGATCGCGGCCGCGCCAGGTCTCTACGTCTGGGGCGGCGAGAGCACCGTGAAGCTGCCGGAGCATGCCGGTCTGGGTGGGCGTAACCAGCATCTCGCCCTCTCGGCCGCGCGGGTACTGGCAGGGCGTAAAGACATATATCTGCTGGCGGCGGCTACCGACGGCAGTGACGGCAGCGAGGATGCGGGAGCGCTGGTGGATGGGCAAAGTTTGGAGCGGGGTGCCGATGCGGGCTACGATGCGCAGGACTGCCTGAAGCGCGCCGCTGCTGGTGAATTCCACCAAGCCAGTGGTGACCTCCTGCATACCGGCCCGACCGGGACCAACGTCATGGACCTGGTGATCGGCTATCGAGCCTGAGACTTCGAGGAGCATGCGATGAGTGAACATTTCCATCTTGCTGTCCCGGTACAGCCCACCGACCACATCCGCGGTCCGCACTCGGCCCGGGTAGCCGTGGTGGAGTACGGTGATTTCGAATGCCCCGACTGCCGGCGCGTGTATCCCGCCACCGAGATGCTGGTGCAGCACTTCGGCAATCGCATCGCCTTCGTCTACCGGCATTTCCCGCTCATGGAAGTACATCCCCATGCGGAACTGGCGGCAGAGATCTCCGAGATCGCTGCGGCCCAGGGCAAGTTCTGGGAGATGCATGCCAAGCTCTTCGAGCATCCCGGCCATCTGGATGAGAAGCACTTCAAGGGTTTCGCACAGGATATCGGCCTGGATATGACCCGCTATCAGGCGGAACTGGATGACCACATCTATCTGCAGCGGGTACAGGAGCACCTGGCCGGTGGCAAACGCAGCGGCGTGCGCGGCACGCCCACGTTCTATCTGAACGGCACCCTGCTGGATGCGTCGGCAGGCATGGAACCGGTCATGAAGCATATCCAGGCGGCGGTCGACCGCCTCTGAACCACGAGGAGCATCTCATGCAAGCGATCTATACGGCGGAGGTCACTGCCAAGGGCGGCCGTGAGGGCCATGTGAAGTCTTCCGATGGCATCCTGGACCTGGCGCTCAAAGTGCCGAAATCCATGGGCGGACCGGGTGGTGATGGGACCAATCCGGAACAGCTCTTCGCTGCGGGCTATTCCGCCTGCTATGAGAGCGCACTGGGTTTCGTGGCGCGCCGCGACAAGGTGGCTCTCAAGGATGTCTCCATCACGGCCCACGTGACCCTGAACAAGACCGGAGAGAGCCAGTTCGACCTCACGGTGGAACTGCATGGCTCCTTCCCGGGCGTGGACAAGGCCGAAGCCGAGAAGCTCATGGAAGCAGCCCACCAAGTCTGCCCCTATTCCCGCGCCACCCGTGGCAACATGCCTGTGAAGTTGATCGTAGATTGAGTACATCGCCCGCGACCCCTGGGGAATTGCTGGGCTGCGCCA
Organism: Gammaproteobacteria bacterium; assembly: GCA_036500225.1. Lineage (GTDB taxonomy): Bacteria > Pseudomonadota > Gammaproteobacteria > Natronospirales > REEB76 > DASUBN01. Next base: position 16,830 of record DASYCJ010000022.1, read on the forward strand.
CGCCCAATGCCTGGCTGCGCGCTGCCCGCGGTCAGCAGGAACTACTGTTGGTGGATCATGCCAACTGTGAGAAGAAGGCGGCGGCCACGGCCCTTAACCTCATGTTCCGCTATGGCGAACGCCTGCCTGATCTGCAGGAAGGGCTTTCCAAGCTGGCTCGCGAAGAGCTCCGCCACTTCGAACAAGTCACGCGCATCATGCGTGCCCGGGGCATCGTGCATAAGCCACTCACAGCGGCCCGTTATGCGGAGGGCCTGCGCAAGAGGCTGCGCAAGGGCGACCGGGAGCGTCTGACGGACTTGCTGGTGATCGGTGCCTTCATCGAGGCCCGCTCCTGCGAACGCTTCGCTGCCCTGGTGCCTCAGTTGGACGAGGAACTGGCAGCTTTCTACCGGGGTCTGCATGCCGCGGAAGCTCGGCATTTCAAGCTCTATCTCGGCATGGCGGAGAAGTACGGGACCGATGATGTAGATGAGAGAGTGGAGGTATTCAGAGAGGCGGAAGCGGAGTTGATCGGGTCAGAGGACAGGGAACTCAGATTCCATAGCGGAATTCCGATCTAACTAGGTAGAGTGATGTGCAAGCTGACATGCAAGTGACATGGCTGGGTGTCGACCGCCGCCTTTGGATCGCGGGTATCCTGCTCATATGCTTATTCCCCATCTATAGCTATCAGACGTTGCCTTACTTGAGAGAATTTTTACCGGCATCCCCTCAATTAAAAGTCTCCGTCATGCATAGGACCGTCGTTGTCCTCGCATGGGTGATGGCAGGCATATATTGGAATCGTTTCTGGCCTGCGCGATCGGCCGATTCCAATATCATTGCCGTCGCCGTCGTGTCCATCGGTGTATGTACTGCATATGGCGTATGGTTGAAAAATGGCAATGATCCAAGTCCGGACGACACAATCTTCTACACGCTATACGCATACTCGTGCGTGATCTATGTGGTAATCGCTTGTATTTGGGCTGCCCCATTTAAGCTCAAGATCATCGCAAGCGGCGTTGCTGTATTTATAATTGTTCTGCAATTCGTCGTTGATTTTATTTCTGTAGTAACTCAATTTTACGGACCGCTCGGCAAGCTGATGTCTTAGCCGAAGTCGCGTTCTAGTCTGCTTTTCCGTTGGTCACGCGCACGTCTGCGAGCGTCCCACCCGATTCATCCCATCTGAGTTCGCTGGCTTGGTCATACCAGTCTCCCAGCACGATCCTCTCCATCTGTTTTCCGTCGGCTGACCTGAAGCGGTGTATCGCTGGTCGGTGGGTGTGGCCGTGGATCATGCGGGTGACACCGTGCTTCTGCATTGCTTCTTCCACAGCGCCTTGGTTCACATCCATGATGTAGTCGGCTTTGCCAGCGGTATGGGTCCGGCTGTCGCGACGCAGCTTCGCGGCGTAAGCCCGGCGCATGAAGAGCGGCATGGCCAGGAAGATGCCTTTCACCAGGGAGCTGCGCATCTTCACCCGCGCCTTCTGGTACTGCACATCGTCGGTGCAGAGGGCGTCGCCATGCACCAGCAACGTCGGGCTGCCGTTGAGGTCGATCACCGTGGGGTCGTCTAGCAGCTGCACGCCGGTACGTTTCGCGAATCTCTTGCCTATCAGGAAGTCCCGGTTGCCGTGCATGAGATACACCGGCACCCCGGCCTGGGTGAGTTCCTTGAGTCCATCCATGACCTTGGCATGGTGCGGATCGTCGTCATCGTCGCCGATCCAGGCCTCGAAGAAATCCCCGAGGATGTAGAGGGCGGAGGCGCTGCGCGCCTCCGTCTTGAGGAACTTCAGGAACTGTTCGGTGATCTTCGGCCGCGATCCATCCAGATGCAGGTCGGAGATGAGCAGGATGGTCACGGGTTTCCGCCGGATAGTAGCGTCACCTTGATGATCGTCACCGGCTGAGTGGGTACGTCGTCGAAGCTGTCATGGTCCGGATCGTCCAGGGTCACCTTGCCAGTGGGGACGGCAGCGATCTTATCTACCACGTCCATCCCGCTCACCACCTGACCGAATACCGCGTAGCCCCAGCGGTCCGGTCGTGGATCCAACTTACGGTTGTCTACCAGGTTGATGTAGAAGGTGGCGTTGGCGCTGTGGGGATCGTTGTCCCGGGCCATCGCGATGGTGCCGCGCAGGTTGCTCAGGCCGTTGCCTGACTCATTGGGGATAGGGGCATGCTTGGGCTGGTGAAATTTGAGGTCGGAGGTGTAGTCCCCACCCTGGATCACGAAGCCGGGCACCACGCGATAGAAACTGCTGCCATCGTAATAGTGCTCATCCACATAAGTGAGGAAGTCCTTCACCGAGAAGGGCGCGCGTGACCCGTCCAGCTGCACGGTGATGTCGCCGTAATTGGTCTCGATCTTCACCAGTGCATGAGCTGGGACCGGCGCTGAGACCGGGGCAGGTGTAGGTTGCACCGGAGCCTGACTGCAAGCAGCCAGCAAGACCAGGGGCAAGAGAGCGGTGAGCGATACGCGCATGGCGATCCCCAATCAGTGGTTCGGTATCCGATCAGACGAGGTAGTCACGGCTTCCCGGCAGAAGCCATGGGCAGCAACGTCACCTTGAGTATCTTCACCGGTTTCACTGGCACGTCATCGAAGGGCAGCGGCGCATTCAGCAGCGCGACGCTGTGGGTCGCAACGGCAGCGATCTTGTCCACTACGTCCATGCCCTTCACCACGTGTGCGAACACCACGTAACCGGGGTTGCCGGCATAGGGGCTGAGCTTCTGGATGTTGTCCTGCAAGTCGATGAAGAACGCAGTGTTGGCGCTGTTAGGATCCTGATCATGGGCCATGGCCACGCTGCCGCGCAGGTTGGCGAGGGTATTCGACTCGAAGGGTACGGGCTTCTGTTTGGCGGCGTGATACTCGAGGCTGGAAGTGTAGTCCCCACCCTGGATCACGAAGCCGGGTATCACCCGATAGAACGCGCTGTTATCGAAATAGCGCATCTTCACGTATGTCAGGAAGTGCTTGACCGTGAGCGGGGCCTGGGTGGTGTCCAACTGCAGCACCATGTCGCCATAGTTGGTGTGGATCAGCACCTCGCGGTGATCCTTGTCCACCGGCACTTCGACCGGCTGGGGGATCACCGGCGCGGCCGGTGCAGGCGGCTGGACCTGCGGCGGCGGCGCGACGGGAGGAGGCGGTACCGGATAAGGCGAGGCCTCGGGCGCAGGGGGCGGTGCACTGGTGGGCGCCGGTTGCACCGGAGCCTGGCTGCAGGCGGCAAGGCTTAACGCCAAGAGGGTCAAGAGAAGAACGCGCATGAGACATCCCCGTGGTGGATGTCTTCATCATATAGGCGCCGGGTGAAGTGGGGCAATTCCGGTTTTGGAGCCCCAAAAAGCAGCCTCAAAGCGTCGCGAGCGCCGGCAGAATGAGGCGCGGGAGGCGAGTACCCGGAGTGCACTCTTGTGTGCGTGAGTAGTGTGAGCCAGACCGCAACGAAGTTATGCCAAGCGCAGCAGCTTTGAGGCAAAATGTCAGGGAATGAACACCCGCTCACGCTTCGCCCCCAGCCCCACCGGCGAGATCCATATAGGTAATGCCCGCACGGCGCTGTTCTCGGCTCTGCTGGCGGCGCGCGACGGTGGTGATTTCATCCTGCGCATCGAGGATACGGACGCAGCCCGATCCCTGAGGTCCCATGAAGACGAGATGCGGGCCGACCTGGCCTGGCTTGGCTTGCATTGGCAGGAAGGCCCGGACGTGGGCGGCCCCAAGGGGCCCTATCGCCAGTCCGAACGCACCGCACTCTACGATGGTCATCTCGAGCAGCTGGCGGACAAGGGCAAGGTCTATCCCTGCTTCTGCACCGCCATCGAACTGGAAGTCTCCCGCAAGACCCAGCTCGCCGCCGGCAAGCCGCCCCGTTACGCCGGTACCTGCGCCAAGCTCAGTACCGAAGAGATCGAGGCCCGCCTCGCCAAAGGCCTCAAATCCGCATTGCGCTTCCGGGTGCCGGAGCAGGGCGAGACCGTGTTCGACGATATGGTGCGAGGTCGTCAGGTGATCGCCCACCATGACATCGGCGACTTCATCGTGCGCCGCGCCGATGGCAGCCCGGCCTTCTTCTTCAGCAACGCAGTGGACGATGCGCTCATGGGTGTGACTCATGTACTGCGGGGTGAAGATCATCTCGCCAATACGCCGCGGCAGTTATTGATATTGGAAGCCTTAGGTCTCAAGGCGCCGCGTTACGCGCACCTCTCGCTGATCGTAGGGCAGGGGGGAGCGCCTCTCTCCAAGCGCGAGGGCGGTGGCAGCCTGCGGGAGCTGCGCGCTGAAGGTGTGTTGCCGGAAGCTCTGCTCAACTATCTCGCTCGTCTCGGCCATACCTATACCGACAACGATTTTGCTGACTTTGGAACGCTAGCTCGGTTTTTCGATGTGAGCCACCTCGGACATTCACCGGCCCACTTCGATCACACCCAGCTGGACCATTGGCAGGGTGAGGCGGTGCGGCGCGCAGATGGGAAACACCTCTGGGCCTGGATGCTTGCAGCCCAGCCCGGGCTACAAGGCCAGGTGCCGGCCACCGCCCAGGAAGCCTTCGTGGATGCAGTGCGTGGCAACATGACCCGTCCCCTGCAGGGAACGGAATGGGCCGCTGTAGTCTACGGCGACTTGCCTCCTGCAGGCCCTGAAGCCGAAGCAGTCTTACGCCAGGCCGGTAGGGGGTTTTTCGATGCTGTGCTGGGCGTGCTGCGCCAGGGCGCGCCGGAGTTCAAACCCTTCGCCAAGGCGGTGGGGGCTGCCACCGGCCTGTCCGGCAAAGCCCTCTACCAGCCATTGCGCGCGGCGCTCACGGGCCGGCTCGACGGCCCGGAGATGGAACGCTTATGGCGTTTGATGGATCCCAGACGCATCGAAGCCCGATTTGACCGCGCCAGCAGCGCGAACCTGTAACATCCGCGACATGCTCGAGATCCACAACTCCCTAAGCCGGAAGAAAGAGACCTTCAAACCCATGCGCCCCAACGAGGTGCGCATGTACGTATGCGGGCTCACGGTCTATGACCACATGCATATCGGCCATGCTCGCATGCTGGTGGCCTTCGACATGGTAGCGCGTTGGCTGCGAGGCAGTGGCTACAAGCTCACCTATGTCCGCAACATCACCGACATCGACGACAAGATCATCAAGCGCGCCGTCGAGAACGGCGAGAGCGTGCAGACCCTCACGGAGCGCTTCATCGGCTTCGTGCATGAAGACGAGAACGCCCTCAAGGTATTGCCGCCGGACCTGGAGCCCAAGGCCACCCAATCCATCGAAGCCATGATTGCCATGATCGGCAAGCTGGTGGAGAAGGGGTTCGCCTACCAGGGTTCGGACGGGGATGTGTTCTACGCCGTGAACAAGTTCGCGGACTATGGCCAGCTTTCCGGCAAGCGCCTGGAAGACCTGCGAGCCGGCGAGCGGGTGGAAGTGGACAGCGCTAAGAAGGATCCTCTGGACTTCGTGCTGTGGAAGAGTGCCAAACCCGGCGAGCCTTCCTGGCCTTCGCCTTGGGGGTCCGGCCGCCCCGGCTGGCACATCGAGTGCTCAGCCATGTCCACCGTGGCACTGGGTGAGACCTTCGACATCCACGGCGGCGGCATGGACCTCATGTTCCCTCATCACGAGAACGAGATCGCCCAATCCGAAGGCGCTACAGGCCACCACTTCGTGAACCTGTGGATGCACAACGGCTTCGTCAACGTGGACGACGAGAAGATGTCCAAGTCACTGGGCAACTTCTTCACGGTGCGGGACGTACTGAAGTTATACCCGGCGGAAGTGGTGCGCTACTTCATCATCAGCAGTCACTACCGCAGCCCGCTGAATTATTCCGACGCACAGTTGGATCAGGCGCGGGCTGCCCTAGGACGCCTATATATCGCCCTGCGCAAGATGCCTGCCGCCGAGGCGCCCAAGGACAGTGAATACCGCACGCGTTTCGCCGCTGCCATGGACGATGACTTCAACACGCCCATCGCCATGAGTGTGCTCTTCGATCTGGCGCGGGAAGTGAATACCTTGCGGGACACCAAGCCCGCCGAGGCGCCGCCTTTAGCGGCCCTGCTCAAGGAACTGGGTGGCGTATTGGGGCTGCTCGAGTCCGATCCGGATCTGTATCTGCAAGGCGGAGCCGAGAAGGGCGATGGGCTGCCGGCTGCAGAAGTGGAGAAGCTCATCGCTGCCCGTAGGGCTGCCCGTGCCAACAAAGACTGGAAGGCTGCGGATGGCCTGCGTGTGCAGTTGGATGAAGCGGGGATCGTGATCGAAGATGGTCCCGGTGGGACCACCTGGCGGCGAAAGTGAAGTCCGAAGCGAAGAGAAAATAAAAAGCCCCTGCGAGGGGCTTTTTTATGGGCCGTATGGGATCGATCGCGAAGGCGAACGTGAACCTACGACCTGGAACAAGAATCCTTTGGTGGGCCGTGTAGGACTTGAACCTACGACCTACTGATTAAGAGTCAGCAGCTCTACCAACTGAGCTAACGGCCCACCAGAGGATTCTTCAACCATCATTCTTCGACAAAATTTGGGGTGGACGATGGGACTCGAACCCACGACAACCGGAATCACAATCCGGGGCTCTACCAACTGAGCTACGCCCACCATAGTAAATCTGTAGTCGCCATCCTGGCGTTAAGTGGGTCCGCTTCCAAATACCAGCCCCACCGTCCCTGGTGGGTCGTTCGCGGCTCGCGCCGCTCACCCAACTGAGCTACGCCCACCATAGCAACCGCGACCTTCACCCCGCGTCGCCTCGAAGTGGCGCGCCCGGGGAGACTCGAACTCCCAACCGCCGGCTTAGAAGGCCGGTGCTCTATCCAGTTGAGCTACGGGCGCTTCGTCGTCTCAGCACAAAACCGGTGCCAGGATCCATTTGGTCGGGGCAGAGGGATTCGAAC